>CACZNC010000024.1 GCA_902782445.1 uncultured Ruminococcus sp.
TGGGATGGCCCGTGTCATGTTTGTATATATGGCATTCCCACCCCGTCGTTCGCACTCTACGGAGAGCGATCAAAACCCATATAGTTAGCTTTTTAGAGCAAGAATAGTATGAGCGAAACCGAACAACAAAAAAGGACCGGAGATTCCCCCCAGCGGGAGCAGTCTTCCGGTCCTGAATATATATTTTTACGCAGTCGTTTCCCCCCGCACGGCGCGGAGACGGTCGAGAAGACTGATCCTCTGGCGGACGGTCTCGTCCTCGCTGTTCCGGTAGGGCTCGAGGATCTTCGCGGCTCTGTCCGTGTCGCACCGCTGGAGCAGGGAGAGGGAATAGAGCGCCGCGATCTTCTCGCTTTCCCGGCCTAGGGCGTCGTACATCCGCTCCGCTTCCTCGCAGTGTTCCTGCTTGTCCGCCGCGTACAGGACGGATCCGATCCAGATATCCTCGTTGTCCCGGTCCCAGACGAAAAGGTCCAAGAGATCCCGGCTGAAGGACTCCATGAACGCGAATTCCTCCGCTTCGTCGAGGTACTTGTTCATGAAGAAGAGCAGGGAGAAAAAGTCGTCGACGATCTGCTTGTGCACCCGCTGATTCGGATAGGCGACCGAAAGATCTCCGAGTCTGAGACGGCCGGTCGGGTTCATCCTCGCCTGCGCCCGGATGTGGGAACGGGCGGCCGGCCAAAGCTTTTTAAAAGTAGTTACGATGTTGACCGCGTTGTCGTTCGCCGTCCCCCATTTCCCGTTCATGGAAAAAACGAGATAGGCGACGGGGCTGTTCTTTTTGCTCCATTTGATGGCTTCGGTCAGATCTTTGCGGGAGGCAGGGATCATACGGGCACCTCCGTGAGGGGATAAGGACAAGTATAGTCTAGCACACGAAAGCGAAGAAAACAAGGGGTTCTCGAAAAAAACGGTTGAAATTTGCCGCCGATTGTTGTATACTGAGGACGGATACAGCCAAGATATGCCTGATCCCGTCATGCCGCTCCCCCGGATCCCGGCCCGGACGGCGGACGGAGATGAATCCCCGGGAGGTGTTTTTATGGTACAAGGACGCGCGAGACGTCTTTTCCTATGCCTGCTCTTCGTTTTCGGAGCCCTCTTTTCGGCCGCCTGCGACAAGTTCTTCGTCCCCGGAGACGTTCCGGACAAGCCGCCGGATATTTATGTGCTGACGGAATCCGGAGAAGAGATCCCCGCCGTCCGGTTCGGCTACAGCTGGACGCAGGTGAAAAGCGGGAAATCCGAGATCGCCGACAGCATTCCCCCCCTCGCATACGAATTCGACCCGATCCCCGTGAAGGCCGGGGAGATCCTTCAGATCCTCTTCGACAAGAACCACGGCGCGCCGATCTTTTCCGTCGACTTTTATCCGGCGGGATCGGAGGAAGCGGTCCAGTTCGAATACGAGCGGAACATCGGCGGGGAGGACCCGCGGTTTGCCGATAATTCCGTGGCGCTTTTCCCTGCGGAGGAGTCCGGGATCTTCGTCGTGAACGGCACCTGGCCCTCCTGGTACAACGACGGGATCGACGGGGAGGCGGTCTATGCCTTCGCCGTCTCCGTCGGGGACTGATTTTCCGAACCTGAAAGGAGTATTTTGACATGTTCACGCTCACCGTACACGGCGACGACAAAATCGCCCGCATCGAACCCGAGATCTACGGGCACTTCACCGAGCACATCGGCGGCGTGTTCTACGACGGGATCTGGGTCGGCGAGGATTCGAAGGTCCCGAACATCCGCGGGCTCCGTCTCGACCTGATCGAAAAAATGCGGCAGATCCATGCCCCCGTGATCCGCTGGCCCGGCGGGTGCTTCGCCGAGACCTACGACTGGCGCGACGGCATCGGACCCCGCGAAAACCGCCCCACCCGGATCAACTGGTGGCGCAACGCCGACGGCCGCTACGAGCCGAACTCCGTCGGGACCCACGAATTCGTCGACTTCTGCCGCCTCGTCGGAGCGGAGCCCTACATCGCCGCGAACATCACCTCCCTCACCCCCCTCGCCATCCGCGACTGGATGGACTACTGCAATTCCCCCGCCGGGACCACCACCCTCGCAAAAGAACGGGAGAAGAACGGCGCGCGGGAGCCCTTCGGCGTCAAATACTGGGGCGTCGGCAACGAGACCTGGGGAGGCGGGGGCAACATGACCGGCGAGATGTACGCCCACGAATACCGCAAATACGCCGTCGTGATGGAGAACGCCGATCCGAAGGCGCAGCTGATCTGTTCCGGGGCCGACCACCATGACTGGCACTGGGCCAACGACGTGCTCCGGGTCATCGAGCCGTCCAGCCGGATCATGAGCGGGCTGTCCCTGCACTTCTACTGCGGGTCGGCGGGGGATCCCCTCGCGTTCACCGAGGAGGAGTGGTACCGGCAGCTGAGACAGGCGCTGGATCTCGAACGGGCCATCGAGCGCAACTGGGGATTCGTCGTCGGTTACGGCATGGAGAAACACGCCCGGCTGGTGGTGGACGAATGGGGCTGCTGGCATCCGGGCGGATCGGGACCCTCCCCCCGCATGAAGGAATACGGCATCGAACCCGCGCCGAACAACCCGGAGGGCGTCGGAAACCTCTTCGAACAGCAGTCCACCATGCGGGACGCTATGGTTGCCGCGGCGACGCTGAACCTCTTCAACAACAACGCGGAAAAGGTCAAAATGGCAACGGTGGCCCAGCTTGTGAACAACCTCCACTGCCTCTTCCTCGCGGGCGGGGAGCATTTCATCACCACCCCGACCTATCACGTCTTCGACATGATGAAGGACCACATGGGCGGCGACGCTCTGCGGATTTCCGGCGGCCTCGGGGAAATCGCAAGGGAGAAATTCGCGGTCCCGAACCTCTCGGCCAGCGCGTCGTTGAAGGACGGAAAGCTGACCGTCACCCTCGCCAATCTGAGCGTCACCGGATCCGCGGACGTGAAGCTCGATCTGTCCCGGCTGACGGAGGCGAATGAGGCGGAGATCATCACCCTCACATCCTCCGATCCCCACGCCCACAACACCTACGAGGATCCCGAGCGGGTGAAGCTCGCAAGGGCGAAGGGAGCTTATACCGGTATCGTCACCGTCCCCGCCTTCTCCACCGTGACCCTGCGGGTGAATACGGTGCCGGAGGAATAAGCAGAAATCCAACACAAAACCGTTCGGAGCGAGACCCCCAAAAAATAACGATTTTCCGGAAAAAACACAAATTCTCCCCGAAAACTGGTCCGGAAAGCGGATCCTGACCCACGGCCGCAGAAAATCTATCTTCCTATAAAAGTAGCCCGTCCGGGGCTGATCTGAACCTTCGGACGGGCGTTTTTATATTCCTTTATTCGTTGTGATCCCCGTTGACGACGACTTTTCCGCCGGCGTCGATGGAACCGTTGACGTCGCCTTCGACCTGCACGTTTCCGCCCGATTCGATATCGCCGTTCACGTCCCCGCCGACCGTGACCTTGCCGCCCGCGTCGATTTCGCCGTCCGCCGAGCCGCCCACGGAAATGTCCCTTCCGGCGTCCGCGTCTCCTCCTATATCGCCTCCCGCGGAGAGGGAAGTCCCGGCGTCCGCGTCTCCTCCGATGTTCCCGCCGACGGTGAGGGCTCCCCCGGCTTCCGCGTCCCCGGAGAGATCCCCGTTCACCTCGACGTTTCCGCCCGCTTCGATATCGCCCGAGACGTTCCCGCCGACCGAGACGGAGCCTCCTGCGTCCACGTCACCGTTCACGTCCCCGTTGACCGTCACCGAGGCCGCGGTCGAGAGGTCGCCGTCATAGTTCCCGTCGATGGTGACGTTCTTTCCGTCCGTGGAAGAGGCGAAGCCCGAGAAATCTCCGCTGACGCTGCCTTGAACGGTCAGATCTCCGCCCAGGCCCGAAACGTCCCCGCCGATGTCTCCGCCGACCTCGAGGCTTCCGCCGACGTTCCCGACGTCTCCCCCGATACTGCCGCAGACCGTGAGGTCATGCCCGACGGTCACGTCTCCCGCAACGTCTCCGCCGACGGTAACGGTATAGGTGGAGGTCAGATCCCCGCACACGTCCCCGTTGACCGTCACGGCGGCCGCGGTGGAGAGATCCCCGTCGTAGTCCCCGTTGATCGTGACGTTCGCGCCGTCCACCGTGAATGCGGGCGTTTCGCCGTCGTGCGCATCCTCTCCCGCATCGTATGCGTGACGGACTCCCATTCCGGCGGAGGTTCTGCCCGAGACGACGCCGCAGGTCAGGCTCATCCCGGCGTTGGCGTTCCCGGCCACGTCCCCGCAGGTCATGCCGAGCCCCGCGTTCGCCGGTCCGTTGACGTTTCCGAAGACCTTCATCTCGAGCCCGCTCTCCGCGCTGCCGTTCACGTCGCCCTCCACCGTCACGCCGAACTCCGACCGGAGGGACCCGCCGATGCCGTTCAGCTGAATGCGGAAGAACTTGTCTGGATTGCCCCGGAACTTCGTGACGATCTTTCCGTCCTTCACCATGCAGAGCTCGTATTCGCCCTCCTCGTCCCCGAAGTCGAAGGTGACGTCCGAGACGGGCAGGGACCAGCCGTTCTCCCCGGCGTGACAGGAGGTCTGTAAATCCTTTTCAGGCGCGGGCGTGTCCTCCGCATCCGTTCTTTCGGATCCGGCTTCGATCCGTCCCGCGCCGTTCTTTTCGCAGGCTTTTTCGAACGCTTCCTCGAATTCCTTCGCTGCCCACGCGGCCTCCTCGGCCTGTCTTGTGATCTCGGCTTTCCTCTGTTCCCGGACTGCTTCCGCTTCCGCTCTTGCTTTCTCCGCCGCCGCATGGGCTTCTTCCCGCCATCTCTGGGCGTCTTCCCTTGCTTTCTGCGCCGCGGACTGCGCCTGTTCCCGGAGCTGTTCTCCCCTGCCGCGGGCTTCTTCGGCTATCCGCTCGGCTTCGCGCTTCATGTCCTCGGTCGCGGATTTCGCGGATGCCGCCGCCGCTTCGATCACCTTCCTGAGCTCTTCCGAATCGAGGGAGGCTCCCCCCTTCAGCGCCGATTTCGGGACCCGGACCGGCGGGATGCTGATCTCGGGCCCTCCGGGGATGCGGATCGGATTGATATCGAGATCGAAATAGCCGTCCCCGCCGTCCTCCGCTTCCGCCGTCTCTTCATCCGGATGATCTTCGGGGGATCCCTCCGGTTCTTCCTCTTCTGCGGGTTCCCCTCCGTCTCCGGGTTCTTCTCCGGGAAAGGAGGCCTCCTCTTCCTCCGGTTCTTCTCCGGGCTCCGCATTCTCCGCGGCCTCTTCCAGACCCAAGAGGACGTTGATGTTTTCATTGAAGATCTCCGCGATCTTCGGCAGGGTGAGGATATCCGGCAGGGTCTCGCTCCGTTCCCACTGGGACACCGCCTGATGGGTGACGCCCAAAAGATCCGCGAGTTCCGCCTGGGTGAGTCCCTTCGATTTTCTCAGCTCCGCGATCCGCTGGCCGATGATGTTTCTGTCCGTCATGATGATCTCTCCTTTTTTATCGAACGCGATGTGCGTGAATTTTTTTCTGTATATCCGATCCGGTCCGGGCGCGCTCCGGTTCCTGTCTCCACGATAGCACAGAGTCGGACAAAATGCAATAAAGCCGTTCTTGAATTTACGAAAATTTCAAAATTCAAGTTCCGCTTGCGGAAATTCACAGAAAACGGCAAAAAATGTGAAATTCGGTCGGGAAATGCGCGGAAAATCCGTTGAAAAATGGGAATAAATGGCAGAAAAACAGGCAAAAACTGGAAGAAGCACAGATTCAATATATACTTGAATTCCTGCATAACAGTGAATATCGCTGCATATTCCGCCCCGGAAGAACCGTTTTCCGCATTCCGCATACAATGGGAGGGAAGCGATGAAAAAGGAGGCGGTTTCATGGACGAAACGGGCTATGTGCGGATCGCGGTGACGGAGGCGAACGGGACGATCCCGGTGGAGGGGGCCTTCGTCACGGTGCGGGACTACGCAAAGGACGGGGAGGGGGATGTGCTCTGGGCCCTCACCACCGACGCGGACGGGTTGACCGAGACCGTGCCGCTGACCGTCCCGCCCGCGGGCGACTCCCTGTCTCCGGGATCGGATACCCCCGGCGGGCTTTTCTCCATCCGGGTGACGGCGGAGGGCTTTTATCCGGTGGAGATCGTCGGGGTGCAGGTCTTCGCGGGCGTGCTGTCTTTGCAGGAAGTCGGGCTCAGGCCGGTGGACAGTCCCGGGGCGGAATACGCGTCCGACCGGTATATGCTTTACGAGACCCCGCGGACCGAATCCCTGCTGCCCGGCGGCGTGACGCGGGAGGACATCGGGAACCGGAACGGGACGGTCTCGGGCGGGGCGAATCCCGGAGAGCGGGCGGAGGAGGGCGCATGAACCGGGAATTTGCGGAAAACGCGCTCAGGCTCCCGGTGATCCCGGAGACCGTGACGGTGCACCTCGGACGGCCGGAGACCGAAGCCCGGAACGTCACGGTGCCCTTCGCCGACTACATCAAAAACGTGGCGTCCAGCGAGATCTACCCCACCTGGCCCGAGAGCGCGCTGATCGCCAACATTTACGCCGAGATCAGCTTCGCCCTGAACCGGATCTACACCGAGTACTACCCGAGCCGGGGGTACGATTTCGACATCACCAACTCCACCTCCATCGACCAGTCCTTTGTCTACGGGCGGGACATTTTCTCGAACATCTCCCGGATCGTGGACGAAGTATTCAACACCTACATCCGGCGGGAGGGGACGGTCCAGCCGCTGTTCGCCCTTTACTGCGACGGGATCGAGGTCCAGTGCGGCGGGCTCTCCCAGTGGGGATCGGTGGATCTGGCGCGGGAGGGACTCTCCCCCTTCGAAATCCTTCAATATTATTACGGCGGCGACGTGGAACTGGTGACGGACGTTCCGGTGGAAGGCGCGCGGGAGTCCTATCCCGGGTCCCCCCTCATGGCGGAGATGTTCGGGGACGACGTCTACCTCATCCAGATCCGCCTCAACCGCATCTCGAAGAACTATCCGGGGATCCCGAAGATCGCGCGGATCAACGGCTTCTTCTCGGCGGAGACGGAGGAGGCGGTCCGGGCGTTCCAGAGGCAGTTCGGCCTGGACGACGACGGGATCGTGGGGCGGGCGACCTGGTACGCCATCGCGCGGGTCTACGCGGCGGTGAAGCGGCTCTCGGACGTCAATTCCGAGGGAGTGCCCTTCGAGGACGCGGTTTTGCTCTTCGACGACCGGCTGTCCGAGGGGATCGCGGGGGACGAGGTGCGGGAAATGCAATACCTGCTCCTCTTCCTCTCCCAGTTCGACGAGGCGGTGAGACCCGTGGCGGCGGACGGCATTTTCGGCCCCGAGACCCGGGCTGCCGTGGAGGATTTTCAGGCGGACGCGGGGCTGACGGTCACGGGAGTGGTGGACCGCCCGACCTGGGAGCTGATCTACCGGCGGTACGTCGTCTACCGGGATTCCCTGCCCGAGGGCTATTTCACCGTCACCACCCGTCCCTATCCCGGCGCGCCGCTGAGACGGGGGAGCCGCGGGGAGGACGTGCGGGTCCTGCAGGGCTGGCTGAACCGGATCGGGGAGGTCTATTCCGCCGTCCCGCCCCTCAGCACCGACGGGATCTACGGACCGGACACCGCGGAGGCCGTGCGGGCATTCCAGCGGATCGCGGGGCTCGACCCGACGGGGGTGACGGCCTCGTACACGTGGGAGGCGGCGGCGGAGACTTACCGGACGCTGGTCGAAGGGGAATACGGATCGCCGGAGCAGTTCGGCGGCGTCCTCGGCGAATGAAAGGGGGAGGAATGGGATATACTCAGGTGAACCTTGCCGACAAATCGGAGCGGATCGGCACGCTCCAGCGGATGCTCTGCCTCATCGCCGCCCGGGACCGGGATCCGCGGATGGAGACCTATGTCACGGGATGCTGGAACGGATCCACCGAAGAAGCGCTCCGGGCCTTTCAGGAGAGGGAGGGGCTGCCCGTCACCGGGATCTGCGGCCTCGAGTCCTGGGACGCCGCCGTGCGGAGGTGTTCCGAGATTATGGACGAAACGGAGCCCGTCTGCCTGCGGGTGGATCCGGCGGGGATCTGCGGACCGGGGGAGGAGGGGGACGGGGTGCTCCTTCTCCAGATCGTGCTGCGCGCCGTGGCGGAGGGATTCGGATTCGATGCGCCTCCGGCGGACGGATGCTACGGCGCGGCGACGGAAGGGGCGGTGTCCGCGTTCCAGAAAGCCGCCTGCCTCCCCCGGACCGGACGCGCGGACCTTGCCACATGGAGGATGCTGGCCGCTTGGACCAACAGCCGGAGAAGATGAGGGGGCCTTGATCGGGTCCGAAATAATGAGATATAGAGAGAAAAAGCGAGGAAACACAGAGCTAAATCCGCGCAGCCGCCGCTCAGAGATTCTGTTTGACTTTCTCTGACTTTGACTTTGCCTGACCTTTGCGCTATAATGGGATCGCACGAAGGGCAAAGACAGTCAAAGTCAGAAAATCGCTCTTCGGGAGGAGGACGGCCATGATTCTGTCGGATCATATCGCCGCCATGATCGAAAAGATGCTCGAAGAGGGCGGCGGCAGCGCGGAAGTGAGGCGGAACGATCTCGCCCAGAAGATCGGATGCGTCCCGTCCCAGATCAGCTATGTCATCACGTCCCGGTTCACTCCGGAGCGCGGCTACGTCACCGATTCGAGACGGGGCGGCGGCGGGTACATCCGCATCGCGCGGGTCCAGATGAGCCGCAGCGGATACCTGATGCACTTCTTCCACGCAATCGGGACCACCCTGAGCGAACCGGAAGCCGCCGCGTATCTGAAAAGCCTCACCGACCGGGGCATCATGACGGAGCGGGAATCGAGACTGGCGATGCAGGCCATGTCCTCCGCGGCCCTCGAGACCTGTCCGGCGGAAAGACGGGACGCGCTGAGAGCGGAGATCTTCCGGCGGATGCTGATGATCTATATGATGTGACCTCAGCCGGCGTTTGAACTTGTAAAATTGCAGTCCCATCCGGGGCTTGATCGGAGGAACAGAGTATGCTTTGCGAAAAATGCAGAAAAAATGAAGCGACGAATTTTTATCATGAGAACATGAACGGGAAGGTCCGTTCGATGCGGCTCTGCGCGGAGTGCGCGAAATCCCTCGAGGAGAGCGGGGAGCTGCCGAAGCTGAACGCGGACAAGTTCTTCGAGGACTTCGATTTCTTCGACGAGCCCTTCTTCCAGAATCCCGTGAAGACCCTGAACAGCCTCTTCTCCGGCTTCTTCGGCGGGGAAAAGGCATTAGGTTCCGGGAATCCCACCGGGGAGGAGAAGACGGCCGAGAAGAAATGCGAGGGATGCGGATCCACCCTGCGCGACTTCGCCACCAGAGGCGCGGGATGCCCGAAGTGCTTCGAGACCTTTGCCGAAGAACTGGCGCCCACCGTCAGCAGAGCCCACGGCAGGACGGTCCACACCGGACGCGCCCCGGCCAAATTCCGCGACCGGATCGAAACGAAGCGCAAGATCGAAGCCCTCGTCGAAGAACAGCGCGAGGCCGTGAAGAACGAGGATTTCGAGCGGGCCGCCGAGATCCGGGACGAGCTGAAAAAACTGCGCGCCGCCGAACCGAACGAAGCGGCGGAAGCATGAGCGGGCGGATCTGAGTGAAAGGAGCAATCAGTATGTGGTATAAAATGGAAGGAAAGGACAGCGACGTCGTATTGAATTCCCGCGTCGCCCTGTCGAGAAATCTTGAGGATATCCCCTTTGCCGACCGCATGACGGAGGAGCAGGCTTCGGCCCTCGTGGAGCGGATGAAGAATATCTACCGCGCCGACGCCGGATGGAGCTTCACCGATCTCTCATCCGCCGGGGAGGAACAGAAGCGCGCGATGGCGGAACAGCGGATCCTGCCCGCCGACATGATCGGGAAGAAATCCCCCGCCGCCGTTTTCCAGAACGAGGACTACACTGTCGCCGTCGTCGTGGGCGGTGCGGATCACGTGCGGATCGAAGCGGTCGCCCCCGGGAACAATCTGACCGCCGCCCTCGAAAAAGCCTTCGACGCGGAAGCCCTCCTCGACGAAAACGCGCCCATCGCCTTCGCCGAGCAGTTCGGCTACGTCACCCGCAATCCCGAACTTCTCGGGACCGGGATGCGCGCCTCCGTCTCCGTCCATCTGCCCCTCTGCACCGAGACCGGCTGGATGGCAAGAGCGGCGTTCCGCATGGCGAGGGAGGGGATCTCGGTCCGCTCCGCCGACGGGTCCGGTCCCGCCACCTGCGTCTACCGCGTCTCCAACCGCGAGACGATGGGCATGAGCGAGGAGGAGATCGCAAAGGCCGTCACCGAAGCCGCGGAAAAGCTCGTCGGACGGGAGCGCGAATACCGGGAAGCCCTCGGGGAAGACAGACGGGAAGATCTCGCCGAATCCGTGCGCCGCGTATACGGTATGCTGCTCTACGCCGGAGCCCTCGCCCCCTCCGAATTCGTCTCCGCCTATTCAGACATGCGGATGGCGGCCGCTATGAACCTCGTCGATCTGCCGGTCCCGCTGGCGGACGAAGCGCTGTTCACCTGTCTGCCCCACACGCTGGCCGCCGCGGAGGAAGGGAAGAGCGGAAGAGAGCTTGACCGGGCAAGAGCGGTTCGGGTAAAGGAGATCCTGAGCCGCGCCGGAATGGCGAACCGGGAATAAGCCACACGAACGCCGCAAAGAAGTTTTCGTCCACCTGTCTTGAAAGACGGTATGCCGCGGCGTCCTGACCCGAAGTCAAGAGAACCCGGAACGCCCGGGAGAAAAGAACAGCGAATAATCTGTACGGTTATATAGAAAGAACATACCTCATCCAAATTTCGACATCACCGAAACAAACACCCCATCGGAAACAGGACTGCCGTATCTCACCGCTTCGGGCGGACAGTGCGGCAGCCCGCGTCGTTTCGAAAGGAGCAGAACGGAATTCATGACCATCGGTTTCACCAAGAAAGCCCAGAACGCCCTGAACCGCGCCCTGAGCACCGCATCGGAAATGGGCCACGCCTCCGTCGGCACCGAGCATCTTCTCCTCGGACTGCTCGCCGAAAAGGACAGCGTCGCCGCCCGGGTGCTCGAGGAACACGGCGTCACCGCGGAAAAGACCCGGAAGCTGATCGGGGAGAGCGTCGGATTCGGCGAACCCACGAATCTCACCCCCCGGGACGTCACCCCGCGGGTCAAGCGCATCATCGAGACCTCCGCCGGGATCGCGGTGGGGATGGGTCACGGCTATATCGGCACGGAACACCTTCTGCTGGCCGCCGTGGAGGAAGGGGAGAGCTACGCCGCCCGGCTGATCCGCGAGGAGGGAGCCTCCGCCGAGGACGTGAAACGGGGCGTTCTCGCCGTCCTCACCGCCGCCGCCGAACGGACGGGATCCCGCACTCCCGGTCAGGACGGATTCCGCGGGGGAGAGCGCAGAAAATCCCCGGACGGCACGGGGGACGCCCTCGCCCAGTACGGCACCGATCTCACCAAAGCGGCAGCCGAAGGACGCCTCGATCCCATCATCGGCCGGGAGAGCGAGACCGCCCGCCTCATCCGCATCCTCTCCCGCCGCACGAAGAACAATCCCTGCCTCATTGGAGAGCCGGGAGTCGGCAAAACCGCCGTCGTCGAAGGGCTCGCCCGCAGGATCGCCGAGGGGACCGTCCCCGAGACCCTCGCGGGAAAGACGATCCTCAGCCTCGATCTCTCCGCGATGGTGGCCGGAGCCAAATACCGGGGCGAATTCGAGGAGAGGATGAAAAACGTCATCGCCGAGGCGAAAAACTCCCCCTCCGTCATCCTCTTCATCGACGAGATCCACACCATCGTCGGGGCGGGAGGAGCAGAAGGGGCCGTGGACGCCGCCAATATCCTGAAACCAGCCCTCGCCCGGGGGGAACTCCAGGTGATCGGCGCCACCACCACGGACGAATACCGCCGCCACATCGAAAAGGACGCCGCCCTCGAACGCCGGTTCCAGTCCGTCCGGGTCGGGGAGCCCGCGCCGGAGGAGGCAGAACGGATCCTTTTCGGCCTGAGGGACAAATACGAAGCCCACCACAAACTGAAAATCTCCGACGAGGCGGTCCGGGCGGCGGTGGCTCTGTCCGTGCGGTATATCGGGGACCGGTGCCTGCCCGACAAGGCCATCGACCTCATCGACGAGGCCGCCAGCAAGAAGCGCCTTTCCGCCCTGTCCCCCTCCCCCGACGTCCGCGAGCTGGAAGAAAAGCTTCGGGCCGTGACGGCGGAAAAGGAGGAGGCCATCCTCGGGGAGGACTACGAGGGAGCCGCCCGCCTCCGGGACGAGGAAAAGCGCGTGTCCGACGATCTCACCTCCCGCCGGGGCGAAGAACGGGAGAGCATGGAGCGCGGGGACAGCCCCGATCTCACCGTCACCGCCGAGGACGTGGCCGAGATCGTCACCGAGTGGACCGGGATCCCCGTCCGCAAGCTCGAGGAGGGCGAGGGAGAACGCCTCCGCCGCCTCGACAGCCTCCTGAAAGAAAAGATCGTCGGGCAGGACACCGCCGTCGAATCCGTGGCGCGGGCCATCCGCCGGGGACGCACCGGACTGAGGGATCCCCGCCGCCCCATCGGCTCCTTCCTCTTCCTCGGCCCCACCGGCGTCGGGAAGACCGAACTCTGCCGCGCCCTGTCCGAGACCCTCTTCGGGGATCCCGCCTCCATGATCCGGCTCGACATGTCCGAATACATGGAAAAGCACAGCGTGTCGAAGATGATCGGGTCCCCGCCCGGCTACGTCGGCTACGGCGAGGGTGGCCAGCTCACGGAGAAGGTCCGCCGCCATCCCTATTCGGTGGTCCTCTTCGACGAGATCGAGAAGGCCCATCCCGACGTCTTCAACCTGCTTCTGCAGATCCTCGAGGACGGATGCCTCACCGACTCCGAGGGACGGAGGGTCGATTTCCGCAACACTGTCGTCATCATGACCTCCAACGTCGGCGCCCAGGGGATCTCCGAACCGAAACGCCTCGGATTTCTCGACCGCCAGACCGCCGAGGAGGAAAACGGCCGGATCCGCGCGGCGGTGAACGAGGCCCTGAAACGTACCTTCCGCCCGGAATTCCTCAACCGCGTCGACGAGACCGTCGTCTTCGGCAAGCTCTCGGCGGAGGACGTGAAGCGGATCGCCCGTCTGATGCTCGACGAGGTCGTCTCCCGCATCGGGCAGATCGGCATCCGGGCCGAGATCGACGACGGGACCGCCGAATCCCTTGCGAGGGAAGGCTACGATCCGATCTACGGCGCGAGACCCCTGCGCAGGCTCATCACCCGCAAGGTCGAGGACAGCTTCGCCGAATCCATGCTTTCGGGGGCCTTCGCCGCGGGGGACCGGGTCCTCGGGAAAGCCGACGCCGAGGGGATCGTCCGCTGGACAAAGATCCCCGCCGAAGCCGCTCCCGCCTCCGGATTCTGACCGTAATGCCGCATTTTCCGCCGTCTCCGTCCCGCGCAGAGCAGGATCGGGCGGCGGTTTTTTCCGTTCCCCGGACAAATTTCGGGGAAATGATCCCGGGTTTTTTCCGCTTTTGCCTTGTAACTTTCCGCCTATTATGGTATAATATACATTGGCATTGTCTCCCCGCGCGAATTTCAGGACGGCAGAGCGGCGTTTTTTCCCGTTCCCGTCCGATCCCGATAGATGGTCAGCCCTGCCCCGAACGGTGTCGGAACCGCCGTTCACGATTTCAGTACCGGCGCACGCCGAGAAGGAAGCGAAATGCCTCAGAAAAAAACCACCGCGGGTTCCGGCCGCAGAAAATCCGGAAAACCGAAAACCCCGGCGAAAAAGAGCGCGAAGTCCGAGAACTCCTTTCTGCCCCAGATCACCCCGCTGATCCTCGCGGCTGCCGCGGTCCTCATCGCCGTCTGCGTGATCGTGGATCAGGGCGTGGTCGGGCACGGACTCCGGGACGTCCTCGCCGGTCTGTTCGGAGGAGCCGTCTACGCCCTTCCCGTTCTGCTCCTCATCCGCGCGATCTTTCTGCGCCGGGACCGGGAGGAGGGACGCGCGTTCAGCCGGTCGGTCTCTGCCTGCGCGTTCGCCGTCTGCTTCGCCATGCTGCTCCACGTTCTCGCCTCCGATCCGATCTCCGCGAAACAGCCCGTGGACCCCGGACAGTATTACGACGCCGGAAAGCTCCTCGCGGGGGGCGGAGCGGTCGGCGGGATCCCCGGACAGCTTCTGCTCGAAGGCTTCGGGCGGGTGTTCGGGCTGATCGTGCTCATCTCCGCGCTCCTCTTCGTCGGACTCTACATCGCGGGGGTCTCTCCCCGGGGCGTCGCCGTAGCGGTCGCCTATCACGCGGACCGGCTGATCGAAGCCTGCAAAGCCCGCCGCGCCGCCGAAAAGGAAAAGCGCGAACAGAGCGGCCCCTCCCGCAGCCAGGTGAAGGAGGAGGAATATCTCGGCTATCTCCGCGAAAAGCGTGCAAGGGAACGGGAGGCGAAGATCGGAGCCCGCGATGCCGTCCAGCCCTCCCCGGCGAAGAAGCCGAAGAACGGACAGAAGACCGGCCCCGCCCAGATCCCGATGAACACGGAGGCCGCGGGACGCACCGGCGAGATCTTCCACGTGAAGAAACGCCGCCTGACCGAGCTCGACGTCCCGGTCTCCGGCCCCTCCCCCGAACCGGAAAAGAAGGACGAACACCTCATCGGGATCACGGGACGCCCGGACTCCGGCAATCGTGGATCCGAAGCCGATCCAGACACCGGATGGGCCTCCGACGCGTTCCGGGCTCCCGACGACCTCACCGATCCCGTGCAGGCCGAACTCGCTTCCGCCGACGCGGACAGCGAAGCCGTAGACGAGAAGATCTTCGACGAGGTCATGAGGCGAAACCGGGAGAAAAACGGCTCGGGCAGAAAGACCGGCGGGAACTCCGATCCCGCGTCCCTCCCCGCGGCAAAGGTCCAGACCGTGGTGAGCGGAGGCGTCCCGATCCCGGAGAACAACGTCCCCCGCTCCTCCTCCGCCTCTTCCGCTCCTGTTTCCGAAAAGAAGAACGCCGGAAAACCCGCCGGATCCGAACGCAGGGGACCCGCCATCAGCGAGGACGCCTTCGCCGCGGATTTCGGACCCGATCCGGAGCCCGAGAACGATTTCAACGACGCCGGGGAGACCGGGGACGAGGGATTCGACAGCTATGAGGGCATCGACGAAGCAGTCGCGGCGGCCGCCCTTGAAAACATCCGCCATCGGAAAGATCACGCCCAAAAAACGAAGCCCGCGGATTCCGCTCCGAAGCCGAAGAAACCCGATTCCCCCGCTCCGGACGACACCTCCACCTCCGCCCTTGTCACGGGGATGGCCGGTGACGGGGACAATATCTCCGACATTTTCCTCAATCCCGAGGACGCGGCCCTGCTCGACAAACTTTCGGAGCAGTACAGGAATCCACTGGAAGTGAAGCGCGAGACCGTATCGGCCCCCGAACCGCCGAAGCCCGCCGCCCCCGCCGCCCTTCCGTACCGCTTCCCGCCCCTGGATCTTCTGACCGAGGATCCCGGCGGGGTGAGCGAGAACATCCGGGACGAGCTTCAGGAGAACGCCGTCAAGCTGGTGGACACCCTGAAATCCTTCCGGGTCAACACCAAAATCGAAAACATCTCCCGGGGCCCGACCATCACCCGCTACGAACTGGTGCCGGAGCCGGGGACCAAGGTGCGCTCCATCACCAATCTGGTGGACGATATCGCCCTGAACCTCGCCACCACCGGCGTCCGCATCGAGGCCCCGATCCCGGGCAAATCCGCCGTGGGCATCGAGGTGCCGAACAAGAAGCGGACCACGGTGCATCTGCGGACCCTTCTCGAAACGGAGGCCTTCCAGAACGCGAAGAGCCGCCTGACCGTCGCGCTGGGCGAGGACGTGGCCGGGGACGCCGTGTACTTCGATATCGGAAAAATGCCCCACCTTCTGATCGCGGGCACCACCGGATCCGGCAAATCCGTCTGCATCAACACGATCATCATGAGCCTGCTCTACAAGGCCAGCCCGGACGACGTGAAAATGATCCTCGTGGACCCGAAGAAGGTGGAACTGAACATCTACAACGGGATCCCCCACCTGCTGGTCCCCGTCGTCAGCGAACCGAAGAAGGCCGCCGGAGCCCTGTCCTGGGCCGTGAGCGAGATGGAACGCCGCTACGAGGTGATCGAGGACGCCGGAAAGCGCAACATCGGGGAGTACAACAAACTGGCCTCGGCCAATCCCGATTACGAATACCTCCCCTCCATCGTCATCATCATCGACGAGCTCGCCGACCTCATGATGACCGCCCCCGACGACGTGGAGGATTCCATCTGCCGCATTGCCCAGAAAGCGAGAGCCGCCGGGATGTACCTTATTGTCGGGACCCAGCGTCCGTCCGTGGACGTCATCACCGGCCTCATCAAGGCGAACATCCCCTCCCGCATCGCCTTCCGCACCTCCAACCAGGTGGACAGCCGCACGATCATCGACATCGGATCCGCGGCGAACCTCATCGGCATGGGCGATATGCTCTTCGCTCCCGTCGGGGCCATGAAGCCGAGCCGGGTGCAGGGCGCCTTCGTCTCGGAAGACGACGTGCTCGAGGCCGTCACCTACATCCGCACGGAAAACAACGTCGCCGAGGGCTACGACGACGAGATCGTCAACCAGATCGAACGGGAGGCCCAGAAATGCGGGACCTCCAAGAAGGGAGCCGGAGGAGCCTCCGCCGACGAGAGCGATTTCGCCGACTCCGGGGACGAGGATCCCATGCTGAATCCCGCCATCGAAGTCGCCCTGGACGCCGGGAAGATCTCCACCTCCCTGATCCAGCGCAAGCTCAAGCTCGGATACGGACGCGCCGCAAAGCTCATCGACCGCATGGAACAGCTGGGATACGTCTCCGCTCCCAACGGCCCCCATCCGCGGGAAGTCCGGCTCACCCGCTCCGAATGGCAGGAGATCAAGCTCCGCGGAGGGGACGAGCCGCCGTTCGATCTCTGATTCCGTCTGACGGAGGAAAAACCATGTCAAAACTGATCGTTCTCGAGGGTCTCGACGGAGCGGGGAAGGGGACCCAGACAGCACTGCTCGCCGACCGCCTGAGAGGGGAGGGACGCTATGTCCGCACCCTCGAATTCCCGGATTACAAATCCGAAGGCTCCGCCCTCGTGCGGATGTACCTCGGCGGAAAATTCGGTTCTGATCCCGCGGACACCAACGCCTACGCCGCCTCCATGTTCTTCGCCGCCGACCGGTACGCCTCCTTCGCGTCCGACTGGCGGGGGGATTACCTGCGGGACGACGCCGTCATCCTCGCTAACCGCTACACCACCGCCAACGCCTACCACCAGCTCTCGAAACTGCCCCGGGAGGAGTGGGACGCCTTTCTCGCGTGGCTCTGGGATTTCGAGTTCACAAAGCTCGGTTTGCCCGCGCCCGACCGGGTCCTGCTCCTCGACATGCCGGAGCGTGTGTCCTCGGCCCTCGTGAAACGCCGCTCCGAAGAGACGGGCCGCGCTGCCGACATCCACGAGCGGGACGGGGAATATCTCAAAAGATGCAGGACAGCCGCCGCATACGTCGCCCGAAAATGCGGCTGGACGGTGATCCCCTGCGCCGGGGAGGACGCTCTTCTGCCCGACTCCCGGGAAGAGATCGCCGGACGAGTCTACGAAGCGGCGCGGGATCTGTTCTGACAGGGATCCCGTCAGATTCGGCGTTTTTCCTCCTTTTTTTCCAAAAGGCAAGAAAAAAACGCATCATTGTTTATGATTTGTTAATCGCTTCGGAGCCGGAAGTATGGTATAATATCCTTGACTGACCATATAATGAAAAGGAGAGCGGAACGCCGGTTTCCGCAGAACTGCCATGATACTCGTGTTTTTGGCCGACGGATTTGAGGAAATCGAAGCGCTGACGCCGGTGGATATCCTGAGACGGGCGGGCTTCGACGTAAAGACCGCCGCGGTGGGAAAACCGGAAGGCGAACGCGTCGTGACCGGGTCCCACGGGATCCCCGTGACGGCGGACGCCCGGGCGGAGGACTTTCTCGGCGCGGACCGGATCCCCGAGGCCGTCGTATTCCCAGGCGGCATGCCCGGCGCGAAGCATCTCGACGAAGACAAAACGGCGGACGCGATCCTCGCCCGGTGCGCCGCGGATGAGACCTGCGTGATCGGCGCGATCTGCGCGGCTCCGATGGTGCTCGGGCACAGAGGACTTTTGGACGGAAAACGGGCCTGCTGCTACCCCGGCTTCGAGAAGGAGCTCAGAGGGGCTGAGGTCGTTCCCGCAAACTCCGACGCCGGAAGAACGGTGACGGACGGGCGGATCGTGACCGGATGCGGCATGGGCGCGGCGACGGAATTCTCGCTGGCCCTCTTGAAAATCCTGAAAGGAGAAGACGCGGCGGAAGCTCTCCGGTCCGCGGTGCTTGCGAAATGATCAAGAAACAGAAAGACGATATCCGTGAAGAATACCGGGAAAAGAGACGCCAGATGCCCGAGGAGGAGAAATTCCGCCGGGACGAGGCGATCTGCAAGGCGGCGGCCGGACTGGTCTCCTTCCGCTACGCCGAATACGTCCTGCTCTACGCGGCGGCCTCGGACGAGATCGACGTCTCCCCCATTGCCGAAATGGCTTTCGAGCGCGGCAAGAAGGTGCTCTTCCCCCGCTGCGACCGCAAGACCCACACCATGACCTATCACACCGTAAATTCCCTCGACGAGCTTCAGGACGACGGCATGGGCGGCCTCGAACCCCCGGAGGAGAATCCGGTTTACGACGCGGAGAACGAGACGGCGGGGGCGGTCTGCTTTGTGCCGGGCCTCGTCTACGACCGGGCGGGCTACCGTCTCGGCTACGGCAAGGGATTCTACGACCGCTATCTCTCCGGCTTCTCCGGCTGCACCATCGGCGTGGTCTATTCCGACTATATCCTTCCCGAGGTGCCGCGGGGACGGTTTGACGTCACGGTGGATATCCTGCTCACCGAACGGGGCGTCAAGGTGACGAAGGACGCGGGGAAAACGCGCCCCGGAAAGGGCTGATCTTGCGCCCGCGGTTCAAACCTACCGCCGCCGCGCCGCTTTTGATCCTCGCCGTCTTCGGGCTGACGCTGGCCGCGGATCTGATCCCCGAAGACTCCCTCGGGATGCGGGAGAACCCCTACCTTGCGGCGGTGGTCGTCCAGCTTCTGATCTACGCCGTCCCCGCCCTGTTCTACTGCAGGCTCAGGGGGCGGGAGTTCACCCCGAAGCTCCGGCTGAGACTCTTCCGGCCCGCTCAGATCCTCTATGTCTGGCACGCGCTCTGCTGCATGACGTCGGCCTCCGCCCTGCTCTCGATCCTGATGTACCGGATCGCGCCGGAGGCGTTCGCCCGCTCGTCCGTCTCCCAGGCCGCGGCGTTCGCGATGGGCAGCGGATTCTTCGACGGGCTCTACGTCGTCGTGGCCTTCGCCCTGCTTCCCGCCGTCACGGAGGAGCTTCTCTTCCGCGGCGTCATCATCGGGGAATACGAGACCCAGAGCCCGGGGGTGGCGGTCGCCGTTTCGGCTGCGATGTTCGCGATGGCGCATTTCTCCGCCGCCCGGTTCCCCGTTTATTTCGCGGCAGGCGCGGTGCTGGCGTCGGCACTCTACGCGACGAGATCCCTGATCGCGCCGATTCTGATGCACGCCGTCTACAACGCCCTCGTCCTCTATACCGAAAAATACGTTCTTTACATTGTGGACAAGCAGAACATCTCGATGATCCTGCTCGTCGCCATCCTCTGCGCCGCGGCGGTCCTCTCAGCCGCCCTCATGTGCTTCGAAGCGCAGAGCATTTACCGGGGCTATGCCGAATCGAACGTCCCCTCCGAGTACGCGGGATCCGATCGGAGAGGCACGTTCGCGCATATCGCGGAAGCCTTTTTCGCCCCGGGCTTCCTTCTCCTCGTCCTCCTCTTCATCCTCGTGTCCGTGACCCGCGGATGAAAGGCGGAAAGCCGGAGAGGGAAAGGTCCCACTGAAAGCGAGGTGCCGCTTACGGATAACAATCTCAATAAGGAAGCCTTCGGCGAAACCAGAACCTTCGCCGTGGCGGAGCATTCCGCGGACACCATGAAGGCAAGGATCAACCGGGACAACAGCCAGGCCCTCCGCGCGAAAAAGCAGTCCGCTCTGCCGCCGAAACAGATCGCGCGGCATACGGAGATCCCATCCCGCGCGGCGCCCCATGGCCGTGTCGGAACGCCCGCGCCCCGGCAGATCCCGGAAAAAACGACCCCCGTCACGGAGGACATGGATTTCGATTTCCTCCCGCCGGAGGGAGCCGCTGAGAGCGCGAATCCCGGATCCGGCAGATCCTACACCGAATTCAAGCCGGGGGATCTGCAGAAGAATACCCAGCCCGCCCCGGTCCCCGAGACCCCGAGTCCGATCCCGAACAATACCCCGGCCCGAGGCGCGGAACCGGAGAGGACCCCCGCGGCAGTTCCCGCACCCGCGCCGATCGCCGCCGAATCCGCCCCGGCTCGTCCCGCCGTGAACCCCGCGCCGGAAGGACCCGAACCCGCGGACAGGCAGATCGCACCCCCCCGCGCGGAACGGTCCCTCGATGCGCTCTCCGGGCGTCTGTCCGGCCGTCTTTCGGCGGAACTCTCGGCGGAGGCCGCGCAGAGTCCTCAGAAACCCGTCCCCGCGAAGGCTGCTCCCGGTAAATCCGCAGCCGTTCAGCCGGCGAAGAGCGCGAATCCGATTCATCCCGTCCGGGCCGGAGAAGACCGCCTCGAGAGGCAGATGATGAAGACCCGGACCTCCGACTTCAAAATCGACGCCGACCGCGCGGCTGCCGGACGCCGCAAAAAGCAGGAACCCGAAGTGCGGGAGGTCTCGGACGAGGGCGGAAATACGGTCCTCAGCGTCATCAAGGCCATCGTCTATATCATCTTCGTGCTCATTTCGGCCATCGCCCTGTCCGTTTTCAGCATCAGCGTCGCGAACGACATCTACGCCTTCGTCAAGCCCGAGGACGCCGTGGAAGTGACGATCCCCGAAAATACCACGCTGGACGAGCTTTCGAAGATCCTCGCCGAAAAGGAAGTGATCCGCTACCCGACGATCTTCAAGTTCTACGCCGTCCATCAGCACGACGACATGGAGTACGTCCCGGGGACCTATACGGTCACACCCATGATGAACTACGACGCGCTCCTCTCCGAATTCAAGGAGAAGGAAGTCACGGGCACGGTCCGCATCACCATCCCCGAAGGCTACACGACGGACGACATCATCTCGCTCTTCGTGGACAAGTACGGCATCGGCACCCGGGAGGGATTCGTCGACGTCATCCAGAACTACGATTTCGACTACTGGTTCATCCGGGAACTGGAGGAGACCGGCGTCAGCGAAAACCGGATCTACCGGCTCGACGGCTATCTCTTCCCGGACACCTACGAATTCTACCTCAATTCCAGCGAGCAGACCGTGATCAACCGCCTGCTGGTCCGGTTCGGGCAGATTTACACCCGCGACTACCGTTCGGCGACCCAGGAACTCGGATTCACGGTCGATCAGGTGGTCACGCTGGCGTCCATGATCGAGAAGGAAGCGGCGGCGCCCAGCGAATTCTTCAACGTCGCCTCGGTGTTCCTGAACCGACTCAAGATCCCGGACGTCTTCCCGCGGCTGGAAAGCGACGCCACCGTCGTCTACGCCATCCAGCATGATACGGGGGAGCGCACGGTGGATCTCTACTACGATTCGCCCTACAACACCTATATGTACGACGGATTCCCCCCGGGACCCATCGCCAATCCCTCCGCGTCCGCCATCCTGTCGGTGCTCCTGGCCCAGGAAACCAACTACTACTACTTCGTCTCCGGCGAGGGCATGACCTACTTCTCCGAGACCAAGGAAGAGCACGACCAGCACATCGCGGAGATCGTCGCGGCGGGACAGGCCCAGAATATGGCGGAGCCCTACGTGCCCCAGACTCCCGCGGAAGGACAGCCGTAAACCCGGCAAAAAATCCCAAAAATCAAAAGAAGGGCTGCCGCGTCTGTCGGAACGGGCGGAATGCGGCGGTCCTTTCTGACGTTCATCCCTTCCGGGCGGAACTTTCCCGCTCCTGCCGCATCCGGTTCACCTCCGCCCCCAGCAGCACGATCACCGTGCAGAAATACAGCCGGAGCATGAACAGCGTCACCGCCCCGAGGGTCCCGTACAAAAGCGGCGATCCCGGGAAACACCCGAGACAGCGGGTCAGAGCGGAGAAGAGGAACCATCCCGAAGCCGAAAAGAGCGCCCCCGGCAGATGGACCCCCACCCGGCCCGAAAGGATCGGACTCCTCCGCCCCGCCGCGCAGTAGAAGAGGGTGAACACCGCCGCGAGAAGCGCGAACAGAAGCGGCGTCCCCAGCGCGCGGATCAGCACGGCACCTCTCCCTCCCGTGATCCCCGCCAGCATGTCGCCGAAGAGTGAAAAGAGCGTCGGAGCGGTCATGGCGGCCGTTACCGCGAGGGTCGAAGGGATCGCCCGGAGCCTGCCGATCAGAGCCCCCTCCCCCTCCGGCGCGTCGTAGATCCCGGCGAGGGAAGCCCGGACCGACGCGATCCCCCGGGAGGCCGACCAGAGGGCGAGAACCGCCTGGACCGACAGCAGCGGGATTCCCGGCCGTTTCGCGATCTCATCTGCAAATCCGAGGACCGTCTCCCCCACCCGTGCGGAAAGGCCCTCCGGCAGGGGAAGCGTTCGGGGATCCTCGGGCAGGAAGAGCCCCGTGAAGGCGAAGAGCAGGGAGAGGAACGGGACGAGGGAGGTCATGAGATAGAACGACGCCTCCGCCGCCTCAGCGAACACCCGGTCCCGCCTCAGCCGCATGAGAAATCCCGCCCCCCGGGCGCAGAGTTCCCCGCGCGAGACGACAAACGAACGCATGGACCGATCCCCCCTTCCCGATACCGGTAGTATATGCCGGGAGCCTTCTCATTATAGCTCTCCCGGGCGGAAGGGGAAAAAACAGCAGAGAAAAGGCAAAAAGAACGCCGGAAAAAGGAGAAAGTCCCCGATGGACACGGAAATGAACGATGAACTGAACACGGAGCGGACCGCGCTCAGGAAAAAGCTGACCGATTCCGCCATGCTCGCCCTGTCCCCGGAAGCCGCCGAAGAGCTGGCCCGGGATTTCGACGCCCTGCGGATCCGGCTCGACGCGGTGGTGCGCTCGGACGCGGCGGGGGGAGAACCTCCCGAGGGGCCGATCCACACGGAGAACCACGAAGTCTCCCTGCCCGAAGAAGCCGAAAAACGCGCAGAAGAAGCGGAGCGGGATGGCGGATCAAAGGAAGGCCGGGGGCGGATCCTTCTCCGTCAGGCCGCGGGATTCGACGGCGTCAATCTGACTGTGCCGAGGGTGGTGTGAGCGGGATGAATCAGAATCGACTGACGAACATGAGCGTGAAGGAGCTCTCCGAACTCCTCGGATCCGGGGAGATCTCCTCCGCCGGGCTGACCGCGGCCTTTCTCTCGAACATGACGCTGAAAGAGCGCGAGATCAACGCCTTCATCACGCCGACGGCAAGGCTCGCTCTGGAAGGGGCGGCGCGGGCGGACCGGATGCGGCGGGAGGCGAAGGAGACGGGAGGGGAAGTCTCTTCCTTCTGCGGGATCCCCTATGCCTTAAAGGATAATCTCGCCGTCCGGGGAGTGCCCCTGACCTGCGCCTCCGAGATGCTGCGGGATTTCGTCCCCGACTACTCCTCGGCGGTTTACGAAAAGCTCGACGGCGCGGGGGCGGTCCTGCTCGGCAAAACCAATCTCGACGAATTCGCGATGGGTTCCTTCTGCGAACGCTCCATCGCGGGTCCGACGCGCAATCCGCTGGATCCGGGACGGTCCCCCGGCGGATCTTCAGGCGGATCTGCGGCTGCGGTGGCGGCGGGGGAGGCTCCCTTTGCCCTCGGATCGGACACGGGCGGGAGCGCGCGTCAGCCGGCGGCCTTCTGCGGACTGGTGTCGATCAAACCGACCTACGGCCTCGTGTCCCGGAGGGGAATGGCCGAACTTGCCTCCTCCCTCGACACGGTCTGCCCGATCTGCCGGACGGTGGAGGACTGCGCGTCGGTGCTCACCCTGCTGGCGGGGCGGGATCAAGGCGACATGACGACTTTCGACGGCGCGGCCTCCTTCGAAGAGGGACTGGACGGAGGGGTCGGCGGGATGCGGATCGGCGTCGTTCCCCCCTCCCTGCTGGACGGATGCTCCCCCGGGGTCCTGCGGGCTCTGGACCGGGCGGCGGAAAAGCTCGCGAAGCTCGGCGCGAGGATCGAAGAGGCGGATCTCCCCCTCGGCATGGCCCTCGAGATCTATTTGATCGTGGCGTCGGCGGAGGCGTCCTCCAACCTCGCCCGCTTCGACGGACTGCGCTTCGGCCTCGGCGGAGAGGGAAAGTCCGCCGCGGATCGGATGCGGGACGCCCGGGCAAGAGGATTCGGCGACGAGGTCAAGCGGCGGATCGTCACCGGGACCTACGCCCTGTCCTCCACCTACGGGGGCGGGTACTACCGGAAGGTCAAAGCCGCGCAGAACGCCGTGTGCCGCGAGACGGAAGAGATCCTCTCCCGGTGCGGCGCGGTCCTGCTCCCGACGGCCTCGGGTCCCGCATTCCGGGTGGGACGGTACGCTTCCGATCCGAACGCCCTGTATAAGAGCGACCGCTACACCACCGTCGCCAATCTGACGGGATGCCCCGCCGTGCAGATCCCCGGAGGCGGCGAGGACGGAATGCCCGTGGGGATCACCCTGATGGGGAAAAAACGCTCGGACGCCCTTCTGCTCCGCGCGGCTTACGCGCTGGAACAGGAGATTATGACGGACGTGAGAAAGGAGACGGGACGCGATGGCGGAAATACGGTCTGGGATGTCCTCCGGCACGGAAAATGAATCCGGCGGCTGGGAGGCGGTCATCGGGCTCGAGGTCCACGTGGAACTGAAAACCGGGCGCAAGATCTTCTGTCCCTGCCGGGTATCCTTCGGGGACGAGCCGAACACCGACGTCTGCCCGATCTGCCTCGGGATGCCGGGAGCCCTTCCGCGGCTGTCCGACGAGGCGGTGAGTCTGGCCGTCCGGGCGGGTTTCGTCCTCGGATGTACGATCAACCGCACCTCCTGGTTCGACCGGAAGAACTACTACTACCCCGATCTTCCGAAGGGGTATCAGATCACCCAGCTGGAGCGGCCGGTTTGCGTCGGGGGAGCCGTCCCGATCACGACCTCCCGGGGCCCGGGGAGCGTCCCCCTTGTGCGGATCCACATCGAAGAGGACGCCGGAAAGCTGATCCACCGGGGGGACGAGACCCTCGTCGACTACAACCGGGCGGGGGTCCCCCTCATCGAGATCGTGTCCGAGCCCGCGATGCGCACCCCGGAGGAGGCGAAGTCCTATCTCAACTCCCTGCGCCGGATCCTCACCTACGCCGGGGTCTCGGACTGCCGGATGAACGAGGGATCCCTCCGGTGCGACGTCAACGTCTCCGTGCGGCGGGCGGGATGCCGGGAATACGGGGTCAAGTGCGAGATCAAGAACGTCAATTCCGTGAACTATGTCGGCCGGGCCCTTGAGGAGGAGATCCGCCGCCAGACAGAACTTCTGGAACGGGGAGAAGAAGTCCGCCCCGAGACCCGCCGCTTCAACGAGGACACCGGAAAGACCGAGAAGATGCGGGACAAGGAGGCGAACGTGGACTACCGCTACTTCACGGAGCCGAATCTCCCCGCCCTCACCCTGACGGACGAGTGGATGAAAGCGGTGAAGGACGCCATGCCCCCCCTGCCGGACGAAGCCGCCGCCGATCTCGTCTCCCGTTTCGGCGTAAAGCCGGAGAACGCCGCCCTGCTCACCTCCTCGGTCTATGTGACGGAAAAATTCCGGGAGGCGATGGAGGCCTGCGGATCCCCGGACGAGCGCGCCGCCTGTGAAAACCTCTTCGTCGGGGAAGTCCTCGAAAAGATGGAGCCCGCCTCCGACGAACCGCGGGAGTATATTTCCCCGGGAGCCCTCGCGGGAGTGTGTTCGCTCTACGCGGCGGGAAAGCTCGTGAGCGGGAACGCGAAGAAGCTCCTGCATCTGCTCGCGGCGGAAGGGGCGAGGACGGCGGAGGAGGCAAAACGGCGGGCGGAGGACGAGAACCTCATCAAGATCACCGACCGCGCGTCCCTGATCCTCTTCGCCGAAAACGCCATCCGGTCCTGTCCCGGCGCGGCGGAGGATTACAGGCGGGGCAAGACCGCGGCTCTCCGTCAGATCCTCGGCCAGATCATGCGGGATACCTCCGGCCGCGCGGACCCCGTTCTCGCCTCGGAGATCCTGCGGGAGAAGCTGGAAAATGAAAACAAACCGTAAAATTATTCCGAACCGAAACGGAACGATTTGCGGATAAACCGAAAATCTTTTGTGACAAAACGTCTTCTTTCAGCCCGTCGTCCGGGAGGGAAGATGGCGTTTTTCTGCGTTTGTCACGATCCGCGTTTTTGGCAGATTCTGGAAACGCTTTTTCTTTGCGCAACGAGTCTGCGAAATAGAAAAGAACGGGTGTTCGGAGGTTCCGGATTTCCCGGAAAAACCGCGCAATTTTTTGATGAAAACATGGGAACACCCCTTGATTTTCCCGTTCGGATGGGGTATAATATGAGCACGCGGGAGCGAAATGGTGAAAAATGCCACGAAAGGGAGGGAAAAAGATGCTGCTCGGCACCTATACGCATTCTCTGGATGCCAAAAACCGCATGATCATCCCTTCCAAGCTCATGGACGAACTGGACGGAAAACTGTACATCTACCCTGCCGCCAGCGGAGCCTGCATCAAGCTCTACGACGAGGCCGAGTGGAACAAATACTGCGAACTGATCGACGCCCTTCCCCCCGAGAAGAGCTACGCCGTCAAGTCCCTGATTTTCCCGAACTCCCAGCAGATCGTGCCGGACGCGCAGAACCGGGTCCCCATCCCGCCGTCCATGCTGCAGAAGGCCGGGATCACCGGAAAGAACATCGTCACCGTGGGTATGGGAAGCTGCTGCGAGATCTGGAGCGAGGAAAAATACCAGCAGAAGCTCGAGACGCCTCCTCCGGCCGACACGATGGAATTCCTCTCCACCATGGGATTCTGAGGTCCGATCATGGAATTTTCCCATCTATCCGTCATGCTCCCCGAAGTCATCGCGGCTCTCGAACCCGAACGGGGCGGGGTATACGTGGACTGCACGGCCGGCGGCGGCGGTCATTCGCTTGAAATCGCGAAACGGCTCCCCGAGGGATCAAGGCTCATCTGCCTCGATCAGGACGACGACGCCCTCGACGCCTGCCGCGTGAGGCTCGCCGGATTTATGGACCGCGTAACGCTCGTCAAGTCCAATTTCCGCGATCTCGACGCCGCCCTCGATCTGTGCGGAGCGGAGAAGCTCGACGGGGCCCTCTGGGATCTCGGGGTCTCCTCCCATCAGCTCGACGACGGGGACCGGGGCTTTTCCTACTCGAAGGACGCCCCCCTCGACATGCGCATGGACCGTTCCGCCTCCCTCACCGCGCGGAACGTCGTGAATACCTATTCCGAAGCCGAACTCGCCCGCATCCTCCGGGACTGGGGAGAGGAACGCTTCGCCTCCCGGATCGCGAGAAAGATCTGCGAGATCCGCGAGAACGCCCCCATCGAAACCACGACGGAACTTGCCGCCGCCGTCTCCGAAGCGATCCCCGCCGGAGCGAGACAGCGGGAAGCCCAGAACCCGGCCCGCCGCACCTTCCAGGCCGTCCGCATCGAGGTCAACGGAGAACTCTCCGCCATCGAACCCTCCCTGCGCGCGGCGGCGGAACGGATGAATCCCGGCGGAAGGCTGGCGGTCATCACCTTCCATTCGCTGGAGGACCGGATCGTCAAGGACGTCTTCCGTTCGCTCTCCACGGGCTGCACCTGCCCGCCGGAATTTCCCGTCTGCGTGTGCGGGAAGAAGCCGGTGTTGAAACTGCTCTCGAAAAAGCCGGAGACCCCCGGCGAAGAAGAACTGAAAATCAATCCCCGTTCCCGGAGCGCGAAGCTCAGGACGGCGGAAAAAACGGAGGACTGAACGCACCTCCTCCCATATCCCGATCCCACCCGAAAGGAGGACGACATGGCGGCAGACTACCCGCTCGCAGACGAGCTGAAATCCGAATTCCGCGACCGCGGCGCCGCTGTGTCCGGGATGCAGGCAAGCACCACCTCCGAACTCATGCACCGGGCGGAGATGGGGAACAACCCCCGGGTCAACGTGGCGGAACAGGCCTTCCGGGAAAACTACCGGGCCCGCCAGAACGCATCCGGGCAGGCCGCTCCCTCCCGTCCTCCGAGACCGCGGTCTTCGGGGCCGAGACCGGGGATGCAGAACGGAGCGAACCCCTCCGATCCCGCCCGCCATCCCTCCCGGCCCGCCTATTCCGCCCCCGCCGGAGAACGCCCCTCCCGCCCGGCATCGTCGGGAAGCGCGGGAGCCCGTTCGATCCCCCGGGACACCCTGTCCGAAGAGATCGCCGGAGCCGGACGCGCCCGGTACAGAAGGACCGTCGGCGAGGAACGGGAAACTCCGGTCCCCGAGGACGGCAGAACGAAGAAAAAGCGGGAGAAGATCCGCGTCCGCCAGACCAGAGCCGCCCGCCGCAAAGCCGCCGCCGAAGCCCGGGGCCCCGAGGAGATCGAGGTCCAGAAGGGCTCCGTCCCGGTGGGATTCATCGCGGTGTGCCTCATCGCCGTGGCGCTCCTTTTCTCCATCGTCGAGAGCTTTGCCGAGGTCTATCAGATCTCGTCGAGCATCTCGCGGAAGGAAGCGGAGCTCGCCGCTCTGAAGGAGACCGTGGCGGGGCTGGAACTGAAACTGGACGAGAAAAACGACATCCGCACCATCCGGAGCATCGCGGTTGGCGAGCTCGGCATGGCGGAGGAGGATTCCATGCAGAGGCGTTTCGTCTCCGTCTCGGGCGGCGAGCGCATAGAGATCCTCGAAGCCCCGGAGGAAGAGAAGCAATCCTCCCCGGGCGGTGTCCTCTTCTCCTCGCTGAACGAGTTTTTCGACCGGTTCCGCTGAGAAGCCGGACTTACCTCCCAATCCATATACGGGCTGCAGCACCCATCGGCACGGCAGCCCGTTCGCTGTCTGAATAACGCGCCGGGCGACGGCATAGAATCGTGCCGGGAACGCTCCCCCTGATTTCCGCGAAGGCTTCCGGGAGGGGGACGCGCCCGCCGGAGGACCATCCATGAACCGAGAATCCAACCGCATCGACCGCATCACCACGCGGCGGGTCTACGCGACCTTCTTCTTTTTCCTGCTGGCCGCCGTCGTCGTGACCGGAAGGCTGGCGAAGCTGCAGATATCCGAACACGATTATTACGAATCCCGGGTCCTCAACCAACTGACGCGGGACACCGCCATCAACCCCGAGCGCGGCAACATCACCGACCGCGGGGGCAATATCCTCGCCGCCAACAAGACCGTCTACAACGTCATCCTCTCCCCCCACGACATTCAGGAGACGATGAAGGCGGACTACAAGAAGAACTCCGACGCCGACGCCTCCAACGACGTGCACTACACCTGGGAGGACGCGGACTATCAGATCTTCTACCACGGGACCATGCTCGACGAAATGATCGCCGACGTGCTCTCCGCCTATCTCCCGAAGACCGACAGCGGCAAGATCTACGAAAAGGCAAACAAGCTCGACCGCTATTACGAGGTGATCGAGCGGGACGTGGAACAGGATATCGCCGACCGGATCGAATCCTTCATCGCGAAGTACAATCTCCGGGACGAGGTCTATTTCGAGGCCTCCTCCAAACGGTACTACCCGAAGGACACTCTCGCCTGCCACGTGATCGGGTTCACCAACTCCGACGGCGTGGGGGTCTACGGCCTCGAACGGTACTACAACAACGTGCTGGAAGGGACCTCCGGCCGCTACATCCTCGCCCAGGACGCCCAGAACAACGACATGCCCTTCGAATACGAACGGCTGATCGAGGCGACCAACGGCTACAACATCGTCACCACCCTCGACATGTACATCCAGTACGAGCTCGAGAACCAGCTCGAAAAGACCTTCGTGGAATCCGGGGCCGGGAACCGCGTCTGCGGCATGGTGATGGACACCGAGACCGGCGGCATCCTCGCGATGGGGGTCTATCCGCCCTTCAACTGCAACGCCCCCTCCAAGCTCGACGACTGGTCCGCCGCCCAGCTGGAAGCGACCGGGTTCGAGCCGGATTCGAACGAATATCTCGAGGCCTACAACCTGCTCCTGCTCAATATGTGGAACAACAAGTGCGTGAGCGACACCTACGAGCCCGGCTCCACCTTCAAGGTCGTCACCACTTCGATGGCCTTCGACGAGGGCGTCGTGCGGGACAACGACCTCTTCAACTGTCCCGGCTACCATTACGTCGAGGGCTGGCCCAAACCCATCGGATGCGCGGAGACCTCCGGCCACGGCACCGTCACATTCCGCTACGGCCTCCAGCAGTCCTGCAACCCGACCCTGATGCAGGTCGCGGAGCGCATCGGAAAACCGACTTTCTACGATTATTTCAAGGCCTTCGGATACGGCGGGCGGACCGGGATCGACCTCCCCGGCGAAAGCTGGACGATCTACGCGCCTTATAAGGACTTCACCAACGTCTCCCTCGCCGTCTATTCCTTCGGCCAGACCTTCCGCACCACCCCGATCCAGCAGCTGCGCGCCATCACGGCGGTGGCCAACGGCGGATACCTCCTCACCCCCCACCTGCTCAAGGAGATCGTGGACGACGACGGCAACGTCATTCAGTCCTGGGAGACCGAAGTCGTGCGGCAGATCGTCTCCTCCTCCACCTGCGAGCACATCACCGAGATCCTCGAAGAAGGCGTGGCTACGGACGGCGCGGCGAAGAACGCCTATGTCAAGGGCTACCGGGTGGCGGCGAAGACCGGTACCTCCGAAAAGCTGGACAAATTCGACGAAGAGGGCAACACCCCCTTCCGCGTCGGATCCACGGTGGCCTACGCCCCGGCGGACGACCCGCAGATCTCCGCCCTGATCGTCGTCGACGAGCCGATGAAGTCGGTCCCCTACGGCGGCGTCGTGGCGGCACCCTATATTTCGAATCTGCTGTCCTACGTTCTGCCCTATCTTGGGGTCGAACCGCAGTACACCGCGGAGGAGCTCAAAGCCCTCGACACGACGGTGGCGAACTATGTGGGCAGCAGCATCAAGACGGCAGCCACCGACCTCGAGACCCGCGGCGTCCGGTATGAACTCGTCGGAACCGGCGAGACGGTGAACGCCCAGGTCCCCGAACCCGGCTCGAAGATCGCCTCCGGCACGGGCAAGCTGATCCTCTATACCGGAGGAGAACTCCCCGAGGCGGACGTCAAGGTCCCGGATCTCGTGGGCATGAGCGCCTACGACGCCAATCTCGTCGCGGTCGGAGCGGGGCTCAACGTCCTGTATTCCGGCTCCACCAACGGGTACGGCGCGACGGTCATCAGCCAGAGCCCGGCGGCGGACACCGTCGTCACCCGCGGCACCGTCGTGGTGATCGAACTCAGACACATGGACGGCACGGACTGATCCGGATTGGCAAAAATCCCTTCTGAAAAAAAGAAGGCGGCATATAAGCGCAGGATTTCCAAAGAGACGTCGAAAGAAATTCAACTTCTCGGGAGGAATTCCATGCGCGCGGAACAAATCTTCAAAGGCATCCCCGTATCGGGCAGACTGCCGGAGGGGGATTTCACCTCCATCCGGTCCGACTCGAGGCGCGTGATCCCGGGCTCGCTGTTCGTCTGCCTGAAAGGCGCGAAGCGGGACGGGCACGACTGCGGGGCTGAGGCCATGAAAAACGGAGCGCTCGCGGTCCTCGGAGAGAGGCCGGCGGAGGGCGTTCCGGACGACAGGATGCTGCTCACCCCCGACACGAGGGAAGCGGAATCCCGGCTCTGGAACAATTTCACCGGCTCACCGGGCGAGGGCATGATGAAGATCGCCGTCACCGGAACGGCCGGAAAGACCACCGTGGCCCTTCTGCTCTCGGAACTGCTCCGGGCGTCGGGCCAGAAAACCGGGTACGTCACCACCGTGGGAGCGGCGGCGGGATCCGTCCCCCTTTCCCTCGGAGAGAACGGGGGATCCTCCGTCTCCGATATCCCCGGCGCCATGACGACCCCGGACCCCGAATTCTTTTTTCCCGCGCTGAGAGCCATGCGGGAGGGGGGATGCGCCGCCGTGATCTGGGAGGCATCCTCGCAATCCCTTGCCCTGAAAAAGACCTCGGCCCTGACGCCGGATCTCGCGGTGTTCACGAATCTCTCGCCGGAGCACATGGATTTTCACGGCACGATGGAGAACTACTTCCGCGCCAAGGCATCCCTCCTGCGGGGCGTTCCCCGGGCGGTGATCTGGGGCGACGATCCGTGGCTCGCAAGACTGCCCGGGATGTTCCCGTCAGTCTCCTTCACCGTCTGTTCGGCGGAGAGCGGGAGGGCGGGGCACGCGGACGTCACGGCGCTCAGGATCCGGTCGAGAGGGGCGGACGGGATGGACTATCTCTGGTTCTCCTCCCGGGCGGTCTTCCGGGTGCGGACTCCCATGCCGGGCCGGTTTTCGGTAATCAATACCATGCTGGCCTGCGCCGCCGCCCTGAACGCCGGTGGGGATCCCGCCTCGGTCCGGGACGCCGTTTCGGATTTCCGGGGCGCGCCAGGCAGACTGTACCGGGTCGGAGCCGGAGGGGAAGGACGCGGAAAGCCCTCCGTCTTCATTGATTACGCCCACACCCCCGAGGCGATGGAAGCGGTGCTCCGGTCCGTGAGGTCCTTTTCCCCCGGAAAGCTCACCGCGGTGTTCGGATGCGGGGGCGAGCGGGACCGGACGAAGAGACCGCGCATGGCGGAGACGGCGGAAAACGGGGCGGACGCGGTGATCGTCACCTCCGACAATCCCCGGGGCGAGGACCCGGACGCCATCTTCCGCGACATTCTCCGGGGATTTACGGGAAAGACCCCCGTCACGGTGATCCCGTCGAGAGCGCGGGCGATCCGGGCGGCCATATCCTCCTCCCCGCCGGACGGAACGGTCCTGCTTCTGGGGAAGGGACACGAAAAATACGAGATCACATCCCGGGGCAGGCAGCCCTTCGACGAGGAAGCCGTCGCCCGGGACGCGCTCGCCGCATACGGCAGTCCCGGACCGGTGGACGGGGCGGAAGAGCGGGAGAGCGAATCAGACGGATAATAATTATACGGAAAGAACCGAATTGATCTGGACATACGGGCGGATCGGGTGCGGAAAGGCGGATAGAAGAGAATGAGCGTGGAGCTGAGAATCAAGACATACGGACCGCGTCAGATCGCCGAAATCACGGGCGGGCGGCTGGAACTGTACGGAGGCGCGGACGGGAACGAAGAAGTCCGGGCCGTGGCCATAGATTCGAGAGAGGCCGGAGAGGGTGTCCTTTTCGCGGCCATCAAGGGCGAGCGCAACGACGGGAACGACTTCATCCCGGACGCCGTGAACGCGGGATCCCCCTGCTTCCTCTGCCAGTTTGTGCCGGAAGCGGCGAAGGAGAGCGGAAAGCCTTTCTCCGCGGTGATCGTGGAGGACACGGTGGCCTCTCTCGGCGCGCTGGCTTCGGAATACCGGAATCACACGAAGGCGAAGATCGTCGCCGTCACCGGATCCGTCGGCAAGACCACCACGAAGGAATTCATCTACGCCGTGGCCTCCGCCTCTTTCCGCGCCCACAAGACCCAGGGCAACTACAACAGCACCATCGGCCTTCCCCTGACGATCTTCGGGATCGGGCCGGAGGATGAGGTCGCGGTGCTCGAAATGGGCATGAGCGCCCTCGGCGAGATCGAAGCCATGTCGAAGATCGCCCGGCCGGACATCGCGGTCGTGACGAACATCGGCACCTCCCACCTCGCCTACCTCGGCACCCGGGAGAACATCTGCCGGGCGAAGATGGAGATCCGGCTCGGAATGCCCGAGGACGGGGTGCTCTTGCTCAACGCGGACGAACCCCTTCTCGCGGCGGAGGCGGAGCGGCTCCCGAAACGGCCGAAACTCATGAGCGTCTACAACCACACGGGCGACTTCCGCGCGGTCAATATCCGCCAGAAAGTCGACGGGATCGTCTACGACCTGATCTACGACGGGAAGGCCGTCACCAACGTGGAGATCCCCGCCCTCGGCAGGCACAACGTCTACAATTCTCTCGCGGCCTACGCGGTCGGGACCTTCCTCGGCATGACGGACGACAGCATCCGCCGGGGGCTCAAGCTCTTCGTCGGAGCCGATATGCGCCAGAAGGTCTACGACGTCGGCGGCATCACCGTGATCGACGACTGCTACAACGCCTCCCCCGAATCCATGCGGGCGGCGATCGACGTCCTCGTCTCCATGGCGGGGAAGAAGAACGCCAGACCCGCGGCCCTGCTCGGCGACATGCTCGAACTGGGCGAATACTCCCGGCTCATGCACGATCAGGTGGGCCAGTACGCGGCGCAGGCGGGCGTTCAGAAGCTGTTCTGCTTCGGGATCACCGCGGATATCGTCGCGGAGGCCGCCATCAAGAAGGGGATCCGGGCGGAGAACGTGTTCGTCTGCCTCGACACCCGGGACGCGCAGGGCATGGCCGACATGATCCTCGGAGCCCTCGAACCGGGGGATATCCTCCTCGTCAAAGCCAGCCGCGCCGTCGCCGCCGAACGGGTCATCGACTGCATGAAAAAGCGGAAGAGCAAGAAGAGAAAATGACCGGGAAATAAGATCCCCGAGGCCGATCAAAACAAAGGAAGGTTCTCCCCATGCGTGAGAGTATCGTATTCGTCGCCGCGCTGATCCTCGTATTCCTCAGCACGGTGCTGATCTCGAAAAAACTGATCCCGATCCTGAAGAGCAGGAAGATGGGACAGAAGATCCTGGAAATCGGGCCCCGCTGGCACAAGGGCAAGGAGGGGACTCCGACGATGGGCGGCATCGCGTTCATCATCCCCTCGGTGCTCGTCGGGATCGCGGGCTGCGTCTATATCACCGTGACCGACGGCATCCGGGAATCGCTCCCCCTCGTCTTCACCCTGATCTACGGACTGGCGGGCGGGCTGATCGGCTGCGTGGACGACCGGGCGAAGCTCCGCAAGAAGCAGAACGAGGGCCTGACCGCCCCGCAGAAATTCCTGCTCCAGGTGCTGGCCGCCGCGCTCTACCTCTTCGGGATGGCGATGGTGCGCCGGGCGGAGGGGCTCGCTCCCATGACGGAGATCTACTTCCCCTTCGTCGGAAAGACCGTCGATTTCGGGATCTTCTTCTACCTGATCGCCCTGCTTCTGCTGGTGGGCGTGATGAACTCCGTCAACCTCACCGACGGCATCGACGGGCTCTGCTCCAGCGTGACCCTGATCGCGGGCGTGTTCTTCGCGGCGGCCGGGTATCTCGCGGGAGGAGCGGCCCCGGATCTGCGGGATCTCCTCCTCGGCGCGATCCTCATCGGCGGATGCGCGGGCTTCCTCGTCTACAATTTCTATCCCGCCCGGGTGTTCATGGGGGACACGGGTTCCCTCTTCCTCGGCGGACTGGTGGTCGGCGGCGCGTTCATGATGGAAAATCCCCTCCTCGTGATCGTCTTCGGCTTCTGGTACATCCTCGAAACCGCCTCCGTCATGCTCCAGGTGGGCTATTTCAAGCTCACCCACGGCAAGCGGATCTTCAAAATGGCCCCGATCCACCACCACTTCGAGCAGTGCGGCTGGTCGGAGATCAAGATCGTCGTCGTCGCGTCCGTCGTGACCGCGGTCCTGTCCGTCGTCTCCCTCGTCTGGGGACTGCGGTAAGCAGCATAATTCTGAATTCATTTATTTCCCATCCTGAAAGAAACGGAGGCAGCGGCGCATGAACGATACCTACAACCCCGGGCGCACCGATCCGCGGACCCACGCCCGCCGCAATCCCGCCGCCGTTTCGCGGATCCCGGAGAACGGGAGGGGAAGAGCGGGGGGAGTAAATCCGTCCCGTCCTTCCAGACCCCCGCAGGATCCGAACGCCGTTCCGCGGACCCGGCAGAATCCGAACGCCGGATTTTCAGAGGCCCCCCGGCAGACTCCGTCCCGGCAGAACGTGCCTTTACAGTCTGAGCGGACGGGGAGGCAGATCCCCATGCGGGACCCCGGCGCCGTCTATTCCCCGGCGGAACGGATCCGGAGGACCCCGGAGCGGCAGGAGAGGGCAGAACGTCAGCCCCGTCCTTCCCGCTCGGCCATTCCCGCCCCCACCTCCGAAGACCGCCGCATGGTACGCCGGGACGCGTCCGAAGAAAAGCGCCTGACCCGGGAGGAGAGGAAACAGCGGCGTCTCGAGTCCTACCGGAGCCGCAACCTCGTGCGCTGGACCGAGCAGGAAAAGCGCGAAAACGCGTGGCAGCGGGACATCGTCCGCGTGAAAGTCGGATTCGACCGCCCGCTCTTCGCCCTGATCGTCATTCTTTTGGCCCTCGGGTCCATCATGGTACTCAGCGCGAGCTATCCGATGGCGGTCCGCAAGGGGTACGGAGCCCTCTACTACGCAAAACGGCAGGGGCTTTTCGTCCTCCTCGGCGTCATCGCCATGATCATCGGCTGGAAGATCCCCCTCGACAAACCCCTGATCCGCCGCGGCATGCCCGTCGCCGTGTGGCTGACCGCCGCCGCCCTGCTGGTCGTGGTGACGTTCATCGGCGTGTCCGAAGGCGAAGCCCAGAGGTGGATCCAGATCCCGGGCGTGCCGGTGACGGTCCAGCCCTCGGAGATCATGAAGATCGGGGAAGTGCTCCTTCTGGCCATGTACGCGGACGTCATGCGGCAGAGGATGGAGAACGCCTCCTCTCTTGGATCCCGCTACGTCTACAATGTCGTCCTCCCCGGCCTTCTGGTGGGCATGTCCTGCGCCCTCATCATCGTCGGCAAGCACCTCTCGGGTACCATGATCGTCGGCGTGATCGGACTTTTCATGGTCTTAACGATGGTGGACCGGAAATGCCGCTGGTGGTGGGCTCCCCTCACGATCGCTGTGCTCCTCGCCGCAGCCGCCGCGGTGTACATCATTGCCATCCCCTACGCCCGGACGCGCTTCATGGGCATTTTCTCCCCGGATTCCGACCGGTGGCAGTCCATGCAGAGCCTCTACGCGGTCGGTTCCGGCGGGCTCTTCGGCGTCGGCGTCGGGCAGAGCCGCCAGAAGTACAGCTATCTCGGCGCGGCGCATACGGATTTCATCTTCGCCATCTGGTGCGAGGAATTCGGATTCGTCGGAGCCATCGTGCTGATCGGCCTGTTCTTCGCCTTCCTCTGGCGGGGATACCGGATCGCCTCCCGCGCGAAGGATCCCTTCTCCATGCTCGTCGCCTACGGCATCACCACCCATTTCGCCGTCCAGATCATCGGGCACATGGTGGTGGACACGACCTACATGAACACCGGCATCTCCCTGCCGTTCTTCTCCTACGGCGGCTCCTCCCTCATCATGCAGCTCTTCGAAGCGGGACTTCTTCTGAACATCTCCCGCCACGACTACCGGAGCCGCTCGGAGCTCGAGGAAGCCGAACTCAGAAAAGCCGCCGGACTGGACTGATACTAATTCCACACAAAACCATTGCAAAAGGGTTTTGCGTGATCCTGAAAGTCAGAATGACTTTCAGGACAGTCTAAATCAATGATTTAGACTGGGCACGGGAGGACACGTCAATCCCGCCCTCGCCATCGCCAATACCATCCAGCAGAACGACCCGGAGGCGGTCATCGCCTACGTCGGAACGAAAAAGGGCATCGAGAACAAGCTGGTGCCGAAAGCGGGCTATCCCCTCTATTACGTGGAGGTGCAGGGCCTGCGCAGATCCCTTTCCCCCGCCAATCTGAAAGCGGCCTATCTCGCGGCGACCTCCCCCCTCAAGGCGAAGAAGATCCTCGACGAGTTCAAACCCGACCTCGTGGTGGGGACCGGGGGCTACGTCTGCTGGCCCGTCGTAAAGGCCGCCGCGGACATGGGGATCCCCACCGCCCTCCACGAATCCAACGCCATCGCCGGGATCGCCGTCAAGATGCTCCAGAAGCACGTCGACCGGATCTACCTCAATTTCGAGAAGACCGGCGAGAGCCTGAGCTGCGACCGCTCCAAGCTGATGAAGGTCGGGAACCCCGTCATGCGCGGTTTCAACGATATGACCCGGGAGGAGGCGCGGAAGGCCCTCGGCATCCCGGACCGGTACAAATACGTCCTGCTCTCCTACGCCGGATCCATGGGCGCGGAAAAGGTCAACGACGCCGTGCTCTGCGTGATGCGGGACTTCACGGCGAAGCATCCCGAGGTGCTCCACATCCACGCCACGGGCTCCATCGAATGGGAGCTCTGCGGGAGCCAGTTCCGGGAAATGGGGCTGGACAAATGCGAAAACATCGAGCTCGTGGAATACATCTACGACATGCCCGTGAAGATGGCCGCGGCGGACCTCACCATCAACCGGGCGGGGGCCATGACCGTCTCGGAACTCGCCCTGACCGGCAAATCCGCGATCTTTATCCCCTCCCCGAACGTGGCGGAGAACCACCAGTACAAGAACGCCAAGGTGCTCGCCGACGCGGACGCTGCCGCCCTGTTCGAGGAGAAGGACCTGACGGACGGCGCGAAGCCCCTGGTGGAGGAAGTCGCGCGGCTTTTGTCCCCCGAGGGAGAGGCCGTCGCCGAGAGCAGACGGAAGAACATCCGCCAGTTCGCGGTGCCCGAATCCAACAAACTGATTTACAGCGATCTCGTAAAGCTCGTCGAAGCGAAAAAGCGGAAATGAGCCCGAAAAACGCCGCGATCCCCGGAATGTGAAAGCGGCAGAGGAGGTGTGACCCATGAGCGACAGACAGCGGGGCGAAGATCCCAAACTCTTCTTTGTCTACGACCGCGTGTGCACGCAGGAGGAGAAGAACCGGGAAATGGGCGAGCGGTTCGGAGTCGGCGTGACCCTGACCGGCGCGTCCCGCGAACAGCCCTACCGCGGCACCTACGCCGACGAGGGCAGACGCCGCTATACCGAAGCCATGCGCGATCCTTCCTCCGCCCCCAGCCGTCCGGGACTTGACGCGAGCGGCGCGGAGACCGGGGAATTCAAAAAGCCCCGCCGGTCCGCGAGGGACGCCTATGCCGCCGCGACCGCCGAATTCGCCGGGACCCGGAGCTATTCCCCGGCATCCCATTCGTCCGCGTCCGGAGGAGCCCGGTTCGCCTACGCGTCATCCGGCGGAGCGGAGGGAAAATCCGCTTCCGAAAATAAAAACCCGCAAAACGGCGCCGGAGCCTACGCCTACCGTCCCGGCCGTCCCGAAGGAGGGGAAGCGGTGGCGGACGACCGGAGAAAACGGGTCCCCGACTGGTTCGCCGACATCTTCGCCTTCCGCGAATCGACACGGGGCAGGGAAGAGGCGAAGCGGATCAAAAAGACGGCCGCCGCCGAACAGCGCGCGCGGGAATACCGCCATGCCGCCGTCACCGCCCTGATCCTCACAGCCGTCCTCGCGCTCGCGTCAATCCTCGTGTACAAGATCGTGTTCGTGGTCGACGAGGTCGAGATCGGCGGATCGGCGATCTACACGGCCGGGGAAATCGAAGACGCCGGCGGGATCGGGACGGGCGTCGGGCTCTATTCCTTCCGGTCCGCGGACGTCTCCTCGGCCGTGACCTTCCGCCTGCCCTGGGTGAAGTCCGCCGAGGTCGTGCGCTCCGCCCCGAAGAAGGTCTCCATTGCCGTGACCGACGACGTGGCGCGGTATTACGCTGAGATCTGGGGCGACACCGTCCTGCTCTCCCCCGCGCTGAAAGTCCTCTCCGTCACGGCGGACATGCCGGACACCGCGGGACTGGTGCGGCTGATCCTGCCCCCGGTGGACAAGTCCGTCGCCGGGCGCGCGCTGGAGTTTTCCAGTCCCCGGGCTGAGCGGTACATCCGTTCCGTTCTCTCCGACGTCTCCGATTCCGGGCTTCTGAGGGACGGGATGCTTGAGGAGATCGACCTCACGGGAGAATACGACATCCGTATGAAGGCCTGCGGGCTCTACGATCTCAAGTGCGGCGGCGAGAACAATATGAAGGCGAAGCTGCGCATGGCCCACGAGATCGTCGTCGGTGGCGGTCTCGCCGAGGGGATCCCCGCGACGATGGACCTCACGGCGGTGGACCCGGTGAGCGTGATCCACGATTTTTCCGCCGCCGTCGGACCGTGAAAACGGGAGAAACGGGGGAGCGGGGGGGATTTTTCGGGATTTTTTTGCAGAAAATGCGCAAAACCTCTTGAAAATTCACCGCGCGTGGTGTATTATATAACGTAGTGTATTATAGATATTTCAGGAACAGGTTCCGAAGAAGGAGGGCATTTTCATGCCGGCATTCGAAATTGATGACAACACCTACGAGAGCGGCGTCAATATAAAGGTAATCGGCGTGGGCGGCGGCGGAAACAACGCTGTCAACCGCATGACCAACTCCATCAAGGGCGTTGAATTCATCGCGATCAATACCGACCTGCAGGCGCTCAACAAGTCCAACGCCGACGTCCGCATTCCGATCGGCGAAAAGATCACCAAAGGCCACGGCGCGGGCTCCAATCCCGACGTCGGCGCAAAGGCCGCGGAAGAGAGCGAAGAAGCCATCACCGCCGCGATCGAAGGGGCGGACATGGTCTTTGTCACCGCGGGTATGGGCGGCGGCACCGGTACCGGAGCGGCTCCCGTCGTGGCGCGCATTGCCAAAAACCTCGGCATCCTCACCGTCGGCATCGTCACCAAGCCCTTTGCTTTCGAGCAGAAGAAGCGCATGGAGCAGGCGGAAGCCGGTATCGAGAAGCTCAAGGAGTTTGTTGACTCCCTCATTATCATCCCCAACGAGAAGCTGAAGGACGTCGGCGAGAAGATCACCCTGATGAACGCGTTCCAGGTGGCGGACGACGTTCTCAACCACGGCGTCAAGAGTATTTCCGAGCTCATCAACATCCCCGGATTCATCAACCTCGACTTTGCGGACGTCACCTCCGTCATGCAGGACGCGGGCTACGCGCACATGGGCATCGGCGAGGCCTCCGGCAAGGATAAGGCGGTCGAAGCGGCGAAAGCGGCGATCTCCAGCCCTCTGCTCGAAACCACCATCACCGGCTCCAAGGGCGTGCTCATCAGCATCACCGCCTCCCCGGACATCAGCCTCGACGACGTGGACGCGTGCTCCGATCTCATCACCTCCGAAGCCGCGGAAGACGCCAACGTCATCTGGGGCGCGGCGTTCGACGAGAGCCTCGAGGACACCATGAAGGTCACCATCATCGCCACCGGTTTCCAGAACCGCAACGAGCCGGACAAGACCTTCTCCCGCCGCGACACCGTTCATCCCGTCGCCAGCGGACGCAAATCCCCCGACGGCACCAAGCAGGTCAACCTGAGCCGTCCCGCACAGACCGCGGCTCCGAAACCGCAGGAAAAGAAGCCCGCCGGGAACGAGGACGAAGCGCCCATCACCGACGAGGACTTCAACGAGATTCTGAAAATGCTCAACGCCGGCAAGAACCAGAACGGCGGACAGCAGAGATATTGATCTTCAGGCATTTGACAAGGGGATGCGCCGCGTGCGTTTCCCCTTTTTTCAATCAGACGGAGGAAACGGGCATGATCCGAAAGATAAAATTTGACAGCTATCCCGAACCCCTGTCCGCCGTGTGCCTCGGATGCGGACGGCTGGGCGGGGACTACGACGAAGAGAGATCCTTCGCGCTCCTCGACCGGTATTACGCGATGGGCGGGCGGTTCCTCGACACGGCGAACTGCTACGGGCGGTGGACGGGATCCGGCCTCAACGAATCCGAACGGTGCATCGGACGGTGGCTGAAAGCGCGGCAGGTCACGGACATGGTCGTCACCTCGAAATGCTGTCATTACGCCTTCGACGCCCATGACAAGAGCCGGGTGGACCGGGAGTCGGCGATGGCGGACCTCGAGGATTCCCGCCGGGCTCTCGGACTCGACACGATCCCGATCTATCTGACGCACCGGGACAACCCCTCCGTCGATATCCGGGTGATCGTCGATTTCCTCGCGGAGATGGTGCGGTCCGGGAAGGTCCTCCGGTTCGGCCTTTCGAATTATAAAGCGGATCGGGTGCGGGGGGCTCTCGACTATCTCGGGGACGACTGGCGGGAGCTTATGGTCGGCGTGTCCAACGAATGGAGCCTGCACGAAGAATGCCTCGCGGCGGACGCGGGAGGGGAGCTCGAAGGACACGACGGCATGGTGCGCACGGGCCTCGCTCTCCGCGCTCTGCACCGGGAGAAGAACCTGCCCCTCTTCGCCTTCTCCTCCACGGCCGGGGGATATTACGCAAAGATCCAAAACCGCCTCCGGACGGGAGACGGCGTGAAGATCGGAAAATCCGACGCCCAAGTCCTCCGGAAGCTCAACGCCCTCTCGGAAAAGACCGGAGCCGCCCCCGTCCCGATCTCCCTCGCCTACCTCCTCCGCGCGGGGATCCCGGCCGTCCCGATCTCGGCAGTGTCCTCGGAAAAGCAGCTGGAGGACTTCGAAACCGTCTCCGCGTGGGAAGACGACCTCTCCGATCTCAGCCCCCTCGCAGGGATCTGATACTCTATTCCTTCTAAGGAGTTACGCGGCTTCTTGAAAGAAGCCTGGCAAGAACTTCAATTGGGTAAGGGAAAATGACTCTCTCAATTATGTTTAGTCTGTGTCCGCACACCAATATAGTCATCCAACCTTATCAGAGTTATCGTTCGTGAGCTCAATGTTTCAGCTGACATAAGCGAGAATTCCCGAAGGGGATTCTCGGGGGTGGGATGGTTGATGTTATGTTTGGATAAATGGCATTCCCACCCCGTCGTTCGCACTCTACGGAGAGCGATCAAAACCCATGAAGATAGCTCCATAGAAGGAAAACAGTATGAATAAACAAAAAAGACGCGGCTCCTTTTCACGGAAACCGCGTTTTGCTTATGTGCGTGAAATCGGCGTCAGATCTCGTCCCGGCACGCGATCAGATTCGTCCCCGGCTCGATGAAATCCGCGATCAGGACCTCTCCGGTCTTCACGGGAGCCTGGGCTTTCACCCCGTGCAGGATCTCCATCGCCTCGAAGAGCTTCTCCTTCGGAATGGGTTTGTCCGTCCGGACGGGAAGCATCTTTTTTCCGGCGGCGGTCTTCATCGGGACCGTGGAGGTCAGGGTGCGGACGGGATGGGTGATCTCGCTCACGGCGTAGTTTTTGCCCCGGGCGCAGGTGTTGCCCTCCACCTCCAGGACCGTTCCCCCGTCGTCCAGCGTCACCGTCATGCGGCATCCCGCGGGACACACCACGCAGGTCAGTTCTCTTGTCGTCATTTCGACTGTCCTCCCGTCTCTCTGAGATACACCCGGATGCCGCCGCAGTCCTTATCGAGCAGCCCGGCGAGCTTTTCCGCAGGGACGGTCAGGGATTCCATCTCGCCCGGCGCGGCCGCGGATTTCGCCCGTTTCGCGAGGACCTCTCCCTCCGCCGTCTCGACGAAGAACTGCACTTTTTTATACACGTCCGACACCCGGAAGAAGATCCGCACCTCCTCGGGCTCCGCGGTCAGATCGATCCGCTCCGGCACCGTGTAGCGCACGCCGAAGCCCGTCGACACCGGCAGGGATTTCACGACCGCCCCGCTCTGGCCGAGGATCCGCTCCGCCGCCGCCGTGCCCGCGATGTCCGCCTCCTCCGAGACGAAGTCCACCAGGTCATGCACGTGGAGGACGTTCCCGCAGGCGTAGATCCCGGGGGCCGAGGTCTCCCGGTACTGGTTGACGTCCGCCCCGTTCGTCGCCCGGCTGATGCCGATGCCCGCGCCCCGGGTCAGTTCGTTTTCGGGGATCAGGCCCACCGAGAGGAGCAGGGTGTCGCATTCGATGAACTCCTCCGTGCCGGGGATGGGCTTCCGGCCGTTCGCCTCGTCCACCGCCGCGATGGTGACGCCCTCCACCCGGTCCCGGCCGTGGATCTTCACAACGGTGTGGGAGAGCTTGAGGGGGATCCCGAAGTCGTCGAGGCACTGCACGATGTTCCGCGCCAGACCGCCGGAGTAGGGCATGATCTCGCAGACCGCCAGCACCTTCGCCCCCTCGAGGGTCATGCGCCGGGCCATGATGAGCCCGATATCGCCCGAGCCGAGGATCACCACCCGGTGTCCGGGCATATAGCCTTCAATATTCACATACCGCTGGGCGCATCCCGCCGTGTAGACGCCGGCCGGACGGGTCCCCGGAATGCCGAGGGCTCCGCGGGTCCGTTCCCGGCATCCCATCGCGAGGACCACCGCCTCCGCCTGAACCATGACGTACCCGGTCTCGGGGGAGACGAAGGTCACGCGCCGGTCGGAGGTCAGCTCCAGCGCCATCGCGTCGCAGAGGATGGGGATCCCCGCCTCCCGGGCCATCTGAATATAGCGTCCGCTGTACTCCGGTCCGGTCAGCTCCTCGCCGAAGCGGTGGAGGCCGAAGCCCGCGTGGATACACTGGTTGAGGATGCCGCCGGGCTCGCTGTCCCGTTCGAGGACGAGGATCGAGGAGGGATCCAGCCCCCGCCTGACCGCCGCGACCGCCGCCGCAAGACCCGCGGGACCGCCGCCGATGACAATGAGTTTTTTCTCATTCAGGTCCATCTTCTCACTCCTCCTCTTCCCGGGCTGTCACGAGCCACGATCCGCCGCCGTGCTTGGTCACCCGGTCCAGCCCGCAGCCCGTCTTTTCCGCGATCAGAGCGGCGACGCGGGGAGAGCAGAACCCGCCCTGACAGCGTCCCATCCCGGCGCGCAGTCTCTTCTTCATCATGTCCACCGTCACGGCCGGGATCGGAGCGGAGAGCATGTCGAGCAGATCCCCCTCCGTCACGGTCTCGCACCGGCAGACGATCTTGCCGTAGGCCGGATCCGCTTTCGCTCTCTCCGCCTTCTCCCCGGGGGAGAGCCGGTTGAACTGGACGTGATTGCCGTCCTTCCGGCGGGTGGGGATATAGTCTTTTTTGTCTTCGAGGACGAGCCCCGCCTCTTCCAGAAGCCCCGCCAGGTATTCCGCCGTCGCCGGGGAGGAGGCGAATCCGGGGGACTCCACGCCCACCGCATGGATCACGCCCGGAAGCTGTTCCGACCGTTTCAGATAGAAGTCGTACTGATTCGGGGTGGAGCGCACGCCCGCGAAGGAGGTGATCGCCATGTTCATGGGGACGTTCGGCATGATCCGCCGGGCCCCCGCCGTGATCTCCGCGAGCCCTTCCGCCGTGGTGGAGCGGTCGTCCGCGTCTCCGATGGCGTAGGCGTTGGGTCCGACGATCAGGTTCCCGTCCACCGTGGGGCTGACGAGGATCCCCTTGCCCCGGTCCGAAGGGCAGACGAAAAGGGTGGAGTTCGCCAGATTCCCGCAGACCTTGTCGAGAATGAAGTATTCGCCGCGCCGCGGGGTGATCTCGATGGGGAAGTCCCGCTCCCCGAGGATCGAGGCGACTTCGGCCGAGTGCACGCCCGCGCAGTTGACGACGTACTTCGCCCGGATGGCCTTCTTCCCGTCCGTCACGGCATAGACGCCGTCTTCATACGCGCATCCCGAGACTTTGAAATTCAGATAAAAATCGACGCCGTTCGTGACCGCGTTGTCGGCGGCGGCGATGGTGATGCCGTAGGGGCAGGTGATGGCGGCCGACGGAGCCCAGAGGGAATGGGTCGCCTCGGGGGATACGTTCGGCTCCATCGCCCGGAGCCTGTCCGCCCCGATGATCTCGAGCCCTTCGACTCCGTTTGCGATCCCGCGGCGGTACAGTTCTTCGAGCATCGGCAGATCCGCGTCCCCGAATCCGATCACGTGGGACCCGACGGGCTTGCATTCGACGCCGAGCTGGGCAGAGAGCCGCTTCATCAGTTTGTTCCCGCGGACGTTGAGCTTCGCCTTGAGGGTCCCGGGCTTCGCGTCGTAGCCCGCGTGGACGATGGCGGAATTTGCGGCTGTCGCGCCCGTCGCCACGTCGGATGCGGCTTCGGCAACGGCGACCCGGACGTTTTTCGCCGAGAGCAGACGCGCGGTCATGACGCCCGTACATCCCGCGCCGACGATCAGTACATCGTAAAGCATGTTGAGAATACCGTCCTGTTCCGGCTCCCGTCCCGGGGAATGGTCCTCCCGGAGCCCGGACGCCGTGATTCACGGACAGTATAGCACAATTGCCGCCCCATTACAAGAAGCCGGGCGAAGTTTTTAGAGGTTTCTCGGCGGGAGGGGACGGAAAACCGCGCGTTTCCCTCCGAATCCGTGAACTCCCTTCCGGGATTCTGTAAATTTTTTTCCATCCGCTCCACGGTTTCTCTTTGATTTGGTATAATAATCTGACGGGTTGCGCGAATCTCCGGGGAAGGGGAAAAAGAACGAAAAAATCGCAATGTTCATGAAATCCCCCTTGTAATTCCGCCGGAGATATGATAAAATACACTCAGAACTCGCTATAACCGTAAAAAAGGATAATCTAACGGAAGGATGCGGTCCGAAAGCAGCCGCGCAAGCACTATGGCAAACGAAAACGAAAGCAGAATCTCCGTCCCCGAGAGCTCCTACAAGGCGGCGCAGGCTCTCATCTCCGAAGTCGAGAAGGTCGTCATCGGCAAGCACAACGAGATCGTCCTCCTCGTCACCGCCATGCTCTCCGGCGGCCATGTCCTGATCGAGGACGTCCCCGGCACCGGCAAGACCACTCTTGCGGCAGCCCTCGCCCGTTCCGCGGGTCTGGACTTCAACCGCGCCCAGTTCACCCCGGACGTTATGGCCTCCGATATCACGGGCTTCAACGTCTACAACCGCCAGAAGGAAATGTTCGAGTTCCGCGAGGGCCTCGTCATGACGAACATCCTGCTCGCGGACGAAATCAACCGCGCCTCCCCGAAGACCCAGTCCGCTCTTCTGGAGGCGATGGAAGAGGCGAAGGTCACCGTCGACGGCACGACCTACCGGGTCCCGGATCCCTTCATGGTCATCGCGACCCAGAACCCCACCGGCTACGTCGGCACCTATCCCCTGCCGGAAGCGCAGATGGACCGTTTCGCCATCCGCCTTTCCATGGGCTACCCCACCGAAGAGGAAGAGGTCAGCATCATCACCGACCGCCGCGGCATCAACCCCCTCGAGAAGGTCAACCCCGTCACCAGCGTCGAGACCATCCGGGGCATCCGCGCGGCCTGCCAGCAGATCGCCCTCGAACCCGAGATCTGCCGCTACATCGTCCGCCTCGTCCACGCTACGAGAAAGTCCCCGAAGCTCTCCCTCGGCGCCTCCCCCCGCGCTTCCCTGCTGCTCATGAAACTCTCGCAGGCCTACGCGTTCCTCAGAGGCCGGGATTACGTGCTTCCCGAGGATATCGCGTTCGTGTTCGCCCCCGGCATCGCGCACCGTATCGTGCTGAGCCAGGAGGCCCGCCTCAACCGCGAGACCCAGAACGACATTCTCGGCGAGATCCTGCGCACCGTCGAGGCCCCCTTCAAGACCAAGAGATAACCCGCGCCCCCTCCCCTGAAATCCAGTCATGAAAGAAACGGGCCAAACATGGATACTATCAAAAAAAGACCGCTCGTGAAATTCCGGCGGCCGGCGATTCTGTACGCGCTTCTGCTCGTTTTCGCGCTGATCTTCACCCAGGCGCTCCGGGCGACCGCTTCCGCCGTGCTGTTCTGGTTCCTCGTGCTGCTCCCGATCCTCTCCATTATTTACGTGCTTGTGGGAAAGGCGCTGATCCGCATCTACGTCAGCTCCGACATCACGAAGGTGGAGAAGATGCAGCCGGTCAACTACGAGCTGCGCATCATCAACGCCTCCCCCTTCGCCTATCCCTTCATCGAAGCGGTGGTGAGCGTCCCCCAGCCCGACGGCGTGCGCTGTACCGAACAGTCCCTGACCATGAGCCTCTCCCCCCTCGGGAGCTACATCGTCAATCACGAGACCTCCTTCCGGTACCGCGGCACCTATGAGATCGGCGTCCGCTGTCTCTATATCTCCGACTTCCTCGGGCTCTTCGCGATCCGGCTGGACGTGGACATCTACCAGAACGTCATGGTCTTCCCGCGGAAGCTCGGGATGGAAATGAAGATGGCGACCTCCGCCACCGATATTCCGAACGACGCGGCGAAGCTGGTGTTCTCCACCGAAAAGGCCGAGATCAGCAATATCCGCGAATACGTCCCCGGCGACAGCCTGAAAAGCATTCACTGGAAGCTTTCCTCCAAGGCGGTGGACGGGACTCTGATGGTGAAGGACTTCAACACCAACACCTCCCAGTCCGTCTATATGCTCTGCGACTTCTCCCGCGCCATCCCGCCGGAGGTCTTCGAGGACGAAAGCGCGAGAGCGGAGCGGGAAAAGGCCGAACGCGAAGCCGCCCGCAAGACTCCCGACCGCCATGTCAAGCTGAAGGCCGCCAAGCCCGACAAGGAAGCGAGAAAGGCCGAGGCCGCCAAAAAGAAAGCTCTGAAACGCGCCCGGGCCGGCATGGGATCCTCCGAAGTCGCCACGGCCGCCATGATCGACGACCTGATCGACAGCGCCGCCGGATCGAAGAGCGCGCCCCGTCAGAAGAAGGAGAGAAAATCTTTCTTCCATAAAAAACAGGCTCCCGCCGAAGACGCCGAGACCGCGGCCGCGAAAGCCGAGGAGAACGCGAAGAAGCTGCGGGACGCCGAAACCCAGGCTGCCCTCGCCATCGGCGGCATCATCAAACCGGAATACGCCCCCGACATGGACGAGTTCTGCGCGGACGGCGTGGTGGAAATGTCCATCGCGGCCGTTCTCAACGAGCTCCGCAACGGGAACGACGTCACCATGATCTGGGCGGACCGGAGACAGGAAGGCGGGATCGCGGCGGTCCAGCTCACCTGCCCGGAGGACTTCGACGCGGTGTACCCCGTCTTCTCGACGACCCCGCCGACCTCCGAGAAGGAGAACGTCACGAGCCTGCTCCCGCTCATCACCGAATCCCTCAACGTCACCATCCGCATCTGCACCTCCAACCTGGACCCGCTGTCTCTCAACCGGTACAGCGCGATCCCCGGGCTCTTCGGCGGAGCGGGGACCGGGTGCGTGGCGGAAGTGCTGCTCTTCAATCCCGAGGAGCGGTATGAGGACGTGAAGATCCGCCGGGAATACGTCGAAATGAGCCGCATCCGCCTCGCGCAGGACGGCGTCGATCTGACGGAGCTGACGGCCGTGAAGGATGAAAACGGCCATTACAGCCTCCGCCGCGCGAACCACTGACCGAATCGTATCAATTAAAGAGGAAACTCATGGATAAAGTATCGAAGAAATCCAAATCCGGGCTGTTCTCCGGGGGGCTCTTCGGACGGAGGAAGGGCGAAACCCTGCAGGAGAAGATCGACGCGGCGCAGAAGAAGCAGGCGAGAGCCAGAGCCGAATCCACCCTCGCGCCCGTCACCGTCTCTCCCGCCGCCTCCATGACGAAGGCCTATACCGCCGTCGGGATGCTGTTCCGGACCCTGACCCTCTTCATGGGCGTGTTCGGGCTCAACCTCTTTCTGTGCGACGCGGCGAAGATCGTCATCCTGAACGGCGCGAAGGCCGAAGACATCACGCTCTCCGCCGGATTCATCGCCCTCTGGAGCGCGATCGTCACCGTGTTCGTGATGGCGGTGTCCCTGCATAAGATCAGCCGTGCCCTCTCGCCCGTCCTTGCCCTCGGCGGGATCGCGGCCTACCTCTTCTCCGCCTACCCGGATCCCATCGGATACGCGAAGGAGGCGTTCCGGTGCGCGAAGGACCTCGTTTTCTCGAACATGGCCTCCGCCGGATACACCACCTATATGCAGTACATCTCGGAGGAGCCCTTCACCTATCCGAGGGAGGAACTGCTCCGCTTTGCCGTCGCTTCGGTGATCGTGGTCTCGGGCCTGCTGCTCGGGCTGTTCATGGCGAAGCGCGTGCGGGCGTGGGGCGCGGCTCTGATCTGCGCCGTGTACATGATCCCCGTGTTCATGTTCAACATCACCCGCTCGAACAAGGGCCTGGCCTGCGTGCTGGTCTTTATCTGCGGAGCCGTCGCTCTCTGCCTCTTCGACTGCATCTACGGCGGAGTTTTCGCCGCGCGCAAAGCGAAGAAGGAAGCGAAAAAAGCGAAAAAGCTCGCGAGGAAGCAGGCGAAGAAGGACGCGAAAACCGCCCGCCGGAACCTGAAAAACACCGCCACCGCCGCCTACAACGATACCCTCGCCGCCGGAGCTCCCGTCGCCGCCGCGAAGAAGGCCAGAGCCGCCGTCTACGCCCGGGCGAAGAAGGAAGCGGAAGCGGCAGAGAAGGCGGCGAAACAGGCGAAGATTGCCGCGAAACAGGCAAAGATCGAGGCGAAGAAAGCCGCCCGAGAAGAGAAAAAGGCCGCCCGCCTCGCCGCGAAGGAGCAGAAGAAGGCCATCCGCGCCCGCTCCGCCGCTCTGAAGCGGACCCAGAAGAAGACCAAGACGACGAACGAGGAAGAGGCCGCCGCCATCTCCGCCCTGAAAAAGGACGCGAGAGACGCCGCGAAAGCCGTCCGCGCGAAGAAGAACGCGCCCGAAGTCGCGGCCTTCAAGACCCGGGCCGCCTCCGGTTACGCCGGTGCCATGGCCATGCTGATCGCCTTCCTCGCGATCTGGCTCCCCCTGGCGGCCGTGCAGAAGAATTTCCCCATCATCAAGGTCATCAACAACCGGATGCAGCTGGTCCGCACCTATGTCACCGCCTACCTCATGGGCGACGACGTGGACCTGAACTCCCTCGCCATGTACGGCGGCGTCGCGGAACTCAACCCCCGCAACGTGGACTTCAACACCCCCCAGTACACCGGCCAGCGTCTGTTCCGGGCGGAAGCCAGCTATGCCGCGCCCGTCTACATGAGAAGCTGGATCGGCTCGAAGTACGACCTCGAGACCGACTTCTGGTCCTCCGCCGACGCGGAAGAGGTCATCGCCTACCGCGAACGCTTCGGGTCCTCCTACACGCCGGACAATATCTCCTACTATTTCGCCAAGTACGTCTATCCCTCCGCCCTCGAGATCAACAAGGTCGACCAGTACCGCAACGTGGACAACTTCGGTTTCCGCGTCTTCCAGGTCCACGTGGAACGGATGAGCGGCACCTCAAAGATCCTGTTCGTCCCGTCGATCCTGAACGCGGGGCTGGGCATCATGGAGCGCGGATCCCTCGAGAAGACCCCGAAGAAGTACTCCGCCTACTACGACGGCATCTACTCCTCCCGGTTCTTCGAAGAGGGAAGCACCTATTCCGTCTCCTCCTTCAACCCGGTCATGAAGCACCCGGATCTCGCCGAGAACTTCGAGGGATCCATCTGGTACTACAACCGCGCGAAGATCTACGCCGAGACCATCAACATCATCGAGAGTGAGATCGCCGGGAACCTCCTCTACAAAGAGGACCGGGAATACACCTACGACACGCCCCTCGGCACCATCGCCCTCACCGGATCCGACCTCACCTTCCTCGCCGATCAGTTCGAGGCGGAGTGCGAGGCCCACGGATACAAGTACAAGTCCGACCAGCTCGTGACGATGTACCTCGGCATGACCTCCGGCGAGCGCAAGACCTTCATGAACGCCTTCGAGAAGGAGATCGACTACCGCGATTACACCGAGACCACCTACCGCACGACCTTCGGTTCCGAAAAGATCGCCGCCCTGGCGGATCAGATCCTCGCGGACGCCGGGATCGTGAAGGGCGAAAAATACGAGCACGACAAGTCCTACCTCACGACGAAGAACGAAAACCAGATCAAGCGCATGACAAACCTCGAAAAGTACGGCAACGTCACGGATTCGTGGTTCACCGACGCCCAGACCGGGGAGACCGTTCCGCGCCATAAGGCGATCATGGCGGTGCTCAACTATCTCCGGAACAACTACACCTACACCCTCGACCCCGAAGTCGAGCAGGAACCGGTCTTCGATGAGAACGGCCTGCCCGTGCTGGACGAAGAGGGCAATCCCGTCACGCAGGACCATGTCGAAGCGGACTCCAACCTCGAGGCCTTCCTCTTTGAGGTGAAGCAGGGCTACTGCGTCCACTTCGCCACCTCCGCCGTCGCGCTTCTGAGAGAGCTCGGATTCGCGGTCCGCTACGACGAGGGCTATATCGCCGCCAACTGGAACCGGACCTACGACCCCGAAGCTGTCTCCACCTACCGGACCAGCGTCCGCGACTACGACGCCCATTCCTGGGTCGAGGTCTACTACCCCTCGATGGGCTGGATCATGTACGAAGTGACCCCGTCCTACATGGCGGAGATGTACGATCCCAACACCGCGGAGTCCTCGGGCAGCTCTTCCGGCATCGACCAGTCGAAGGTCACCGTCCGTCCTCCGGAAGAGACCGCGCCCGTCGAGGATATCGCCCTCGGCAGCTCCGAAGAGATCGACTACACCCCGTTCATCATCGCGGGGAGCATCATCCTCGGTGCGATCGTCGTGTTCGCCGCCGTCTGGACAATCCTCAAGATCCGCGCGGACAAGGCCATCTACAAGCGGAGAAAGCTCGTGGAAGACGCCACCTCCGAACTGAAATATCAGGCGGGTGAGACGGATATCCACACCTCCGCGAGAGCCATCACCGACTGCATCTTTGACGTCTTCGCGGGCCTCGGCTGTCCTCCCGAAACGGGCGAGCTTCCGACGGAATACGCACAGAGGATCAACGGCAACTACGCCGATATCTCGAAGCACCGCATCACCGACGTCATGGACATCATCGAAAAGGAGGAGTTCGGCGGGACCGTCAGCTTCCGCGAACTCGGCCAGCTTGCGGAATACCTCAAGGAGATTCAGAACTCCGTCTACGCGGCCCTGCCTCTCGGCGAGAAGTTCCGGATGCGGTATCTCCTCAACGTCGTGTAAGCGGATAGGTCCCGCTTGCGATCCAGAACCAACACGTACAGACTGTCGCGTCTTTCGAAATCCGGGAGGCGCGGCAGTCCCGTTCCTTCCCGGGCAGATTCCCCGGGACTGCAGGTATCAGAAAAGCAGATGAGCACGCCTTCTCCCTCCCAGCTTTCCCCCTCCCGGCTCGCGTATCTCGGGGACACCGTCTACGAGCTCTGCGTCCGGGAACGTCTGGTCCGGCAGAATGCCCGCCGCCCGAGCATCGACGCCCTCGAATACGTCACCGCGAAGATCCAGTGCAGGGCCGCCGCCGTGATCCGTCCCCTGCTCAGCGAGGAGGAGGAGGATATCTTCCGCCGCGGGGCGAACATGGGGCACGCGAACATCCCGAAGTCCGCCACCCTCGCGGAATACAGAGCCGCTACCGGTCTCGAATGCCTCTTCGGCTGGCTCCGCCTCATGGGCCGCGACGACCGCATCCTCGCGCTGTTCGACGCCGCGTTCCCGGAGGAAGATCCTGAGGACGGAGCGGAGAAGGACCCCGGGCGGGCGGAAGCCGAATGAGGCAATCTCCCCGCATAAACCGATTTCAGCAGTACAGAGAGGTCTATATGAAGAAAATCGCCATCCTTGGCTTCGGCATCGTCGGCGGAGGCATCCCCACCGTCCTCGAAAAGAACGCGGATCCGATCCGGCGCGCCGTCGGAGAACCGGTCGGGATCAGCTATATCCTCGATCTGCGCGATTTTCCCGATTCCCCTTACGCGGACCGCGTCGTCCATGAACTCGCCCCCATCCTCGCCGATCCCGAAACCGAGGCCGTGTGCGAGGCGATGGGCGGGGTGGAACCGGCGTTTACCTTCGTGACCGCTTGCCTCGAGGCGGGAAAATCCGTCGTCTCCTCCAACAAGGAGCTTGTGGCGGAAAAGGGCGACGTTCTTCTCAAAACCGCGGCGGAGCACGGCGTCTCCTTCCTCTTCGAAGCGAGCGTCGGCGGCGGGATCCCCCTGATCCGGCCCTTCTCCACCAGCCTCGCCGGGGAACGGATCTCCGGGATCGCCGGGATCGTCAACGGCACCACCAACTATATCCTCACCGCCATGAAGCGCGAGGGCAGACCCTTTTCCGAAGTCCTCGCCGAAGCCCAGAGCCTCGGATACGCCGAACGCAACCCCTCCGCCGACGTGGACGGTCTCGACGCCATGCGCAAGATCCTGATCCTCGCCGCCCTCACCACGGGGAACCTCGCCGACCGGTCGGATGTGACCGTCGAGGGGATCCGGAACGTCGCGAAGGAGGATATCGAAGCCGCGGACGCCCTCGGTGGAAGCCTGAAACTGATCGCCCGGGCTCTGATCGGCGCGGACGGATCCCTCTCCCTCGGCGTCTGCCCGATGATCGTCCCCGAGGACAATCCTCTGAGCGCGGTCAGCGGCGTGTACAACGCGGTGTCCCTCACAAGTCCCGTCGCCGGGGATATCCTGTACTACGGGCGCGGAGCGGGACGCCTTCCCACAGCCGCCGCGATGGTCTCGGATGTCACCGCCATCCTCTCCGGCGCGGCGAAGGCCGAAAAAGCTCCCGTGTTCACGAAGCGGGCTCCCGGATTCTGCCGTCCCTTCAACGGCGAAAAGGGCTCCTGCTACGTCCGCGCGGAAGGATCCTCCGCCGAGCTCTCCGAACTGCTGGCCTCTCTGGCCGATTCGGTGGAACCGGTCCCGGGGACTGCCGGATTCGTCGTCGGAGGAGCCTCTGCCGGGGAGATCGAAAAGGCCCTGCCGGACGCCCGCATCATTCGGATTCTGAGGTAAACATATGTTATACGGAATACACTCCATCCAGAGGGACGACGATATCGCGGTCGTCTATGTCAAGCATCCCCCGGAGATCCCGGGCGTCGCGTATATGACCTTCGGCTCCCTCGCGGACGGGGACGTGGACGTGGATATCATCCTCCAGACCGCCTCCGTAGGACACGGGAACGACCTGATCTTCACCGTCCACGCGCAGGATATGGAGAGAGCGCGGGAAATCCTCACGGAGCAGTTCAAGGCCCACCCCGAGACCGTTATCGAGATCGACCCCACCGCCGTCAAGCTGTCCGTCTCCGGCGAGGGGATGCAGGGCAAGCCGGGCGTCGCCGCGAAGGTCTTCAAATGCCTCTGGGACGCCGACGTGCGGATCCTCAATATCTCCACCAGCGAGATCAAGATCTGTATGCTCATCCCGAAGCGGGACGCGGACCGGGCGTATAAGGCGCTGCTCGACGGCTTCGAGATCGTCTGACCTGCTCCGTCCCGCCGGGTTCCGTCCGTCTGTTCCGAAGAGAGCAGGGAGCGGTCCGCCAAAGTGGCCCCGGACAAAAGAGAACACAACCGCCGTCCGTTTCCCGGTTGAGGGAGGCGGACGTTTTTTCATCCCCTCCCGCTCTGTGAAATTTATCTAAATCCGGCGATTTTTCGCTCCTCTTTTTCGTCACTCCTCCTTGACACGGCCCCGCGAATGGTATATACTGAACAGGAACGGAGACGGAGGAGAACAGTCCCCCGGCCTCCGGGACGTGATGATGATGAAGAGGAGGACTATATGAAAAAATCGCTGAACGCATGGACCGTGGACGGATCCCTCGGGATGGAAGCCATGTTCGAAGCCGTGTCCCGGGCGGGATTCGACGGCATCGAGCTCAACGTCGACCGGCCCGGCGGAGCCCATGCCCTGTCCATGGAGACGACGAAGGAGGAACTCGCCGGGATCCGTGCCCTCTCCGAAAAATACAGCCTGCCGGTGGTGAGCATTTCCACCTCCCTCTCCGGCGGCATGAGCGGGATCCCCGAACGCTGGGGCGAATACCGCCGTCTGCTCCGCAAGCAGATCGAGATCGCGAAGGCGCTGGGCGCGTCCGGGATCCTCACCGTCCCGGGCGGCATGGGAGGGGATATCACCCTGAAGACCGCCCGCGAAAACTCCATCGCCTTCTACCGCTCCGTCCGGGACGAGATCGAGGAGAGCGGGATCTTCGTCGGCCTCGAAAACGTCTGGAACGGCTTCTTCCTCTCCCCCTTCGACATGACCTCCATGCTCGAAGAGATCGGCTCGAAGAAGATCGGCGCGTACTTTGACGCCGGGAACATGCTCGCCTTCTCCGTCTCCGAATACTGGGCCGAGGTCCTCGCCGGATGGATCGGATGCGTCCACGTCAAGGACTACAAGCGCGCGGGCGGGATCAACTCCGGCGGCGAATTCGTCGATATCACCCACGGCTCGGCGAACTGGAAGGCCATCGTCCCCGCGCTGAAAAAAGGCGGATTCGACGGCTACCTCACCGGCGAGGTCGGCAAATCCGATCCCGACATGAGCTGGGACGACTACTACAAGAAGGTGGCCGGTGAGATCGGCGAGATCATTCAGTACGAGTGATCGGATCCCCGCGAGGCTTTGCCATGAAATACGACACCACATTCAAAGACGTATACCTCTCCCCCGTGGGCGCGCCGGCCTTCTGCTACCGCACCGGGTTCACCGTGTACGAGGAGGTCTTCCGCGGCGGGCAGCTCATGAGCGCGGGATGGAACGCCGCCGGGTATCCGCTGGACGTCCTCTCCGAAGGATCCAGCAGGCTGAACGGCGGACTGTTCTGGGAGCCCTCCGCATTCCGGCTCTCGGCGGACGGCTGCGACCTCTCGCGGTTCCTCGAATACACGGGATTCGAAAAGCGGGAAGAGGGAGGAAAGCTCATCGCCGAAGTCCGTCTGAAAAGCGGGATCAAGCCCGTTCTGATCGCGGTGGTCACGGAGCTCGACGGATCGGCGGCCTTCCGGCGGTATCTGAAAATCACCAATACGGGGGACAAACCCCTTGCGCTGTCAGGTCTCTCGGTCATGAGCGGAGGCGTCGAAAGCATCGACCGGTATCAGAAGACGCCCTATGGGGAGATCGGTAAATTCTGGTCCCTCGGGTATTTCACCAACGCCGAAGGGTGCATGGAGGGGGATTTCGAATGGCGGGACCTCCCTCCCGAGACGACGTCCTTCTCCGGCCGCTGGGGCAGGGAACGACACCGCCACCCGATGTTTATGCTGCGGAGCAACGTCATGGGGACCGTCCTCTTCGGTCAGCTCGGCTGGTCGGGGGGCTACCGGTTCGACTTCGACCTCCGCGCGGCCCCCGAGGAAGACGGGGCGAGGATCTCCTTCAACGCGGCGATCACCGGCTGGGATCCGATCTATGTCCTCGGAGCGGGCGAGACCCTGACGACGCCGTCCATGCACATCGGGATCGCGGCGGGGGGACTGGACGATGCCGTCAACGCCATGAACGTCCACCTGCGCCGCTCGGTCCTCGACCTGCCCGAAGCCGCCGAACCCCAGATGTACGTGGGCGGGGGCATGGGGCCGGAGCACGACATGAGCACGGCGACCACGAAGCAGTTCATCGACCAGCTCGCCCGGATGGGAGCCGAGGTCTTCATCATCGACGCCGGATGGTTCACGCCCCCCGGAAAGCAGGGGGAGTGGTACAAGACCGGGAACTGGCATTTCGATCCCGACCGCTATCCGGAGGGCATCCGGGAAATGCGGGACTACGCCGCCTCGAAGGGGCTGAAATTCGGCCTCTGGATGGAACCGGAGCGGCTGGGGAACGAGGAGGTCATGAAAGCCCATCCCGACTGGCTCACGAAGCACACCGACGGCGGGATCTCGGGCTTCCTCGACATGACCAACCCCGAGGCGGCGGCATGGGCGGAAAGCGAAGTCGCCCGGTGCATCGAGGAGTACGGAATGGATCTCTTGCGGATCGACTACAACGTCTCCTCCCGGGATTATTTCCACTGGTCCGAGAAGGACGGGATCCGGGAAGACCGTTCCCTCCGGCATTTCGGGGCGGTGTACGCCATGTACGAGCGTCTCAAGAAGCGCTTCCCGGATGTTGTCTTCGAGAACTGCGCGGGCGGAGGCGGACGGACCGATCTCGGGCTCATGCGGGCGTTCAGCCACACATGGGTCTCCGACCGGCAGATCGCGCCCCGGTCCTTCATGATCACCAACGGCATGACGATGGCCCTTCCTCCCGAACGGGTGGACCGCCTTGTCGCCGGGATGGGATGCCACACCGCCGGGACCCTCGACTACCACATCCGCAACGCCATGTTCGGCCACATGAGCCTCAACGTCCTCAGTCCTCGGGAGGCGGCGATGAACGATGACGCTTTCGGTTTTATCGCCCGGGAGGTGAAGATCTACAAGGACTTCATCCGGCCTTATATCTGCGATTCCCTTGTCTTCCATCACACCGAATCCACCGACGCCATGAAGCGCGGCCGGACGGCGGTGATCGAGCTGGCCTCGAAGGACGGGAGCCGGGACGCGGTGGGCGTGTTTTCCGCGGCAGATTCAAAAGAGACGGAGATCACCGTGTACCCCCGCGGGCTGGACGCCGGAAAGACCTACCGCGTGATGGAGGACAACGGCGGCGGGACTTATGAGGCAAAAGGATTTGAACTCATCCGGGACGGCCTGTTCGTGAGGATCCCCTCCTCCATGAGCAGCGCGCTGATCCTCATTTCGGAGGGGGAATGAAGCCTTCCGGAAACCGGAAAATAAAAAATATTACATCCCCATAAAGGAGACAGAACATGAAAAAACTTGCCATCATCGGATGCGGCGGCATCGGCAGCTACCACCTCGGCCACTTCAAGCAGTTCACCGACATCGTGGAACTGGCGGGCTTCTGCGACCTGATCCCCGAGCGGGCTGAGAACTTCGTCAAGGAAGCGGGAAGCGGCAAAGCCTTCACCAACTACATCGAAATGTACGACGAGATCCAGCCGGACATGGTGTTCATCTGCATCCCCCCCTACTGCCACGGGGAGATCGAATTCGAGACCATCCGCCGGGGCATCCCCTTCTTCGTGGAAAAGCCCCTCGCGCTGGATCTCGATCTGGCGAGAAGGATCCGCGACGCGGCCGAGGCGAAGAACCTCATCACGGCTTCCGGCTTCCAGTGCCGCTACTCCAAGCTGGTGGAGCCCAATCTGAAATTCTGCCGCGAGAACGAGATCGTCTTTATCGACTGCACCCGCATCGGCGGCGTACCCGGCGTGTTCTGGTGGAAGGACAAGGATCTCTCCGGCGGTCAGATCGTCGAGCAGACCATCCATCAGTTCGACATCATCCGCTACACCTTCGGCGAGCCGGAAGAGGTCTGCACCTACGGCACCCGGGGATTCGTCAAGGGGATCCCGGACTACAACACGGACGACTGCTCCGTCACCATCGTGAAGTTCAAGAACGGGACCATCGGCACGATCTCCACCGGCGACTACGCCACGAGCGGCAATTCCTTTGATTCGAAGATCATCTTCTCCTCCCGGGACAAGAGAGCGGAACTGAAGATCCTCGGCACCTTCGAAGTCTTCGGCGAGAAACCCGCGGAACCCGAAGGAGAGAACGGCGGATTCGTCATCAAGGGCGACGGCGCGCTGGGCAAGGCGGGCGGAAGCATCGTCTATCAGGAAGAAGGCGACGCGGGCATCCTCTGCGACCGCACTTTCATCGAGGCCGTGATCTCCGGCGACGGCTCGAAGGTCCGCTCCCCGTACAGAGACGCGTTCAAGTCCGTCGCGTTCACGATGGCCTGCAACGAGTCGATGGCGACGGGAAAACCCGTGAAGGTAGAACTGGAATGATCCCGGAACTCCGTTGATTTCCTCAAATTGAAAATAATACTAATCTCAAACTAAAAGGGAAAACGCGGCTTCTTGAAAGAAGCCTGGCAAGAACTTCTGAAATGGGAAAAGGACAGGCTAGACCAATAACGTTCGCACTCTACGGAGAGCGATCAAAACCCATATAGTTAGCTTTTTAGAGCGAGAATAGTATAAATCCTCCGTGATCCGATCTCCCCTGCGCGAGAGAAGCTTCACGGGGGATTTTTCCCGTCCGAAATCTCTTGACCGCAATGGAGCGATATGTTATAATGAAGGAGAAAAAGGACGAACTTTGTCCGATTCGCGCGGGAGGAGAGGAAACGGAAGATGGACGGGATCGGGAAAACGCAGGCGAGGATCGTTTTTGACGGCGTTTCCTTCTCTTTCGGCAGGGGACGGGCTGTACTCAGGGATCTGAACTTTTCGGCGGGTCCCGGGGAGTGCGTCGTCGTCGCCGGGACGAACGGATCCGGGAAGACCACCCTTCTGACGCTGGCCGCCGGGATCCGGAAACCCCTCTCCGGGCACGTCCGGATCGCCGGGAGGGTGGGGTATGTCCCCCAGGGTTCCGCGCTCCTCGGGGATGCCACCGTCGCCGAAAACCTGCGCTTCTTCGCGGATCTCGCCGGTGCTCCCGTGCCGCGTCCCCTCCCCTTCGAGGTGGAAAAATGGCTGGACCGCCGGGTGGACCGCTTGTCCGGGGGCATGAAAAAGCAGGTCAGCATCGCCTGCGCCATGGCCGGGGATCCCGAGACCCTTCTGCTGGACGAACCCTGCGGCGCCCTCGATATCCGGTTCCGCGAGTCCCTTGCCGGGCTGATCGGGAACTGGAAGGCGGCGGGCAAGACCATCCTCTACGTGGGCCACGATCCCGCGGAATTCCACCCCTTCTGCGACCGTATGCTCGTCCTCTCCCCCGGCGGAGGCGTCCGGCTGGTGTCCGATCTGCCCGCGGACGAGCGCGCGTTCCACGATCTCTATCTCCGGTGCATGTCCTCCCCCGTCCCATCGGAAGAGACGGTGAGGGAGCCCGCCGGACAAACGCCATCCGACCCCGTGTCAGCTTTTTCAAGGAGGGTAAAATGAACTCTGGTTCCTATCCGTATTATCCCGCCGCGCCCGCAAAGAAAAAATCGAAGGCGCCGATCATCATCCTTGTCGCGGTGCTGCTCCTCGCCGCCGTCGCGGGAACTCTTTTCTTCTTCCTGCATAACGACCCCGCCGCAAAGCTGACAAAGGCCGTCAAAACGAGCCTGAAAGCCGCGAAATCCAGCGAACCCGTCTCCGTCCTCTCCTCTGCGGCGGAAGCGGGCAGCATCGAGATCTCCGGGAGCGCGGCGGATCTGACCGAATCGCTTCTCGGGATCCGCGTGGACGCCGGAGTGCGCCTCAAAGCCGTGATGAACACGAAGAATGCCACCGAAGGCTCCCTCGAAGGCGCGATTTCCATCAACGGCGCGGAAATGGCGGATTTCGCCGCGTACACCGACGGGAAGAGCCTCGCCGTGCAGTCCGAAGCCATCCTCGGGCAGAGCGCCTACGGGGTGGGATTCGGGGACATCCGCGGCAGATTCGATCAGTCCGTGTTCGGCCCCGACGGGGAGTACAGCCTCGGGATCGACGGCACCGCCCTCGGGGACTTCTTCGAAGGGATCGCCGAGGGAGCGGAGAACAAGGATAAGGCGAAGCTCGGAGAAAAGACCCTTCTCGACCTCTTCGCCCTCGTCAAAAAATACGCGGAATTCGAAGAGAGCGCGGGAGAGATCCCCACGGAGCTTTGCGGCAGGATCCCCGTGAAGAATATCGCTCTGGACCTCGGCGGGGAAAAGCTCTACGGCTTCCTCAGAGATCTGCTCGCCTATGCCCGGGACAGCGAGGATTTTGCCGAACTGTACAAGGACCTCGCGCCCGCCTTTGAAAAGATCGCCGGAGACCTTCCGGATCCCGAAAACTACGGGGACTGGATCGACGAGATGCTCTCCGACCTCGAATCCCGGCGCGAAGAGATCGAAAAGACCTCCCTTTCCTTTGTCTTCCATATTTCGAAGAAGAACGGCCAGATCGTCGGGATCGACTTCACCGGCGTTTCGGGCGTTGACGGCAGCCGTCTTGAAGCCGATCTCCTCTGCGCGCCCGACTGGAAATCCCCCTCTGAGATCCGCGCGGACATGAAGGTCGGCGAAGAGAGCGGATCGTTCACATGGTTTGTCAGGGATGACGGGGAATTGAAGACCTACGCATTGGAGGCCAAAATCTCCGGCGAACCCAAATTCAACGGCATCATCCGGCGCAGTACGGTGTCCGGGGATCTGCTGGGGAACTTCCAGCTGAAAGACGGCATGGAAGTCTATGGGGAATACTCCTTCTCCGGGAACCTCGAAATCAAAGACGGAAAGACGGTCCTGCGCCTCGATTCCGTGGACTTCGGCGACACGAGCCTCGCCCTCGGCGGCATCAAGATCACGGTCCGGGAATCCGACGAGCTGAAACCGATCCCCGAATACCGGGACGCATTGAGCCTCACCGCCGATGAGGTCGGAAAGATCGCGGAGGACGCGGAGGAATTCGCCGGGAAGATGGCGACCGAGGCCTTTGGCATCTTCGGCGGGCTGATCCTCGGCGGACTGCTCGGTTAAGCCTATGTTCCGACGCGATCTGCGGCTGTTCCTGCGCTGCGTGCTGGCTTCCCTGATCCTTCTTGTGGGCGTGACCCTGCTGGGGGCCGGGGCGGTGCGCCTGCTGTCGGGGGAAGGGAATCTCTACACCCCCGTGAAAATCGCCGTGGTGGACGAGGAGGACAGCATTACGAGCCGGATCCTCGTCCGCACCGTGCGCAATCTCGAAGCCTTCGCCGCGGTTCTCGACGCGGAGGTCATGACGGAGGAGGACGCGCTCCGGGCATTCGACGCCGGGGAAGCCGCCGCCGTGGTGATCCTGCCGGACGAATTCGTCTCCGATATTTTGAGCGGATCGGAAGGGGGCGGGCGGATCCTCTATTCCGCGGCGCTCGCGTCTCAGGCGGAGATGGTGGAGGCCGTGGCGGATTTCGGGGGGACCCTCCTCGCCGCCGGTCAGTACGGGGTCTTCGCCGGGGAATCCCTGATCGACAGCAGGGGCCTCGATCCGGAAGTGCGGAGCGGCTACCTCGACCGCTCGAACAAATCCCTGCTGGACGAGGCTATGAACCGCTCCTTTGCCTATTTTACCGACGAGCCGGGGAACGGGTCCGAGGACGCGGGACGGGATCTGGCGGAGCACTACGCCCTCTGCTGGCTGACCTTCGCGCTCTTTCTCTCGGCGGTCTTCTTCCTTCCCCTCTTCCGCTCGGACGCCTCCTCCCCCCTGATCCGCCGCATGAGCACCCTCGGCGTGGGACCGGCGCGGTATCTCGGGACCAAGATCGGATTCACGACGGCCTACCGCTTTTTCGCCGCCCTCGGGGGATTTTTCCTGATCTCCCGGTCGGGGATCCTTCCGGAAGGGAACGCGGGGGCGGGATTCTGGCTGTCCTTTCTTGTGTGCTCCCTGCTCTGCGCCTTGTTTCTCGGCTTCCCCGGAGCCTGCCTGTCCCTCTGTTTCGGCGGGGGCGTCGCGGAGATTACCGTCGCGGCGGGTGCGGGGCTGATCCTCTGCGGGGGCATCATTCCGAGACCTCTGCTCCCCCGGTGGCTGCTCCGGATCGGGGATCTGACTCCCTTCGGCGCGGCGCAGGGATTGCTTCTGCCCGCGCTCGGAGGGGGGATGGGACCGGCATTCTGGACTTCCGTTACAGCCTGCCTCGTCTATACCGCGCTTTCCGCCGTCCTCCTTCGGTTCTGGTGGAAAAAGACCCTTGCCGGAGAGGAGGAGACCTGAGATGAGGACCTTTTTTCTCGCCCTGAAGCGGCTTCTGCGCTCTGTCTCCTTTCCGCTCTTCTGTTTTCTGATCTTTGCGGCGGCCCTCGGTTCGGCCTTTCTCGGGGACGCGGACCGGATGGCTCCCGCCGGGATCTGTTCCCTCGACGACTCCGCCCTCTCCCGCTCCATCGTCGAAAGGCTGACGGCGGAGGGATTTCTTCTCTACGACACGGAAGCGGATCTGAGAAAAGCCGCCGCACGGGGGGAGATCGACGCCGGGGTGATCCTGCCCGACGGCTTCGGACAAGCCTCCCTCCACGGGAATTCCGACGGAGCCGCCGTTTTCCTCGAAGCGGAGGACGCCTTTGTCCCGACCCTCTACCGCAATCAGGCCTCCGCCGCGATCTTCGCCGAAAAAGCCCCCTATCTGACGGCCTCCGCCCTCGAATCTGCGGGAGCGGAGATCCCCCGGGAGGAGGTCTTTTCGGAATACCGCCGGATGATGGAGGGGGGTGCGCTCTTCTCCTTCGAATCCGTCTGGCGCGGGGAATTCCCCACAGGCGAGGAGGGCTCGCTTTCCTATATCCTCGGCGTCCTCTCGGTCCTGCTCTTCGCGGGGATCTTCGTGGGCGTCGTCCGGTTCTCCTCCCCGAAGGACACGGAGCCCGTGAGACGGATCGGAGCGGGACGGGCTTTCCTCACCCTGACCCTCCCCGGCCTGTTCTGGGAGACGGCGGGATTCTTCCTCTCGGCTCTTGCGGCGGGAGCGGTCGCGGCTCTCCTCGGCAGACCCCTGCTGCTCAGTCTCGCGGGACCGGCCTTTGTCTATCTGCTCCTCTCGGCGGGTCTTTCCGCGCTCCTCCAGACGGTGCTCCGCCGGACGGAATGGGCTTACGGATTCCTCTTTGTGACCGTGCTCCTCTCCCTCCTGCTCCTCCCCCTCTGGGCCGACGCCGCCCTCCTCTTCCCGGTCCTCGGGAAACTGCGCCCCGCCCTCCCGACATACTGGCTCTGGCTCTGCCTGTCCCACCCGTGGCCCGCCCTCGCCGCCGCCGTCCTCCTCCTCGCCGCGGGATGCGCAGCCCTTGTGTATGAACTGAAACGCAGAGCCCTCAAAGACTGAACCGCTGTGATTCATTAAGCCACTGTCAACCATACCGCTCTACCAGCCACTAACCGCTAGCCACCAGCCACTAATCACTCCTCATTCTCCCTCTTGCAATTCCCCCGAAACTATGCTATAATACCCCTTGATATCTTTTTGAAGAACAGGAGACTTTGATCCCATCATGGACACGGACGGGAACATACGAACCATCATGCGTCTTCCGGGCGCCGCGCTTGCAATCGCCGCGGGAACGGGAGGGGAAGCCGATCCCCTTGCCGCAGCCGCGGAGCCTCCCCCCGCGCACGCCCCGGTCCTCGGACTGGTTCTGCTCTTCGTCGTTTTTGTGATTCTCGGCGCGTATTTCGGCGGAGCGGAGAGCGCTTTTTCCGCGATGAACCGGATCCGCGTCAAATCGAAAGCCGACGACGGGAACCGCCGCGCGAAGAACGCCGTCTTCATCTCGGCGAATTTTGACCGCGCGCTGACCACCCTTCTGATCGGCAACAACCTCACCCACATCGCCGCCGCTTCCATCGCCACCGTCATCGCGACCCGGCTGTTCGGCGCGTCCGACCGGGTGACCTTTGTCTGCACCGTCGTCACCACCCTTGTGATCTTCCTCTTTTCGGAGATGATCCCGAAGGCGTTCGCCAACGACCGGAGCGAATCGGCCGCCCTTTTCGCCGCGGGATCCCTCCGGGCCCTGATGAAGCTGCTCGCCCCTCTTGCGGCGGTGTTCGGCTTCGTCTCCTCCGTCTTCACCAAGCTCTCGGACCGCTTCTTCCCCCGGGAGGAGGAGCCCTCCGTCACCGAGGAAGAGCTTTACGACATCATCGACACCATCGAAGAGGAAGGCGTGATGGACGAGGAGCAGGGGGATCTTATCAAATCCGCCCTCGACTTCTCCGGGACGAGAGCCGCCGACGTCATGACCATGCGGGAGGACATCACCGCCGCGGACGCCGGGCTTCCGAACGAGGAACTGCTCGCCGTCCTGCGCGAATCCACCCATTCCCGCCTCCCGGTGTACGAGGGGGACGTCGACCACATCATCGGCCTCATCCACATCCGCGTGTTCGTGCGCGAATACCTGAAGAACCCGAAGATCGATATCCGCTCCCTCCTGACGCCCGCCTACCGGGTCTCGCCGGACGCGCGGATCGACGACCTTCTGTCCGTCATGCGCCAGCACAAGCTGTATCTCGCCATCGTCGCGGACGGGGAGGGGAAGACCCTCGGGCTCGTGACCATCGAAGACTTCCTCGAAGAGCTGGTAGGCGAGATCTGGGACGAGGACGACGTGGTGGACCGCGATTTCATCAAGCTCGGCGGCAACCGGTTCCGGGTCTCCGTCAAGCTCACCCTCGGGGAGATCTGCTCCCGTCTCGGCACGGACTGCCCCGAAGGGCTCGCTCCCGACAAGCCGCTTCTCTCCCTCCTCCTCGAACACTTCGGGAAGATCCCGGAAGAGGAGGAGGAATTCCGGCGCGACCGGCTCGAATTCACGGTGCAGCACGTCGAGAACGGACGGGTCGTCTCGGCGGACATTCACCTGCTCTCCGAAGAGGAAGCCGCCGAAAAGGAAGCCGAAGAGGCTGCGGCCCACGCCGAAGAGGAAGAAGAGGACGCCGACGGGCAACCGATGCTCGCCCGGGTATTGCGCAGGATCTCCCCCGACTCCGACGACGAGCGGGAGCGTGAGAAGGGAGGGCGGACGGAATGAGGTACCTTCTCATCATCGTGCTGATGGTGATCCTTTCGGCGTGCTTCTCCGCCTCCGAGATCTCCTTCAACGCCTCCAACAAACTGCGGCTGAAAAAAGCGGCCGAAGCGGGAAGCAGATCCGCCGCCCTCGCCTCCCGCATCAGCGAGGATTTCACGACGGCCCTTTCCGCGATCCTGATCGGCAACAACCTCGCCAATATCGCGGCGTCCACGGCGGCGACCGTCGTCGCGATGAACCTGCTTCTCTCCCTGCACACGATGAACAGCGACGGCATGGCCTCCTTCGTCTCCACGGTCGTCATGACGGTCATCATCCTGATTTTCGGCGAGATCGTGCCGAAGATCGTCGCGAAAAACAACGCCGACAGCGCGGTTCGGATCTTCGCGTGGCCGACCCGCATCCTCACCTGGATCCTCTATCCCCTCGTGTGGCTCGTCATGAAGCTGATCCGGTTCCTCTCCTCCCTCTGGGGCAAGGACGACGAGGACGCCCCGACCGTCACCGAAGAGGAGCTCTCCTCCATCATCGAGACCGCCGAGGAGGAGGGGGTGGTGGACGAGGAAAAGAGCGAGCTTCTTCAGTCCGCCATCGACTTCCGCGACACCACCGTCGAGGAGATCATGACCCCCCGGATCGACATGACCGCCTTCGATATCGCGGACACCCCGGAGGAGATCGCCGCACTCGTCGGGGAATCCCGGTACTCCCGCATCCCGGTCTACGAGGATTCCATCGACAACATCATCGGCATCCTCTACCTGAACCACTACTACAAGCGGATCACGGACAGGGAAGCCGGATCGGAATTCTCCCTCCGCGACCTGCTCATGAAGCCGAGTTTCATCCACAAGACCATGAAGCTCCCCGCCGCCCTTTCCCTGCTGAGGGAGCGCAAGACCCACATCGCCATCGTCGTCGACGAATTCGGCGGCACCCTCGGGCTCGTCACGATGGAGGATATCCTCGAAGAGCTGGTGGGCGAGATCTGGGACGAGAGCGACGAGATCGTGGAGGAATGCGTCCGCACGGGCGAGAACACCTACGAGGTCAACGGCGACATGAACATCGACGATTTCTTCGCCGAGATCGGATTCGAGCCCCGGGACTTCGAATGCGAATACTCCACCGTCGGCGGCTGGGCCATCGAGCGGCTGGAGGCGGACCCCCACGTGGGCGACAGCTTTTCCTTCCGGGACATCCCCCTCGAAGACGGCGAAGAGCCCGACGGGGACGAACCCGTCACCACCCTCACCGTCGTCGTCTCCGCGATGGACGACATGCGCGTCACCAAGCTCACCGTGCTCGTCTCGAAGAGCGCGTCGGAGGACGGGGAGAAGGAGGAGTGACGGGGGTTCCGGCATAAACGAAAAACACCGTTCGGACGGGAACTTTCCGGGTTCTCTCATCCGAACGGTTTTTCTTTCTGCCCTGATATGCGCTCACGCTTTCCCCGGGATCTCCACCGGCTCCCTTGCCGAAGTGAATCCTCTCCCCCGGACCTCTTTGATCTTCGTCACCGTGATGAACGCAGCGGGGTCGATCTCCTGGATCAGTTCCGTCGCGGCGTAGAGCTTCCGGTTCGGGATCACGCAGAGCACGCCCTTCTGCTGCTTTTCGAGGCATCCCGTCTCGATCATCGTCATGGTCACGCCCGCCTCGAGCTCGGTCAGGAGCCGGAGGCGGATCTGCTCGTAATGGGGGGAGACCGCGAAGATCTGGATCTGCGCCGTGCCGAAGAGCATCACCTGATCGAGCACCATCGTTTCGAGCACCAGCACCACGATCCCGTAGAGTAGCTTTTCCGGTTCGAGGAACAGGGCCTGCCCTCCCACCACCGCGAAATCGGTGATCGTCACGAACACCGCCACAGGCAGATGGAACCACTTGTGGAGCATCAGGTTCAAAATGTCCATGCCTCCGGTCGAGCTCCCGACCCGCATCACCATCCCGAGGGAGAGCCCCATGAGCACCCCCGCGAAGATCGCCGAAAGGAGCTCGTTGTCCGTCATGCCGCCGATCCCCGGGATCCTCTGCATCAGACCGAGAAAGACCGGGTAGAGCAGGGAAGAGGCCACCGTCGTGAGAAAGAATTTCTTTCCCAGAACGAACAGCCCCGCGAGGAGCAGAATGACGTTCAGAATCAGCACGATCAAGGCCGTCTCGACGGGGAGGACCCGCCCGAGGACGATGCCGATGCCCGTGGTCCCGCCCATGATGATGTCGTGGGGAATGACGAACGCCGCCACGAGAAACGCCAGAAGCGCGTTCCCCGCCAGAATGAAGAACGCCGCCTTGACGGACTTGATGATTTTCTCCCGGTTGATTTTCATACGCTCTCCTTCCGCCATGATCCCGGCTCCCTGAACTGCGGGATCCCCGTTTTCCTCCGATCCCGCACCTTTCATTATAGCACGGATCCGCATATAAGTCAATCGTGAAGATTAAACATAGATTCATAAATCAAATTCATGACCCCGGTCGCTTCGCCGAAATGTGAACTTTCTGTGTTTTCTTTGTAAAATCGACCGGTTTCGGCGTTCTGTTCACGAATGGTTCAAACCGTTCCGCTATAATAAAAAATCGGCAAACTGTCCCGCGGATCGGCGCGTTCCGACTGCGCGGGAGAATCCATTGGCCAACAGAGAACGGATAGCATGAAGAAACTGATTCATTCAGGCACGACGCGTCCGAGATTCGGAGGAACCCTCGCGGTTCTCGCGTTCTGCCTGCTCCTCGCCTCCTGCGGAGGAAAAACGGAAGCCGACCCCGGGGAGCCGGCGGATCCGACCGCAAAAACCGCCGCCGTGACCGCAGAAGCGACGCCGGAAGCCCCCGCCGAAGAAGACGCGGCAGCGGAAGCCGAAGAGCCCGCCGGATCGGAAGAAAACGCCCCCGAAGAAGCGCACGAGCCGGAGGCGGAAGAGGAACAGAACCCCCTCAGCACGGAGGAAGCAGTCGCCGCCGCCATGACCTGCATCGACAAGCCGGTTTCCGCGCTCTACGATCTGATCGGCGAGCCGGGGGACTCCGACTACGCCCCCAGCTGTTTCGGAGACGGCGAGGACGGCAATCTCTATTATGACGGATTTACCGTGTATACATACCGCGAAAACGGAGAGGAGACAGTGCGCGATGTCGAATAGAAATTCCTGGAAACGGCTTCTCGGCGTGGGAGCCTTCGTGTGCTGCTCGGCTGTTCTGCTCGGCGTGACCGCCCATTCGGCCCGGAGCGACGCTCTGCCCACCGTTTCGGAGCTCGGACAGATCGTGACCGACCCCTTCGGATTCGTGCGCGATCAGCCGGTGTCGGCCGTCGTCCCTGAAGAGGAGACCTTCGAAAACCCGCTCCCGGTGGAACTGACCGATTCCTCCGCCCCCGTCGCCGCCGCGATCCCCTCCGCCGAGGATGAAAAAACGGAGGAGGCCGCCAAAGCCGGAACGGTCCCCCTCCTCGATTTCACGGACCTCGAAGGATCCGAACCCGAAGCGGAGCCGGTGAACGAACCCGCGAAGACCGCCGCGGTGATCGACGGAGAAGACGGGGATCTGCCCTCCGGGATCTCCGACACCCTGTCCCTGACCTCTGCCGATTCCCGTGAGAGCGCGTCTCTCAGCGGCGGGGAGGACGACTGGATGGAAGACGGGAAAGAGGACGGAAAGACCCCTGAAAAAGAGAAAACGGAAAAGCCGGGAGAAGAGAACAAATCCGGCAATAAGGACAAAGAAGACAAAGCAGACAAAGACGCCGGGAAATCCGATCCCGAGCCGAAGGACGGCGAAAAAGCCGGAGAATCCGAAGAGAAGAACGATAAAGAGAAAAAGGAAACCGACGAAAAGAACGAGCCCGCGCCCGAAGACGACGGGGGAGAAGAACTCGTCGCGGTCGCGTCCGTCACGCTGTCGCTGAAAACCGACGACAGGAACCACCGGGAATACCTCCACGGCTACGACGACGGCACCGCGAGACCCGGCGGCAAGATCACCCGGGCGGAGGCCTGCCAGATCCTGTACAATCTGCTCGCCCAGAGACCCGCGGACCGGGCAGTGCTCAAAGACGTGAAGGACGACGCGTGGTATGCCGAGCCCGTCCGTCTGCTGGCGGCCTTCTCGATCATCGACTGCCCGGACGACAAGGCCCGTCCCACCGACTACATGACCCGCGCGGAACTCGTCTCCGCCCTGTCCCGGCTGGTGAACGGAGCGTCCGCGGGATCGGCCGGAAAATCCGCTTTCTCCGACGTCCCGGCCTCCCATCCCTACGCGGGAGCCATCGCCGCCGCCGTGAAGCTCGGATGGGTCAACGGCTATGAGGACGGCACCTTCCACCCCGACGGATCCATCACCCGGGCCGAGACCGCGAAGGTCGTGAACCGCGCTCTGGACCGGTCCCCCGACAAGGACTGGATCGACGAGAACATCACCGAGCCCCTCTACTCCGACCTGACCCCGGAGCACTGGGCCTACTACGAGCTGACCGAAGCCTCCGTCCCCCACGGCGTGAAGAAATCGAACGGGGCCGAAACCTGGATCCCCGCGGAGGAGGAGAAGCCGGAGAAAGAGCCTGAAAAGACCGAAGAAGAGGACTCCCGGACCGCGGAAGCCCACGGCATCGGAAACCCCGAGAGCACCGGATGGGCCGACGAGGAACTGGAACGGATGCTCGCCGAACCCCTGCCCGAGCCCGTGGACGAAGAACTTCTGATCTTCGAAGGGCTGGATCTCTACGCCTCCGACGGCAAGGGCGGAAAGCTGACGGACAAGACCCTCGGCCGCTATCTCACCTTCGGCAGGGACGGAAAGTATTCCTCCGGGGACAAATCCGTGGACGAACACGTCGAAAAGATCCTTGAAGAAGTCACGACCGAGGACATGACGCGGGAAGAAAAGCTCAAGGCCGCCTATCTCTTCGTCCGCGACAGCTATTTCTACCGCCGCCGCAATTTCTACGAGCCCGGCGAGAGCGGATGGGAGGTCGAGGAAGCCCGCACCATGTACGAGACGGAAAAGGGCAACTGCTACAATTTCACCGCCGCCTTCGCCATGCTGGCCCGGGCCCTCGGATATGACGCCGAAGCCATCAGCGGACTGGTGGGCGGGGAACTGCAGGCCCACGGCTGGGTCGAGATCGTGAAGGACGGAGAACGGCTCCTGTACGATCCCACCCTGGAGGGCTCCTACCTCGAGAAGGGATTCGACTACGATTTCTTCGGGATCCCCTACGCCTCCGCCCCGTGGCCTTATCACAAACACTGAGTTTGCACAATGGATGCTGACGAATGATGAAACGGACTCTGAATCCAATTTCGGACCGGGAGAACGGAGACAGGCGCTCTCCGCTCCCGGTTTTCTCCGTCAGGCGGGCCCTCTGCCTGTTTCTGATCTGCGCTCTGCTGTCCCCGTTCTTCGAAATCCCCGCCCGGGCGGCCGAACCGGGATCCGACGAAAGCTCCCCCTTGACCTTCTCCGACGTGCCCGCCGACGCCTGGTACCGGGAGGACGTGGCCGCGGCTGTTTCCGCCGGATTCGTGAACGGGCGGACCCCGACGGTCTTCGCGCCGCTGGAACCGGTCTTGCGCTCCGAAGCCGTGAAGCTGGCGGTCTGTCTGCGGGAACGGCTTGAAACCGGGGCGGTCGTCACGAAGAACGGATCCCCCCTGTGGTATTCCTCCTACGCCGAGGCCGCCCGGAACTGCGGGATCCTCGCGGAGGAGATCCCGGACGGCGGCTGGACCGAACCCGCGTCGAGGGGGGAGATCTTCTCCTTCTTCGCCCGCGCGCTCCCCGAGCCCCCCGAAGAGATCAACGAGATCCCGGAGGATTCCATCCCCGACGTCCCCGGGACCCATCCCCACGCCGCCGGGATCTATCTTCTCTACCGCGCCGGAGCCGCCCAGGGAACGGACGGGGAGACCCATGCCGCATCCCCCGACGCCCCCGTCACCCGGGCCGAATGCGCCGCCACCCTCATGCGCCTGTACGATCCCGCAGGCCGGATCCGCTTTTCCATGAACGCCGCGGACGACGGGGAGGATCCCGGGATCCTCGGACGGGAGTGGTCCGAGCGCACCCTCGCCCAGGCTGCCGCTTACGAAAGCCGATTCGGAGAGGGCACGGCGGACGAGATCCTCATGACCCCGGAGGAGATCGCCGCGTACAATGCCTCGATGACCGCCGCCTGTCCGACCCTCGAAGATCTCGCCGCGTGGCCCGACACGGTGGACGGCTCCCTCGTCTCCGCGAAGATCGGGGCCTATGTCTTCCCCGCGGGGTACGACTACGACGCCCACGGGAATTACGTGGGAGACGAAACCCGGCAGGCGATCCTCGATAACCGCGCTCTGAACGCGATCCCCGCGTCGGTTTCGGTGGGACGGGCGATCGTCACCGCGCGCTGCGATCTCCGGTCCTTCCCCTCCTCCGTCGTCTTCGCCCCGAAGGGAAATCCGGGATTCGACCGGGCGCAGGAGACCGAGCTCTCCGTCGGGACGCCCGTCTGCGTCCTGCACAAAAGCGCGGACGGAAATTATCTGTTCGTTCAGGCCTATCACTACGCCGGATGGATCCCCGCGAAATCGGCGGCGTCCTGCGGGAAGGAAACCTTCGAGCGGTACGCCCGACGGGATCCCGAAACCGGCGTCACGATCACTTCTCCGTCCGTCACGGTCGGCGGAGTCCGGCTCGACATGGGCGTCTGGCTCCCCTTCTCGGAAGTGCGCGGCGGGGATTACGAAGTCATTCTGCCGATCCGGGGGGAAGACGGGACCTGCCTCAGCGCCGTGTATGCCCTGAATCCCTCCGATGCGGTCCGCGGCGTTCTGCCCTATACCGTGAAGAACTTCTACGAACAGGCCTTCCGGTATCTCGGCGTCCTCTACGGCTGGGGAGGGAAGGACGGCGGCGTGGACTGCTCCGGTTTCGTCTGCTCCGTTATGCGGACCTTCGGGTTCATGCTCCCCCGGAACACCTCCGAACAGCGGGTCTGGGCCGGGAAGACGACGGATCTCTCCGGGCTCGGGGCGGAGGCGCGGATCTCAGCCCTCTCGGCGAGCAGATTCCCGACCGCCATCTACAAAAAAGGCCATGTGATGTTCTTCCTCGGCGTCGAGGAGGGCAGGATCAAAATCATCCACGCCCATTCCATCGGCAATCCCGTGTCCCTCGAATCCATCGACCCGTCGGGCGACCTGCTCACAATGACGGAGTTCAGACCGTGAATCTAATGTCAATCAAAAAGGGAGACGCGGCTTCTTGAAATGAAGCCCTGCTGAACAAGTTCAGCGGCAAGAACTTCAATTGGGGGTAGGACAAGGCTGCCTCAATTTCGTTCAGTCTGTGTCCGTACACCAATTTAGTCATCCAACCTTATCAGAGTTATCGCACGCGATGCTCACCCGCTCAACGAGTTGAGCAAGAAGGTCGTTCGCCTTCTACATATTGCGACCGAAACCCATATAGTCAGCTTCTTTGCTTGAAAATGGTATGAATCACACCGCTTCTTTTCCCAAAACCGGGAAGAGGAGCGGTTTTTTTCCGCAAACCCCTTGACAAATCGGTCTACTTAGTGTAAACTGTAAACGGCAAGTCTACTGTGTGTAAACTGATACTATATTCCTTCTATAAAGCTGTCTTCATGGGTTTTGATCGCTCTCCGTAGAATGCGAACGGCCTTGCCGTGAGCTCGCGAAGGATATTCTTGCCAGGCTTCTTTCAAGAAGCCGCGTAACCCCTTAGAAGGGATTTAGTATGAAAAACGGGAGGACATGATGAACGACACCTGCACCCTCGGCGAAGTGGAAGCGAAATTCGCCGATCTGATCTGGGAAAACGAGCCCCTTTCCTCCGGGGAACTGGTGAAAAAAGCGGAAGAGACGCTTAAATGGAAGAAATCCACCACCTACACCGTCCTGCGCCGCCTCTGCGACCGGGGGATCTTCCACAACGAAAACGGGACCGTCACCGCCGCCGTCTCCCGGGAGGATTTTTACGCCCGCCGCAGCGAGGAATTCGTGGAGGAGACCTTCGGCGGATCGCTCCCCTTGTTTCTGACCGCGTTTTCCCGCCGCCGGAAGCTGTCGGAGGAGGAAGTGGGGGCCCTGCTCCGCTTCATCGACGAGAACAGGGGGTGAGGACATGAGGGCGGTGTTTTCTGCCATCCTCGGCATGAGCCTGACCGGGAGCGTCGTGATCCTCGCGGTCCTTGCCGTGCGGCTGGGGCTGAAACGGGCTCCGAAGATCTATTCCTATCTGCTCTGGACGGTGGTGCTTCTCCGGCTCCTGACCCCCTTCGGGATCCCGATGGAGGTGCCGATGCCGGATGTCCGTCTCCCGGGTCTTTTCGGCGCGGAAAGCGGAGCGGAAGCCCTTCCCGGGTATGGCGAACAGGCCTTTGACCCGGAAGAGCGGTACGACCGGACGGAGCTCTTCCCGTGGTATACCGAAGACCGGCCTGTTTCCGCATCACCCGGCCTGCCGGAGGGCGGGGGAGACTTTGAGCCGGATCCCGGAGCCTCCCTCCCCGCCGCCCCCGTGACTGCGGAGCCGGAGCCCGAGGAGCCTGCGATCGAAGAACCCGTCCCCGGTCCCTTCGGGCTGAATTCCCGTCAGACCGACATGATCATTACAGCCGCGGCGGTGATCTGGGCCGTCGGAGCCGCCGGGATGATCGTCTGGAACCTTGTCTCCTGTGCTCTTTTGAAGCGGAGACTGCGGGAGGCCGTTCCGGCAGGGGGCAATCTCTACGAGACGGACCGGGTGGACACGGCGTTCGTCTTCGGGCTCTTCTCCCCCCGCGTCTATCTGCCCGCCGGTCTCGGACAGGTGGAAAAAGCCTGCGTCGCGGAGCATGAGCGGGTGCATATCCGGCGGCTCGATCCGCTGTGGAGACTGCTTTCCTTCGCCGCGCTGAGCCTGCACTGGTTCAATCCCCTCGTGTGGCTGGCGTTCCGTCTGTCCGGGAAGGATATGGAAATGTCCTGCGACGAGGCAGTCTTGAAGCGGGCCTCCGTCGATATCCGCGCCGCCTATTCGAAGACCCTTCTGCGGTTCGCCTCCCGGGGACGGAGCGCGGGGCCGGTGCTTGCCTTCGGGGAGGGGGAGACCGGGAGCCGCGTGAAGAACGTGATGAAGTACAAAAAGCCCGTCCTGTGGGTGAGTATCGCCGCGGCGGCGGTGCTGGTGCTCGCCGGGATCGCGCTGGCCGTGAATCCCCGGGTGAAAGACGAGAGCATCCCGTTCTCCCGGTATTCGGTGGAGGAAGTGCTTTACGTCTGGCGGGAAACCGCGCTCAACGAAAAGGAGAAGATCTCCGGCTGGAATTTCGAGATCGCCGGGGACGGATCGTTCTGGATCAACGATTTTGCCACGGCGTGGTACAGCAGGTCGGACAGATCAGAACCGGTCGGGACGGGAAAACTGTCGAAATGGCTCCGCGAGCAGACCGGGACGAACGTCCGCCGGATCTCGGACGCACTTCTGTACCCGTATGAAGAAGCCTCGCGCGGATGGATCCTCTTCTCGACCGGGAAAGGGGAATTCTACGCGGCTTCGATCTACGGAGGCGTCGATTTCGATTCGGGAGAATGCAGGATCCTCTGCCGCCTGAAAATCGATCCCGTGAACGCGGACGAGACATCGGCAGACGCGAAGCTCGATTTTCTCGGACACTCGCTGCGGGCTCCTGTCGGGCGTGACATTTTTCCCATTCAGTTTTCGGAGGACAACGGGACACCGTATACGGTCTTCGCGTTTTTCGCGGGCCTGACGGAGGAGGAGAGCCGCAAGCTCGGATATTACGACGCAGATCAGATCTCCTATACCTTCGGCCTCGCGGTGTTCGAAACGGAAGGACAGTCGACAAAGCTCGTCAACTGGGCTCTTGAGGAGACAGCGACGTTTCTCGGACTGCATCCTCTCGGAAATCTGCTCAGCGGCGGCGTGATCGGACCGAGGGGAGGGGGATTCAGCGTCGAGCTCCCGGACGGGCGGACGCTCTTTGCCGAAGTGAAGCTCCCCGAAACGAAGCGGTCTCTTTTCGGACTGAAAGCGAAAGAAACGGGATCCGGCGAATGCCCCATCGGCTTCCGGGTCGACGGTGTTCCGAACCCCGAGGATGAATCTGCGGAAGAACCCGCGGAAAACGGGACCGAAGCCGCGCCGGATCCGGGTCCGCATCTGGATCTCGACCTTATCAACCCCCGCTGGGAGAGCTGGAAGCTGTTCCCCTACAAGGAGGGGATGGCAGAGTATATCCGGCTGATGCCCGATCAGGCGGGTCTGACGGAGGAAAAGCTCGCCTCGGTGGACAGCGAACTCCTATTGAAGCGCGAGGACGGGGCGTACTGGATTTTCGATTATCTCTACGGCGACGGCTGGACCGGGGAGGACGCGCTTGCCTGCCTGGCGATCGGTCCGGGCGAGATCGCGGCGGTCGACATATACAAACAGAGCAGCAATGCCTTCCGGGGGACCGTCACCGATCCCGGCGTGCTCTCCGCTCTCTATGACGCGATCGCACAGTCGGACGTCATGACGCGCACCCGCTGGGCCGACGAGATCGGATGGTCCGAAAGGTCTCAGACGGAAGAGGGACACGCCGCGGAAAAGATCCTCGAACTGAAAGGACGGTACGGCAAGGTCGCCCGGCTGTTCTTCTATCCCCACGCAGACCTTATGTGGCTGGGGGATTCGGCGGTCGCGCTGCCCCGGGGAGAGGGGGAAACCCTGCTCGGATTGTTTGAGGACGCCCTCGGCCGGGAGGATGCCGCGGAGAACGCCCCGCTCGAGCCCTCAGACGGGACGCGGGAGCAGATCGACGCCGCTTATGACGCCTTCCTTGCGGAGCGCTACGACCCGAACAGCTGGCAGGACGCCGCCTACGCCGTGAGGAAGATCGATCTGGACCATGACGGGGACAAAGAGCTCGTCGTCTACCGCTGCCCCGCGGAGTCCGGCTATCCCGTCGACATTTACGAATGGGACCGGTCGAAGAAAGAGATCCGCGCGTTCTCCACGGCGGTGAAGGACGTCCCGGCCTCCCGCAACGCGCTCCCGGGCGGGACCTTCACGGCGGAGATCGGCGGACACGACATCGACAAGCCCGACGGGTTCTACGGGGACTTCTTCTCCGTCAACGGGCAGACCTATCTGTTCTCCCAGGTCTCCTCCGAATTTTACAAAAAGATCGAATGCTATGCCTTTTCGAATGTGCGCGGCTCTCTTGCGGCGGCGAAGATCTTCTCGGCGGAGCGGTTCGGGGAATGGTACTACGACGAAAACCGCCGGAACACCGCCGAAATCAACGGGGAAGCGATCCCCTACGACAGCTTCGGCGACGCCCTTCTCGACTGGCGGAGCAGCTGGAACAATGTGCCCGGAGGCGGGGATATCATCATCTGGTCCGAACCCCTCTGGAGCGAGGAGGAAATGTCCGGCTGGCCGGTCGCGTGGCATCCGCCGCTTTCCGAAGAGGACGGGACAGGAGAACGCTGGACCGCGCCCGACGGACTGTTCACTCTGACGATCCCCGCCGGATGGGAGGAGGAGATATTCATCACCCCCGGCGCGTGGACGGAGAGTGGGGATCTTTGGATCGACTTCTACGACCGGCGGGACTACGAGGGCGAGACGGGCTGGGGAGGCGGGCTGCTCGGGAGCCTCGTGCTGTACGCCCACCGCCTCGACCGGATGTACCCGACCAACCATCAGGAGCTGAAAACGGTGACTTATCCCGACGGCAGGGCCTTCGACTTCACGCTGGTCTACCCAGGGGATCTCCAGTGCTCGCCGACGAACGCGGGGCACTACGACTACGAGCTCACCCGGTTCCGCAAAGCCGCGCGGACCGTCGAATTCCCGGAGGGGTGCGAAACCTCCCTCGCCCCGGAGAGAGCGGCTCTGTTTCTGGCGGATCAGCTGACAATCGCATACGAAAACGTCTACGGTCCCTTCGAGCCGCTGGGCACGGATCCATCCCCCGCCGAGAACGAAGTCTGGCTGCGGTACGCCATTACCCGCCTGACGGTCTCCGACGGACGCTTTACCGGGGCATGGGAGGACGACGAATTCTACTGGTTCCCGGTCCTCGGCAATTTCGCCGTCGACAAAAAGGGCGGGGGGATCTACCGGACCTATGAGAAAGAGGGAACCGTCTCCGGCGCCATCCGGTTCGTCCCCTTCGATCCCTATGATCCGAACGCCTTCGGGGAGCTCGGGAATACGGAGCCCGAAGCACCGTCCGAAGCGCCGCCCGAAGGACCGTCCAAAGGACAGACCGAAGACGGGACGCTCTGGACCTCCCCCACCGGCCTGTTCTCGCTGGATCTGCCGGAAGGATTTCTCGACGCGGTCGAAATCCGGACGGGAGAGCAGTGGAACGGCGGATTTGCGGACCCGGAGTACTGGGCCACCTTCGTGATGAAGGATCCGGGGGACTGGGACGGGGTGCTCGGTTCGCTGGTCCTGTACCCCCATCAGCTCGAACGGTATTATCTGACGGGCAGGCAGGAGTATTCGAGCTTAACCTTCGCGGACGGACGGAGCTTTGAATACGTGCTGGTCCTCCCGGAAGATCCGGCGCGCGATCATCCGTGGTATCCTCTGGGTATCGCCGCCCTCTATCTCAGTCAGCTGCGTACCGCGGCGGCGTCGGCAAAGTTCCCGGAGGGCACCCGCGTGACGGTCTCGCCAGGGAAGGCGGCGGATATGCTCGCGGCCGAGCTGATCAAGGCCTACAACAACACCTACGGACACGAGCCCGATTTGAGCATTGCCGAAGACCCCTCCCCCTGCCCGGACGAGGAATACCTCTGCTACGCGATCAACCGGATCCTGACGGGGACTCTCGGGGCAAAGGGCGCGTGGGAGGACGAAAACTACTACTGGTACCCCGTGATCTTCCCCTTCGCCGTGGATAAGGAAACCGGCGCGATCTACAAAGTTTACAACGGCCTCGAAACGGTCTTTTATCCCTTCGATCCCTACGCCCCGGACGCGCTGGGTTTCGCCGGGTGAACGTCCGCGCAAAAAACGAAAACCGCTCGGGGAGCCGGAAACGGTTCCTTCGAACGGGTTTTTTGACTGTTTTATCGGCAGGGCGGCAAGGCGTTCATCCGTTGCCTGTCCCTTTTGCCCGGCACCGCTGTTCCCAGTCGGCGAAACGGGGATCGGCGGTCATTTCCCGGCGGACCTCCGAAGGATCGGGATTGCACCACATGGGCCAGCAGTCCGGGAGATTCTCCGCGAGGGAGCCGGATTCCGGGAAGCGGTCGGTCTTCGGCTCGGACCGGGAGAGCAGGGGGGCGGAATAGCGGTAGCCGGGATCGGCGGCGAACCGGTCGTAGGCTTCGGCGTCCGCGAGGGCTTCGTCGAGGGCGGCAAAGGCTTCGTCATGCCGTCCGTACTGCCATTCCAGCCGGGAGAGGTAGAGGTTCAGATAGGCCCGCTCCCGGTGATAGATCCCGAGCCGCCCGTCGTCTGCCAGAAGATCGAAGAGCGCGATGGCTCCGCGGACCTTTTCGGCGGGCATCGGGGTGGAAAAATGGCGGATGTTGTTCACGAGGGCGTAGACCAGAAGCTCCGCGAACTGATAGGCGAGCTCCAGCAGGGCTTCTCCGAGGGGACCGGCCTGATCCGCTCCGAACACGGCTTCGGTCCGCGCGATCTCCCGGCAGCGGGCGAGCGGGGGCAGGGTTCCGGCGTGGGCGAGGGCCTTGTCCGATTCCCCGACGAGGCGTTCCATGCGGATCAGCTCGCAGAGAGCCTCGGAACGGATCTCCATGCGCCCGGCCTTTTCCGCGAGTTCCGCGCAGAGTTTGCTGCATTCGCCCCAATAGGGATTTTCGCGGTGGCGGTCGAAATCGTACCGGATGAAGCCGTCCCCGCCGTAGCTCATCCACTCCTTATGCCGCATCCAGCCCATCCGGGAGAGGATCCGTGCGAGAGCCATCGTCAGCCTCTCTTCCCCGGGGAATTCCGCCAGCCCTTCCCGGAGCATCGCGGCGCACCGGTCGAGGGTCACGTCGCCGTATTCGTTCTGCCATGCCAGCCGGTCGCTCTCGTCCAGCAGTTCCGCGACGCGCCGTTCCCGGTCCCCGTCGTACCCGAACAGACTGTCGAGGGTCACGCCGAAGCAGTTCGCGAGCCGGGGCAGGGTCTCGGTGTCCGGGTAGCCCGCGGCGGATTCCCAGCGGCTGACTGCCTGCGGACTGACCCCGAGCCGATCCGCAAGCTCCTCCTGCGTCAGATCCGCCGAACGCCGCAGTTCCCGGATCCGTTCTCCGATTTTCAGTTCCATGTTCTTTCCTCCTCATAACGAATTTCATCGGAGTCCGCGGGGCCCCTCTGCTTCCTTCCGACGCAGTCAGTATACCACCGGCAGAGGCCCGGCGCAAGAACGGAAACGTGGACCGGACCGCACGAATCATGGGAAAACACACGGATCGGAGAGTCCCTTTTGCCCCAACCGCCGGACCGGCAGGGAAACAGGATCCGAAAAACAGAAAAAATATATCGAAAAACGATAAAAACCTATTGACAAACACTCGGCAATGTGGTATCATGTCCCCGGAGCGGAGAACAGGACTTCTCCGCGGAAAGGAATTTCATCATGACGCAGAAAAACTTTGCGGGACTGCTCAAGGCCGCCGTCGTGCTTGCCTTCCTGTGCTGCGCGGCGATTTACGCGCTCTATGTCCCCGCCGTCGCGAACGATGCCCGGGACGCCGCCGCCGAATACTCCGCGCTCTACTGGCCGGCCCTCGTCTTCATCGAGCTGACCGCCGTGCCGATCCTCTGGGCCCTCGTTCTCGCGTGGCTCGTGGCCTCGGAGATCGGGCGGAACAACTCCTTCTGCCGGGCCAACGCCGCGAGACTGAAAACGATCTCCCTGCTCGCTCTCGCGGACGTCGCCTATTTCTGGCTCGGGATCCTCGTCTTCTGGTTCGGCTTCAACGCGAAGTCGGGGCCGATGCTTCTGCTCTCGGTGATGGTGGGCACCGCCGGGATCATCTTCGCGGTGTGCGCCGGGGCCCTGTCCCACCTGACCCTCAAGGCGGCGGCTCTCCGGGAAGAAAACGACCTGACGGTGTGAGGTGCGAAATGATCATTGTCAATCTCGACGTGATGCTGGCAAAGCGGAAAATGAGCCTCACCGAGCTCTCGGAGAAGGTAGGCATCACGCAGGCGAATCTCTCCATCCTCAAAAACGGCCGCGCCAAAGCCGTGCGCTTCGAAACCCTCGACCGGATCTGCCGCGTCCTCGACTGCCAGCCCGGGGATATCCTCGAATGGAGACAGGATGAGGAGTGACCGGTCCCCCACTCACCCCTTCTGCGCTTCGAGGGTCTCCCACATGGCGATCACGTTTTCGGGAAGGGCGTCCCCCGGGATGTCGTGGGTCGGAGCCGCGATCAGGCCTCCGCGGGGGAAGGCGGCGAGCAGATCCCGCGTCACCTGCCGGATCTCCTCCGGGGTTTTGAAGGGCAGATCCCGCTGGGTGCTGATGCCTCCCCAGATCGCGATCCGGCCGTCGATCTTCTCCGCGTAGCCGTAGCCGTAGATCTCCGGCTGGAAGGTGTTGTAGACGTTCAGCCCGATTTCATAAAGGTCGTCCATCACCTCGCGGATGTCGCCGCAGGAGTGCTGCAGAACGGCTTTCCCGGCCCGGCGGACCCTCCCGTACATCTTTTCGAGGCAGGGGAGGATGAAAGTCCGCCAGCATTTCGGACCCATGATGAGCCCCCTCTGCTGCCCCCAGTCGTCCCCGAAATAAAACCCGTCGAAATCGGATTCCAGCGCGAGATCGATCACTTCGAGATTCCGCGCTGTGATTTTTTCGAGCAGATCGTGGACGAACTCCGGCTCCGCCATCATGTCGCAGAGGAGGTTTTCCATCCCCCGTAGGGTCCAGGCCCGCTCGAACAGTGAAAACCCGATCCCCGCCACCCGGAACCGGTCCCCCGCCTCTTCGTTCAGCCGCTTCATCTGCTCCCGGACGAAGGCGGCGTCCACCGGCGGGAGCTCGACGGGATCGGATGGGTCTTCGATGCGGTACTTCTCCACGACGCCGATATCCTTGTCCGCGCCGGATTTGTTCCACACGACGCCGTACTCGTCGACGGAACGTTCGTTTCCGAGATCCCGCTGGGGTTTGGTCAGGTCGATCTGACAGAGGTGGTTGTCGATCTTCGGGAAGAACTCCTCCCCGGCATAGTTCCGCATTTTCTCGCGCATCTGTCCGGTGAAATTGATCTGGTAGGGCGTGAAGTCCGGCTTCTCAAACCGGATCGCGGCTTTCACGCGGTCTCGTCTGGTCATGGCCGCTCCTTTCTGCGTTCCCTTTGTTTCCGATCCCAGTATACCGCATCGGGCGGCGGATTGCAAGCCGTTCGGGCCGATTCCTCCGGGATTCTTCCGTCCGCGCGGAAAGGAGGACGATTTTTTCGTCCCATGGGATTTATTTTTCATTTGGGGCTTGCAATGGGCGAAAAAACATGGTATAATAAACTGCTAAACAAGATCCGAATGACGGAATGTCCAGGATGATTTCCCCCTTTTTCTTTTCCCTCCCCGCCCGGTTCACGCGGATCGGAAGCGCGGTCCGGAGGAGAAAGACGGAGATCGCCCGGCCTCATGCGGATCCCGTCCGAACCCCCAGTCAAAATTCATTTTTACAGAAAGGAACCAACATGAAAAAACTGCTCTCCCTCGTCTGCGCCGTTCTGATGGTGGCTACCATGATCGTTCCCGCCTTCGCGGTCGAGATCATCGGTCAGGTGCTTTCCACCGACATCCGCGCTTACATCAACGGCGCCGAGATCCCGGCCTACAACATCGACGGCAGACTCGCGATCGTCGTCTCCGACCTGAACAACTACGGATTCACGACGATTTACAACAACAATACGCGCAGATCTTCCGTGACCCGCAACTACTATGCCTCCGGCAATTTCGTCTCCGTTCCCTCGAAGGCTTCCGGCCTTCCGATCGGAGCCCGCGTCATGGACGTGTACAAGAGCGACATCACCGTCGATCTGGACGGCCGCGTCGTTCCCGCCTGCAACGTGGACAACCGCATGGCGATCTATTTCTCCGATCTCCAGGGCTACGGTTCCTACACCTATGACAACAGCACCCGTACCTCCAAGATCGTCCTCTCCGGTTCCGGCAGCACAGGCACAGGCTCCGGCTCCGGTGCCGGCATCATCAACTACGTCGAGAACTTCAAGCTCGTGAAGAGCCCCGCGGACTATCAGCTGAGATCCGAGTCCGAAAAGGTCTCCTTCACCGTGCAGATCTCCGGCGGCACCGCTCCCTACACCTACAAGTGGTTCATCGAAAAGGACACCGAGACCTCCACGCAGTCCGCGACCCTGCAGAATACCTCCAGCACCTTCAACGTGCCCTTTACCGCCTCGTCCTTCAATAACACGAAGACCATCCGCATCTACGCCGAAGTGACGGATTCCACCGGCGCGAAGGTCACCTCCGCGAAGGCCACCGTCAAACCGGTCGCCGAGAGCTACGAGGCTATGAAGATCACGAAGCAGCCCGTCGCTTATCAGATGAAGTCCGCGAACGACACCAACGCCACCTTCACCGTGGAGATCTCCGGCGGCAAGGCTCCCTACACCTACAAGTGGATCGAGGAAGTGGACGGATACACCGGATGGGCGTACACCAAGAGCGCTTCCGATAAGAAGAACACCTTCACCGTGGACGACGGCCCGGCCCTCTTCCGTTCCTACAGGACCGTCAAGCTGTACTGCGAAATCACCGACGCCAACAACAGCAAGGTGACCTCCAACAAGGTGGAACTGAAGCCCTACGCGGAGACCCTCAGGATCACAAAGCAGCCCCAGGATATCACCGTGTCGAACTCCACCACGACCGGCTCCTTCACCGTCACCGTCTCCGGCGGCACCGCTCCCTACACCTACGACTGGCACATCGAAGAGGGACGTTACCACACGGCCTTCGCGTCCTACTCCACCACCAAGACCTCCGACACCCTCACCCTGGAAGCCTATGATCTGAACCGCTGGGCACAGTCCACCTCCACCATCTACGCGGTCTGCGAGATCACCGACGCCTCCGGCAAGACCGTCACCTCCGAAAAGGCGAAGATCAACTACAAGCTGGCCGCCGCTCTGCAGATCGTGTCCCAGACGAGGGATACCGTCATGAAGGACAGAAACGAGACCCTGCCCTTCACGGTCACCGTCTCCGGCGGCACGGCTCCCTACTCCTACGACTGGTACTTCATCGATACGAGAAACCGTCCCACCTACTTCCTCTCGAACACTTCGAGCAAAACGTCGGATACCATCAATCTCGACCGGATCGACCTGAGAGACTTCATTGATACCTATGAGTACATCTGGATCATCTGCGAAGTCACCGACGCGAACCGTCAGGAAGTGTCTTCCAGACAGATCAAGCTGACCTTCCCCACCGCATCTTCGCAACTCTCCATCAAGACTCAGCCGAAAGCCGCGAGAGCGGACGCCGAAGGCTGGGCCAACTTCTCCGTTGAAGTCACGGGCGGTAAAGCTCCCTACACGTATGACTGGTATGTCGATGTCAGCGGCTACGTTGAATTGGCAGCTACGGAAACGACCAGAAACACCTTCACCGTTATGGACATCCTGACGGATTACTACCCGGTATACACGAGCAATGTTCAGGTCTACTGTGTCATCACCGACGCGATCGGACAGAGCGTCACAACGAAGAGGGTTCAGATCCAGTGAGCCTTCAAGATAACAGACAACGCTGAAAAACCGTTGCGGAGCGGCCCGTATCCTCACCGATGCGGGCTGTTCCAAAAGAAAAGAGCGGAATTAGAAACTCCGCTCTTTTTTGCGCTTCCGGGAGACGTCCCCCCCCGGTGTTTCATTTCAGGCTGCTGTTTGCGACGATCACGTCCTGTGCCCAGCGGGCCCATTCGATCTCCACGCCGATATCATGATAGGTCGGATAGTCCTTCGCGATCCAGCCGCCGCCGACGGAGCGGAAGAGCTCGCACATCCGGAGCGCGCGGGACTCGATGAACTCCCGGTCCCCCGTCGGAAGGACTTTCTGGATATCCACGGGAGAATGGAAGGACACCCGGGAGGCGAACTCGTTCACGAGGGTCTCCGTCGGATAGACGTCCGGCTGGTCGAACTGGAACACGTCGATCCCCGCGTCGATCAGATCCTCCATCAGCCCGTAGTCGTTCCCGCAGGAGTGGAGGAAGACCGCCATCCCGGCCTCGTGCGCCGCGTTCGCCACCTTGTGATAGGCCGGCTTGAACAGTTCCCGGAAGGAGGCGGGGGACATGAAGGTCGTCTCCTGGGTCCCGAGGTCGTCCCCGAAGAACCAGGCGTCGATCCCGCATCCCGCGATGCTTTTGATGATCTGCGCCTCGTGCTCCGCCAGCATGTCGACAAAGCCCGCGACAGTCTCGGGATCGGTGATGGTGTCCATCAGGGCGTTCGCGATCAGGCGGGCGTCCCGCAGGACCGAGAAGAGGGAGGACCCGCCGCCGAGGACGTATTTTTCATGATGCGGAAGATCCAGGGTGAGCAGGTATTCCCGGAAGGTCGGATCGAATTCGGGCATCGGGAACTCGTAGTCGTCCCAGTCCTGGATCGCCCCGCGGATGCACTCGCCCTTGGTCTTCCCGTTGAACCGGCCGTAGATGTTGCCGTACATGTCCCGACGGACCTCTCCCCGGAATCCCGTCAGTTCTTTCAGTTCCTCCCAGTCGCCCCACGCGTCGTAGGGATTCGGAGGGAGGTTGACGTACCGCCGGGTCCCGACCCAGGTGAAGTCCGAGAGGGTGTGGAAGTCGTATCCGAACCGGGGGGGATCGTCGTGGGCGACAAGACGCCGGATGATTTCTTTGGATGTCATCGAATACCTCTGCCGCGCGGCTTCGGCTTTTCTTTCCCGTCACGGACGCCGCCGTTTTTGTCCGTTCGGACGCGCAGGCGTGAGAACAGCCGTTCAGAACGCCTTTGTGACCGTCATTTCAACGGTCGTGCCGACAATGCCGACGCTGACGTCGTCCGCGAGATTCGCAATGACGGATTTTTCGAGCTCGTCCCAGCGTTCCTCCGCCGTGCGCCCGTCCTTTCCGCTCCCCGGCTCGACAAAGCGGTCGAACAGGTCCCGGAGCTTGCCCGTCACGCCCTTCGCCGCGGAGTTTTCCCCGCTCGTGGACGCGGCGAGGAGCTTTTTCCGCATGTCGGCGTTCATGGGAGTGTCCACCCGCAGATGCAGGGTGAAGACGCCGTTTTCCTCTTCGATCCAGAAATCTCCTTCGCTCTTGTCCGTCAGAAACCGCATCATGCCGATCATCTCCTCGGTCAGAAGCCGCAGTTTCAGCGTGCCTCTCGGACCGAGGTCCCGGAACCGCGCGGCAGCCTCCGCCTGATCGAGCGCGTCGTCGAAGCCGAAGCCTTCGTTTGTGACGTAGATGGAGTCCGTTCTCATCGTACTGCCTCCCGGATGAAAAATCAGGTTCTTTTTTCTTCACGCAGTATTATACCGTATCCGCGCCGGGAAGTCAAGGCATACGGGCGAGAACTCCGCGGCAAATGACCGCACCGGAGGGGAAAACGGACGCCCGCTCCCGTCCTCCGTCTGCTTACTGCCCGTCCCGGGCGAATTCGCTCAGCGGCAGCGCGCTCCACGCGTGGCAGTCGCTCCGGGGATCGTAGGGCGTCTCCGGGAAGGTGGTGCAGTGCAGGTCGATGAAGTCCTGCCACGGCTGCCAGAGATCCGCGGTCTTTTCGTACATCCCCGCCGCTTCGAGGGCCCGGAACAGATAATAGCCCTGCATGAAGCTGCACTGGACGAGGCTCTTGTCCGCGAGGGTCTTCTCCATGATCGCCCGGGCCTTCTCCCCCGCCGCCAGCCCGGAGAGGACCGCGTAGATCTGGGCGTGCTGGCTGTATTCCTCCGTGAAAGGCCCTTCCTTGTAAAGGCCTTTTTCTTCGTCCCAGCAGCGTTCCTCCACCAGCCGGAGCAGCTTTTCGCATTCCGACCCGTAATACGCCGCGAGATCCCCCCGGCTGTACCGCGGAAGCAGGCGGATCAGGCTTTTCGCCGCGTAGACGAAGAAGAGGTTCTGGAGCGCGCTTTCCCCGTCCCTTGCGGCGTTCGGTGAGCAGGCTCCGCGGTTCGACCATTCCCGCGTCCAGTCGAAGTAGTCCCAGTACCCCTGGGGCGCGAGGAGTCCGCTTTCCGTGCGCTTCGAGAGGAAGGTCTCGACGATCCGCTCGGCGGTGGGGATGAAGGGCCGGACGAACTCCGCGTCCCCGGTCCGGTTCACGTAATCCTCCAGCATCATCACGAACCACAGGGCGAAGGCCGGGATCGTCTGCTCGTCCCGGGAGGGGAAGCGGGACTGGGTCAGCCCGGTGGTCATCATGGACTGGGCGAAGAGCCGGATGCCCTGACGGGGGAGATCCAGCTCGTCCGTCGCGGCGTAGGTGAAGAGCATTTCCAGCCGGGTGTCGCAGGCGTACATGAGCTGTTCGTAATAGGGGCAGTCCTCGTAGGTGTCGTGGGCGCAGAGCCGGAGGGTCCGGAAGGCCACGTCGTAGAGCTTTTCCTTTTTCGGATCCGTAAAGACCGGCTTTTTCGTGTTCTTCAGGGGATACATCGTTTCGACAGAGGGCTGGGGCAGAACGGTGAGGGCCTCGTCCTTCGTCTCGATATCCACCTTCACAAACCGGAAGGTGCGGAAGCGGAAGGGCTCGTAGACCGTGTCCCCGCCGACGGTGTAATAGTCGCGGACCCCGTGGATGGTCCCGCTCGCGTCGTCCCGCACTCCCTTGTATTCCCGGCCGTTCTCGTCCTTCCGGTAGTAGCTCTCGGCGTAGGTGAGGGTGACGCGGCTCCCTTTCCCGCCCGAAAATCCGATGCGGAAATAGGCGGTGGTCAGCTCCCCTGCGTCGAGCACGAAACTGTCCCTGCCGTTCGCCGGTACGGTCCTCTCCGTCCATCCGGGGATCCGCCGTTCAGCCCGTTCGAGGAGGGCGATGGGCCGGGGCTCGAAGCGTTTGCTCTTCCTCTCCCCCCAGGGGGTGTACTGCATGAAGCTCCCGTATCCGGCGGGCTTCATGGATCCCTCGTCCCAGTCCGGCTTGAAGAAGGGATTTTCGAGGGCCTTCGCGCCGTCCGTGTCCTCGTTCGCTCCCAGCAGGAAGAGATCTTCCGCGTTGAATCCCTGACCGGCGTCCGGCCACACGCGCCAGTTCGCGGGATCGCCGGGATCGACGCCGAATTCCCCGGCAAGGCAGACGCCCGGTCCGTCGCTGTCCCCGTAGCAGTAGTTGGGTCCCTGGGAGCGGGGATCCTCCGGCACCGGCTTCTCGGGATAGGAGAAGACCTGAAACACAAGGCGGTTTTCCCCCTCTTTCAGTTCTGCGGAAATGTCGAGGGTGTCGACGTAGGCGATCTCCCGCATGCTCCGGCAGGGACCGAACAGCACGCTTTTTCCGTTGACGAAGAGCTTGAACTGGCTCTTGCCGGTCACCTCGACGGGAAACGCGGCGGGGCGGCTATCGAGGGAGAAGCGGAACCCGAACCACACCGGGCAGATCTCGCGGGCGGGGTCCAGTCCCGCATCCGCAAGCACTCCCGGAGCGGGGGCGATGAAGTGGTATTTTTCGGGGCGGAAAGGCATGACGAATCCTCCTGAATCGTTCTGCGGAGGCGTACCGGCGGGATCCGAAATCAGTCCCGTACCCGGCGCGTTTCCGGCTCTGGCTGTATTGTACCATATCCCGGGGCGGAGCGCAAGGGAGGACGGCCGATTCCGCCCGAAAAAGAGCGGGATCTTTTCGCCGGGAAATCCGTTTTCCGCCGCCGGGACCCTCAAAAAGGTTGAAATCGGGCGAAAGGTATGGTATAATCTAAAACAGAACCGGTATGACCGAAACAGGAAAGGCGATAACAAATGTCAGATCAGGAACAGAGCGTCTTTCGGAAAAAAACACTGGACCGGATTTCCTCGCCGGAACAGCTGACGGACTATCTCCGCGTGACGAACCCCGGGATCTGGGCCGTCCTCGCCGCGGTGCTCCTTCTCCTCGGGGGGATCTTCGCCTGGGCCGCGGTGGGCACTCTCGAGACAACGGCGGACGCGGCGGTGATCGTGAACGGCCACACGGCGCAGATCGTCGCAAACGGAGCCGCCCCCATCGAAGCCGGCATGACCCTGCGCGTCCTCGGAAAGGAATACGTGATCGCGTCCGCGGAGGCCGACGAATACGGCAGAACGACCGGCACGGCGGAGGTGGAGCTCCCCGACGGGACCTACGAGGGCAGAGTCGTCACGGACAGCACCCGGCCCCTCGACTTTTTGCTGACGAGCAGGTGAGCCGGAAATGAGCGGAAAGAAAATCAAGCCGACCCTCAAAAAGGGCGTCGCGAAGGTCCCCGTGGTCATGCAGCTGGAAGCCCTCGAATGCGGGGCGGCGGCTCTGTGCATGGTCATGGCCTACTACGGCAAATGGGTGCCTCTGGAACAGGCGCGGCTGGACTGCGGCGTCTCCCGCGACGGATCGAAGGCGAAAAACATCTATCTCGCGGCGGAGCACTACGGCTTTCAGGTCAAGGCCTTCCGCATGAGCCCGGAATCCCTGCGCGAGGACGGACAGTTCCCCTGCATCATCCACTGGAACATGAACCATTTCGTCGTGCTGGACGGATTCCGGGGAAAGCAGGTCTATCTGAACGACCCCGCCCGGGGCACGGTGAAGGTGAGTTTTGAGGAATTCGACCGCTCCTTCACCGGCGTGGTGATCATCCCGACCCCCTCCGAGAATTTCGAGGCGGGCGGCGAGCGGCGGAGCACCGCGGAATTCGCGAAGAAGCGGCTGGTCGGAGCGGGGGCGGCCGTAGCGTTCGTGATGCTGACCACCGCGATCAGCTATCTCTTCGGCATCTCGAACTCCGTCACCTCCCGGATCTTCATGGACCGCCTGCTCACGGGGATCAACCCGGAGTGGCTCTATCCCTTCCTCATCGTGCTCGGCATCCTCGCCCTGATCCAGCTGACCGTGACATGGGCGCAGGCGGTCTATTCCCTGAAAATCAACGGCAAGATGGCGGTGATCGGAAGCACGTCCTATATGTGGAAGGTGCTGAGGCTCCCGATGGAATTCTTCTCCCAGCGTCTGGCGGGAGATATCCAGTCCCGGGCCGGGATGAACGCCTCCATCGCCGGGACTCTCGTGAATACCTTCGCGCCGCTGCTTCTGAACACCGTCATGATGGGCTTCTACCTCGTCCTGATGCTGAGGCAGAGCCCCATGCTCACTCTGATCGGATTTGTCACCCTGATCCTCAACATCGTCATGTCCCGGGTGATCTCGGCGCGGCGGATCAACATCACCCGGGTCCAGATGCGCGACGTGGGCAGGCTGGAGGCGGCCGCCGTCACCGGCATCGAAATGATCGAGACGATCAAGTCCAGCGGCGCGGAAAACGGCTTTTTCCAGAAATGGGCGGGCTATCAGGCCTCCGTGAACGCCCAGGACGTCAAGGCGGCGAAGACCAATCTCTACCTCGGCATGATCCCTGCCTTCTTCTCGGCGGCGGCGAACTACGCGGTGCTCTCCGCGGGCGTCTGGCTGACCATGGAAGGACGGTTCAGCCTCGGCGCGGTCCTGATGTTCCAGGGGTTCCTCAGTTCCTTCATGTCCCCCGCCATGACCCTCGTGAACGCGGGACAGACCATCCAGGAAATGCGGACCCAGATGGAGCGCGTCGAGGATGTGATGGAATATCCGGAGGACGAAAACGTCGCGGGGAACGATCCCGAAACCGCCGATCTCTCCAAACTGCGCGGGAACGTGGAGATGAAGAACGTCACCTTCGGCTATTCCCGCCTCGAAGAACCCCTCATCGAAAACTTCTCCCTCACCCTCAGAACCGGGCAGCGCGTAGCCCTCGTCGGCGCGTCCGGCTGCGGCAAATCCACCGTCTCCAAGCTCATCTCCGGCCTTTATCAGCCGTGGAGCGGGGAGATCCTCTTCGACGGGAAGCCGCGGAAGGCCTATCCCCGGGAGGTCATGGTCGGCTCGCTGGCGGTCGTCGATCAGGATATCATCCTTTTCGAGGACACCGTGGCGAACAACATCAAGATGTGGGACGACTCCATCGAGGACTTCGAAATGATCCTCGCGGCGCGGGACGCCCGTCTCCACGACGATATCATGAAGCTCCCCGGCGGTTATCAGCACAGGCTCACAAGCGGCGGGAAGAACCTCTCCGGCGGCCAGCGTCAGAGAATGGAGATCGCCCGCGTCCTTGCGCAGGATCCCACCGTCATCATCCTTGACGAAGCCACCTCCGCCCTCGACGCCAAGACCGAATTCGAAGTCGTCAACGCCATCCGGGACCGCGGCATCACCTGCATCGTCATCGCCCACCGCCTCTCCACCGTCCGCGACTGCGACGAGATCATCGTTCTGGACCGCGGAAAGGTCGCGGAAAGAGGCACGCACAAAGAACTGATGGCGAAGAACGGGATCTACGCCGAATTAGTTGCTAGTGAATAGAAGCTAGCGGTTAGTAGCTATTAGGAGGACTTGTGGGTTATCAGGATTTGCTTGTCTGGCAGAAGGCGATGGATCTTGTCGAAGAGATTTATCGTGTGGTCAAACTTTTGCCGCGGGAAGAACTTTACGCGCTTTCCAGCCAGATGCGCAGAGCGGCAGTATCGATCCCGTCCAATATAGCGGAAGGGCAGTCAAGAATTACAAAGAAAGACTTTGCAGGCTTTCCCGCAATCGCACGGGGCTCCAATGCAGAACTGAGGACGCAATGTCTGATCTGCATCAGATTGGGATATATCCCTGAGCAGGAAATGAAAAGAAGTCTTGCTCTCTCTGATGAAATTGGAAGAATGCTGAGTTCCATGCTCGGAAAAATGAACGCTCCCTGATCACCGGATCGTCTCTTCTGACAACTGGCCGCTAACGACTAACAACTAAACCGGAGGTTTTCATGGGATGGTTTGAAAGCCAAATCGAACAACGGCGCAAAAACGACGATCAGCTCCTCGAGGATTCCTTTGTCCGGATCGCCGGGGTGGTGCTCGGCCAGCGCACCGCGGAAAAGATCGGGGACGCGCGGATCATCACGAAGAGCGCCATCGACGAGATCCTGAAATACTACCATTTCAAGCCCGCAGAGATCCCGGACGGCATCCGGGAGGAGGAACAGCTCGATTACTGCCTGCGGCCCCACGGTCTGATGCGCCGCACCGTCGAGCTGACGGAAGGCTGGTACAGGGACGCCTACGGGCCAATCCTCGCCTATACGAAGGACGAAGGACTGCCCTGCGCCCTGCTCCCCGGAACTCTTTCGGGATACAGCTATACCGACCCGAAGACGGGGGAGAGGGTGAAGATCGGCAAAAAGACCGCCGCCCGCTTCGAGACGGAGGCTTTCTGCTTCTACCGTCCCCTGCCTCAGAAGCAGCTGGGCATCCCGGACCTTCTTCTGTACATGAAGCGGTGCGTGACCCTGAGCGACGTGATCCTGATCCTCGCGGCGACTTTGGCCGTGACGTTCGTCGGATTCGTCATGCCCCGGCTCATCAAAGCCCTGACCGGACCGGTGCTGGCGAGCAGACGCGCCGACGCACTGATCGGAGTCACCGTCGCCATGTTCTGCGTGTCCCTGTCCTCCCAGCTGATTTCCAGCGTGAAGGGAATGATCCAGTCCCGGCTGGGAGCCAAGACCGCCCTAGGCGTGCAGGCGTCCATGATGATGCGGCTTTTGTCCCTCCCGGCGAGCTTCTTCCGCAGATACAGCCCGGGGGAACTGAAAAGCCGGTCACTGTCGGTGAATCAGCTCTGCAGCCTTCTCTTCGGCATCGTCATGAACACGGGACTCACCTCCCTCACCTCGCTGTTGTATGTGACGCAGATCTTCCGGTTCGCGCCGTCATTGGTGATCCCCTCCCTCGTCATCGTGGCGGTGACGGTGGGATTCTCGATCCTCACGACGGTCACCCAGATCCGCATCAACAAGCTGCACATGGAGTACAGCGCGAAGGAATCCGGCATGAGCTACGGGATGATCACCGGTGTGCAGAAGATCAAGCTGGCGGGGGCGGAAAAGCGCCTCTTCGCCAAGTGGCTGGATTTGTACGCCGAAGGGGCGGAGCTGACCTATAATCCCCCCGCCTTCATCAAGCTCAACGCCGTGTTCTCTACCGCCATCACCCTCGTGTCGAATATCGTCATGTACATCCTCGCGGTGAAGAGCGGGATCGGGCAGTCCTCGTATTTCGCCTTTACCTCGGCCTACGGGATGCTGATGGGCGCGTTCATGTCCGTCTCCGACACGGCGCTCTCCGCGGCGAGGATCCGGCCCATCCTCGAAATGGCGGAGCCCTTCCTCAAGACCGAGCCGGAGACCTCGGAGGGGAAGGAGATCGTCACCCGCCTCTCCGGGAGCGTCGAGATGGACCGCGTGAGCTTCCGGTACGCGGAGGACGAGCCGTATATCCTGAACGATCTCTCCCTCAAGATCAGGCCCGGCGAATACGTCGCGCTGGTCGGACGGACGGGATGCGGCAAATCCACCCTCGTGCGCCTGCTTCTGGGATTTGAAAAGCCCGAGAAGGGAGCGGTCTTCTACGACGGCAGGAACATCGAAAAACTCGACCTCCCCTCCCTCCGGCGCAAAATCGGCACCGTGACCCAGGACGCCGGGCTGTTTCAGGGGGATATCTTCTCGAACATCGTGATCTCGGCCCCCGAACTGAGCCAGAAAGACGCCTGGGAAGCGGCGGAGGCGGCGGGGATCGCGGACGATATCCGCGCCATGCCGATGGGGATGAACACTATCATCGCCGAAGGGCAGGGCGGGATCTCCGGCGGACAGCGTCAGCGCATCATGATCGCCCGGGCTATCGCCCCGAAGCCGAAGATCCTCATTTTCGACGAGGCGACCTCGGCCCTCGACAACCGGACCCAGAAGCAGGTCTCCGAAGCCCTGGACCGGATGGGATGCACCCGTCTCGTGATCGCGCACCGGCTGTCCACGATCCGGCGCTGCGACCGCATCCTCGTTTTGGACGACGGGAAGATCATCGAAGACGGGACCTACGACGAGCTGATCGAAAAGAACGGCTTCTTCGCCGGTCTGGTGGAGCGGCAGAGACTGGACGCGGCGGAATAAGACGGAGACGGAAGGGAAGGGCCGGGACCTCTTCACCTTCGGACATGGATGGACCCGGATCCCCGCATAAACGCCGGAATCCGGACGAGGTGCCCCAATCACGATCCTGTCAGTCGAAAGACCGGCAGGTTTTTTTCTCTCCCCCGAAGGGCGGGGACCCGGCACGGGCGGATGCTTCCGGGTTGATTTTTCTCCCGGGATATGCTAGAATAGGAACAGAGATCCAGAACCTGCGCTTCGGAGGACAATTTCATGCTGAACCGATCCTATCTCGCCAATCCGCATATGACCGGGGAAAACCGCCTGCCCGCCCGGACCCTGCTGATCCCCGCTCAAAAGAAGGGCGTGACCCATAAGAATTTCCGGGAATCCGACCGCGTGACCCTCTTGAACGGGACGTGGAAATTCTCCTATCTCCCCGAGGATACGGAGGAGGCCTTCTTCGCGCTGGAATGGGACGACGCCGGCTGGGACGATCTTCCCGTTCCCTCGATGTGGCAGTTCCATGGATACGGGACCTGCTATTATCCGAACGTGCGCTACTGCTTCCCCTACGATCCGCCCTATATCCGCTGCCCGAATCCCGTGGGCCTGTACCGGAGGAGCTTCGGGGCGAAAAAGCCGGAGGGGCGGGCGGTCCTGCGCTTCGGCGGGGTGGACAACGCCTTCTTCGTCTGGCTCAACGGGGAGTACGTCGGGTTCTCGAAGGGCAGCCGGATCGCGGCGGAGTTCGACGTGACGGACAAGCTCCGGGACGGGGAAAACCTCCTCGCCGTGAAGGTGTATACGTACAGCGACGCCTCCTATCTGGAAAATCAGGACATGCTCATGGCGAGCGGCATCTTCCGGGACGTGATGCTGATCGAAACCGGAAAAAACGCCCTCTGGGACTACACGATCCTCGCGGACACGGACGGATTCACGGTGAAATACGTCTGCGACGCGGAGGGGGATCCCGCCCTGCTGCGCTTCACGCTGACGGACGCCGAAGGGAACGCCGTTTCCTCGGCCGAAGAGCCGCTGGCTTCCTCCGGCGAAGTCTTCCTCCCGATTGAGAACGCCGTGACGTGGAACGCGGAGAGGCCCTACCTTTACACCCTCACCGCCGAGATCCTCGAAAACGGAGCCGTGACGGAGGTCCACACCAAGAAGGCGGGGATCGCGAAATCCGAGATCCGGGGGCATTTTCTCCTGATGAACGGCACCCCAATCACCCTCAAGGGCGTCAACCGGCACGAGAACAACCCCTTCACCGGCAGGGCGATCACGGCGGAGCAGATCGAAAAAGAGCTCCGCGACATCAAATCCTGCAATCTCAACGCCATCCGGTGCTCCCATTACACCAACCAGCCGGTCTTTTACGAACTGGCCTCGGAGCTCGGTATCTACGTGATGGACGAGGCGGACTGCGAATCCCACGGGGCGGAGGCTACGGGGGATCAGGGGGCTCTGAATAAGGACCCGGAGTGGTTCGACGCCTTTTTCGACCGGGTCTCCCGGATGTACGCCCTCAACAAGAACGAGACCTGCGTCAATATCTGGTCCACCGGCAACGAATGCGGGACCGGGGAGAACCACGTCAGGTGCGCACTCTGGCTGTCGGAGCGGGAGGTGAAAAAGCCGGTCCGCACGGAATCCGCTCTGCCCGCGGGGATGGTCCGCTTCGCCCAGACGGGATATATGCCGATGGCGACGCTCCACGGGATCCCGAAGGACGCCGACGCCCCGTGGATGATGGTGGAATACGGTCACGCGATGGGGAACAGCCCCGGCGGACTCGAGGATATCTGGAACTGGGTCTATGAAAACGAACAGTGCTGCGGCGGGTACGTCTGGGAATTCAAGAGCCACGGCTTCTATGTGAAGGGGAAGGACGGACGCCCCCGGTATCTCTACGGCGGGGATTTCCCGGACTGGTATCACTGGTCCAATTTCTCCCTCGACGGCTACCACACCAGCGACGGGACGCCGAAACCGGCCTGGGACGAACTGCGCGAGGTGTCGGCTCCGGTGCACGTCCGCTGGACCGAGGGCGGCGCGGAGGTGAAGAACACCTTCGATTTCACCCCCCTCGACGGCATGGTCCTCCGCTGGTCCGTCAGGGCGGACGGCGTCCCGCAGAAGAGCGGCGAATACGACCTCTCCAGGATCGGACCCCGGGAGTGGAAGTTCTTCCCCCTGCCGATCGCCGAAGAGGGGATCCGCGGCATGACCGGACTCGTCACGGCGGACTGCGCGTTCTACGCCGACGGCATCCGGACCGCGTACAAGCAGAAGATCCTCGCGGAGCATCCGGCAGAGATTCCCGCGCCCGTTCCCTTCGCTCACAGGGTCCAGATCCGGGACTGCGATGCGGAGGTGACCGGGGAGGACTTCAAGATCGTGATCCGGGAGGGCCTGCTTTCGCGGATCGAAAAGAACGGAAAGACCGTCCTCGACAAACCGATGAAGCTCAATCTGTGGCGCGCGCCCACCGACAACGACGGGATCATCGGCTTCTCCGAGCGGCTGGCGGGCGAATGGAAGGACAGGCTGATCCCCTCGATGCTCTTCGGATGCACCTCCCTGACCGCCGAGGACGGGGAGGACGCCGTGACCGTGACTGCGGTCGGGAAGTTCCTGCCCTACGCCCATCCCTGGGGATTCGACGCGCGGCTGCTCTACCGGATCGAAGCGGGAGGGAAAGCGAAAGTCTCCGTGAAGCTCGATCCCTACGGCACGGGGGGACCGGAAGTCCTGCCGCGGGTGGGCGTCGCCTTCGAGCTCGGGGAGGACTTCGAACGATGCTCCTGGCTCGGACGGGGCCCCGGCGACAGCTATTCCGACCGGAAGGCGAACGCGGCTTTCGGTTTGTGGCAAGGGGAGGCGAGGGACATGAATTTCCTCTACGACGTGCCCCAGGAGACCGGGAACCGGGAGGACTGCCGCCGGGTCACGGTGAAGGGCGACGGACGCGGGCTGACGGTGACGGGGAAGTTCTCCTTCTCCCTCCACGATTTCACCCTCGACGATCTGACGAAGGCCCGCCACTGTGACGAGCTCGAAAAGAGCCGGGAGAAGACCCTCTATATCGACCACAGGCACCGCGGACTCGGGTCGAACTCCTGCGGACCTCAGCCCGAGAAGGAGTACGAGCTCCCCATGGGCCCCTTCGAATGGGAATTCCGCATCGCGGCGGAGTGAGAAAAAACGCGGTGAAGGATCAAAGGAGACGGAGAGATGGAGTTTGAGCCGAAAAAGGCACAGGGGCCGGTGGTGAAGCCCGGGGAATTCGCGTTTTCGGCGGCGGGGCTGGATCACGGGCATATCGTCGGGATGTGCGCCGCCCTCGTCGAAGCCGGAGCGACCCTGAAAACCGTATACGACCCCGATCCCGCAAAGGTCGAAGGCTTTTTGAAGCGGTTCCCGACAGCCCGGGCCGCCGACTGCCTCGAAAGACTGCTCGACGATCCCGAGACCCGTCTTGTCGCGGGAGCCGCCGTGCCCTCCGAACGGTGCGCGCTGGGACTGGAGGTCATGGCTCACGGCAAGGACTATTTCACGGACAAAACGCCCCTCACGACCCTCGCTCAGCTGGAAGCGGCGAAGGAAGCCGTGAAGCGGACCGGCCGGAAATACATGTGCTACTACTCGGAACGCCTGCATTCGGAGAGCGCGGAGTTTGCCGGTCAGCTCATCGCGGCGGGAGCGATCGGGCGGGTGATCCACGTGGACGGCTTCGGGCCCCACCGGATCGGACCTCTTTCCGGCCGCCCGGGGTGGTTCTGGAAGCGGGAGAAGACCGGCGGGATTCTCAGCGATATCGGGAGCCATCAGATCGAACAGTTCCTCTTCTATGCCGGGGAGGAGGACGCCCGGGTCCAGTTCAGCCGCGCGGCGAATTATCACAACCCGGAATACCCGGAATTCGACGATTTCGGCGACTGCGCGCTTGTCGGGAAGAACGGAGCGACGAGTTATTTCCGCGTCGACTGGTTCACCCCCGCCGGACTGCGCACCTGGGGGGACGGCCGCACCTTCATCCTCGGGACGGAGGGCTATATCGAACTGCGCAAGTACGTGGACGTCGGGGTCGAGCCCTATGCGGCGGACTGCGTGATCCTCGTGGACGGGCGGGGAGAGCACCGGTTCAGCGCTCGGGGGAAGACCGGATTCCCCTTCTTCGGCAAACTGATCCTCGACTGCCTCAACCGGACGGAGAACGCCATGACCCAGCCCCACTGCTTCAAAGCCGCCGAACTCTGTGTTCAGGCACAGGATAACGCCGTCGACATCACCCCCGGGGAAAACCGCGGATGGAAGCGGGATTTTTCACCTCCGTCGGACAGCGGAGAAGAGAAGGAGAACATGAGATGAAACAGGAGGAAATCACGATGAAGAGCAGCGCCGGAAATCTCCGGAAAGTCCTCATCCTCGCCGACCGGGAGTCCGATTTCACAGAGGTCCTCGCCGACTGCGAAGCGGAAACGGTGCGGATCCCCTTCGAGGACGCCGCGGACCACGATCTGAGCGGGTATGATACGATCTGCGTGCTCGCCTGTGGACGGGTGCTCGATCCTTGGCTCCGGGTCCGGCTGGAAGAGGAGAACGCGAAAGGAACGCGGATCTTCACCGAAGCCCTCGGCAGCTGGGACGGGATCTACTCCGCCGGACCCGCCGACACCACCCGCCGCCGCCTCGTCGTGCTCCCCTCTTCGGAGAAGGGCGGGATCCCGGGTTTGGAAACCGGCGATCTGTTGGACGACATGAGCAACCGCATGATGCAGCCCTGGTATCCCGTCCCCGGCCTGACCCCCATCCTCGTCTACCGGGAGCAGGTGATCGCCCACCGGCACTGGAACGCCTCCCGGGAGGAGATCATGCAGAACGCCGGGCTCGGCCTATGGACCATCGGGGATACGGTGATGATGTGCTCCTTTGAAGTGCACAATTTCGCCCGAGCCCGTTTCGCCCCGCGGCAGTCCTGGGAAAAGCTGATCCGGTACCTCGCCCGCTGGATCACGGGAGGAGAACCGGAATCCCTGCCCGCCTCCCCGGTCCGGTGCGGATGGGACGCGGATCTCTCGGACGACGCGGCGTTCGAACACAGCCGGAAGGAGGCCGTGGACCGGGGGATCCGGTGGCTGGAACAGTTTTTGGTCGACGGCGGGAAATGCGGGATCCGCGAGGGGATGCGGCACTACATCGACCCCGACGGCAAACAGAAATCGGCGGACGAGGTCCGTACCGACTGCTCCGGCGAGGCGGCGGGCGCGTTCCGGTTTTACGGACTTCTCACCGGGGACCGGGGATCCCTCGCCGCCGCGGACGATCTCTGCGACTTCGTGCTCGGCCCGATGCAGGTGAAGGGCGGGATCTTCGACGGGATGCTCCGCTGGACGGCGACGGCATGGCAGGTCTGCTATCAGGACGACGCGGCAAGAGCGCTGCTCCCCATGCTCTACGACTGCCTGATCACCGGGAACAGGGAACGCCTCCCGGGGGTCTTCCGCGCCCTCGACTTCCTCGTGAAAACCACGGCGAAGGACGGATGCCGGGTCGCACGGACCGACGCGCCGAACCTCACGGAGGAGGGGATCCGGGCCCTCGGAGAAGCGGAACACGGTCTTCCCTCCGCCCACTACAACGCCTATTACCACGCCGCGCTCCTCCTGGCATACAAGGCCGGCGGCGACCCCGTCTATCTCGACACCGCCCGGAAGGGAGTCGAGACGATCATGGGGCTCTATCCCGAGACCCGCCGCGAACAGAGCGAGACCGAGGAACTCTGCCGCCTGATCCTGCCCCTCGCCGCCCTGTACGACGCCACCCGGGACGAAAAGCACCTCGCGATGCTGCACAAGGTGACGGACGATCTTGTGACCCACAGACATCCCTCCGGCGGATTCTGCGAATGGGACACCGGCTACAAGGCCAGCTGTTCCCGGGAATCGAGGGGCGAGTGCTCGCTTTTGACGGAGAACGGGGACCCCGTCGCGGACATGCTCTATTCGTCTAACTGGCTCCCCGTCGGCTTCGCGTGGGCGTACCATGTCACCGGGGATGAGAAGTTCAGAAAGCTCTGGCGGGACGTCGCCTCCTTCTGCATCCGATCCCAGCTTCTTTCCGACGAACCCACGGCCCACGGATGCTGGTGCCGGGCGTTCGACATGGATCTCGGCGAGGTGTTCGGCTGTCCCCACGACGTGGGCTGGGCCGCCTGCTGCTCCGAATCCGGCTGGACGGACGCGGAGATCCTGATGGGTCTGATGATGCCGGAGCTCCTCGCGCGGTCGGAGAACCTGAAATGACCGGATGCGGCGGCGGCCTGTCCGCATGACGGAGCGCGCGGCGCGTCCCGGAGAGGATCCCCGCAGAGATTGAGAAAACGGATGAAAGGAAACGGCAATGACTCCGATCAGACAACCCTGGAAGGGCACCATGACGGCACGGGAGCGGTTCAACCGGCAGATGCACTGGAAGTCCGTGGACCGCTCGTTCAATATGGAATTCGGCTACTGGAAGGAAAACTTCAAGCTCTGGCCCCTCTTTTACGAAAACGGGATCACGAACAACGGCGAGGCGGACCGCTTTTTCAGCTTCGATCCCATCGCCCAGATCGGGGGGAATACCTGGATGTGCCCGGCCTTCGAGGATAAGGTCGTGGAGGTCCGGGGGGCGAAGACGGTCCGCACCAATTCGGACGGACTTCTCCTCGAGGTGCTGACCTCCGGCCGCGACACGATCCCCCACTACCTCGGCTCCTCCGTGACGACGCCCGAGGACTGGAAGCGGGTGAAGGAGGAGCGGTTCGACCGGAACTCCCCCGGACGGAAGCTCAACGTGGAGGCGCTCGTGAAGGCGTTCCCGGAGGAGAGGGACTATCCCCTCGGCGTCTGGTGCGGCTCCATGATCGGCAAGATCCGGGACATGCTCACCTTCGAGGGCCTTGCCTACGCCTGCTACGACTACCCCGACATGGTGGAGGACATGGTGGAGACCTGCTGTCAGCTCACCGAGGACGCCCTTGACCAGCTCCTTCCGCATTTTCATTTCGACTACGCCGCGGGGTGGGAGGATATCTGCTTCAAGAACGGTCCCATCGTCTCCGTGCCCTTCTTCCGGGACGTGGTGATGCCCCGGTACAAGCGCATCCGCAAGAAGCTCGATCAGTACGGCGTCGACCTCTGGTACACCGACTGCGACGGCGACGTGCGGCCGATCCTGCCCTATCTTCTCGAAGGCGGGATCAACTGCCTCTTCCCCTTCGAAGTCAACAGCTGCGCGCATCCCGGGGAACTGCTGGATCAGTACGCGGGGCAGCTCCGCATCATGGGCGGCGTCGACAAAATGGCCCTCGGAGCGGGGAGGGACGCCATCCGGGCCTATCTGAAATCCCTCGAAAAATACGTGGCCCGGGGCGGGTACATCCCCTTCTGCGACCACCGGTGCCCGCCGAACGTGGACCCGGACGACTATCTCTTCTACCTCGACCTGAAAGAGAAGATGTTCGGGATGCAGGCGTGAAAAAGGCGGAATCCCCGCCCGGAACATCCCCATCTTACGACAAAGGAAACGTACAGTTATGATCACTTTCAGTTTCGGACTGCTGATCCTCATCCTCGGCGCGGCCGTGTACGGGAGGATCTGCGAAAAGGTCATGAACCCCACGGACAGAAAGACTCCGGCGGCGGCCAAATTCGACGGGGTGGACTACGTCCCGATGAAAAAGTGGAAGAACAGCCTCATCGAGCTCTTGAACATCGCCGGTACCGGTCCCATCCTCGGGCCGATCCAGGGGATCCTCTTCGGTCCGATCGCGTTTCTGACCATCCCGATCGGATGCGTCCTCGGCGGGGCGTTCCACGACTACATGAGCGGGATGATCTCCGTGCGGAACGACGGCGAGCAGATGCCGGGGCTGATCCGCCGGTTCCTCGGGAAGCACGTCTGCCTTGTCTACAACCTCTTCGTCTGCCTCTCGATGCTTCTCGTGGGCGTGGTGTTCATCTACACCCCCGGGGATCTCTTCGTCACCCACATCCTCGGCGGGGAGAGCGTCCTTTCCAACCCCGTCACGTGGATCGTCTACGGCGCGATCTTTGCCTATTACATCGTGGCGGCCCTCTTGCCCATAGACAAGATCATCGGGCGGATCTACCCGATCTTCGGGGCGGTCCTGCTGCTCTCCGCCGTCGGGGTCTTCGCGGGGCTCTTCATCCGGGGCTACCGCCTCGACGAGATCTGGGAGACCGGGGTCTCCTTCGTGAATCCCTACGGGGACCGCTTCATCCCGATCTTCTTCGTTACCGTAGCCTGCGGGATCGTATCGGGCTTCCACTCCACCCAGGCCACCCTGATTTCCCGGACTCTGGGGGACGAGCGGGACGGACGGATGACCTTCTACAACATGATGGTTCTCGAGGGCTTCATCGCGATGGTCTGGGCGGCCGCGGCGATGGGGGCGGTGAACGCGGGGCTTGCGGACGGCGGTATGCTCCACGATTCCCCGACAAGCGTGGTCGGCATCGTCGCCCGGAACATGCTCGGTCCGGTGGGCGGGGTCATCGCCATCATCGGCGTGATCGTGCTCCCCATCACCTCCGGGGACACGGCGTTCCGTTCCCTCCGGGTCATGGCGGGGGACGCGCTCCATATCGACACGGGAAAGAGGAGGAACAACCTTCTGCTTGCCCTCCCGATCTTCGCCGTCGCCGCGGGCATTCTGATCTTCGCCAAGTCCGACGCCAGCGGATTCAACGTTATGTGGCGGTATTTCGCCTGGTCGAACGAGTGCATCGCCGTCTTCGCCTTCGCCATGATCGCCGTGTACATGATCCGCCGCTCCCAGCCGTTTTGGATGGCCCTGATCCCCGGCATGTTCTATATGTTCTTCGTGTCGAGCTATATCCTCAACGCCCAGATCGGCTTCCGCCTTCCGTGGGCGGCGAGCTATCCGGTCTCCGGCGCGCTGACCGTCGTGTACGCCGCGGCGATCCTTCTGCGGGAGAGAAAAAAGAAGGCGGAGCGGACCGGGGCGTGAAGACCGCTTGACCCAAAACCGTATCCGCGCCGGGCGGGACCCGAGGGTTTCCGTCCGGTTTTTTCCTGCACTTTTTCTGTACAGACCCGATAAAAACAGTTGACAGAAAAAAAGATGTGCGGTATAATATGCATAAAAGCAGGCGCGCCGATCCCGGGATCCATCCGACGGCGGATCCGCCTGCGAAAACGGGGAATCGAGGAATATATCATGAAAAACGGACCAAAACGTATGTTGTCCCTTCTTTTGTGCCTCTGCCTGATCCTGCCCTTCGCGGGCTGTTCCCAGGGGACCGAAAACGCCTCCACCGACACGGAAACCGCCGCGCCTTCCGGTGCAGATCCCGCCGAGCCCGCCGCGGCCGAGGAAGAGGAGGAGTATGTGGACCACCGTTTCGACGGGTATGACTACGAAGGCCGGGCCTTCCGCATCCAGTCCTCCGCCGACGCCACCGACGCCACCAACGCCAACGAGTTCATCGAGGGCTCCGGCTCCCTCAACGGCGAGATCGTGAACGACGCCGTCTTCGAGCGCAACGCCGAAGTCGAGGAACTGCTCAACATCAAGCTGGAATTCACCGAGTCCGACTACACCTATTCCAACGCCGAGTCCTCCATCCGCACCTTCGTCATGGCGGGGGACGATCTCTACGACCTCATCATCAACGACGACCGCTCCCTCGTGGCCCTGACCGACGAGAACATCTTCTACAACCTCGCCAATTACGGACAGAACTTCGATCTGACCCGGTCCTACTGGTACACCGACACGATGGACGACATCGTCCTCGTTCCGGGGCACTCCTACGTCATGGCCGGGGACTTCTTCCTCGACTGCCTCGCCTCCGCACACTGCCTCTTCTACAACAAACAGCTCTGCGAAGATGCCTACGGGGACCCGGAATATCTCGACAACATCGTCCTCGAAGAGAAATGGACCTACGACAAGATGACCCAGACCCTGAACGAGAACTACATCGACCTGAACGGCGACGGCAAGCGTCAGGAGGGCGACCAGTTCGGCATGTACGCCCACGATTACTGGGGCTGCCTGATCGCCTTCGTCGGATCCGCGGGCATCGACTTCATCGATCGCAGCGGCGACGAACCCGTGATCTCCTTCAACAACGACCGCTCCGTCGCCTATGCGGAGGCTCTGAACACGCTCTACCGCTGCGACGGGAATTACGTCGGCATCAAGGAGAGCTCCGACATGAACATGGGCCTGCGCAACCTCTTCCAGAACAAGCTCTCCCTGATCTGCCTGTACCAGCGTCTGAACGACATTTCCAAGATGCGGGACTTCGAGTTCGACGTGGGCCCGATCCCCTATCCGAAGCTCTACGAAACCGACAAGTACTATACCTCCATTCACGACACCACCGAAATGGGCGCGATCCCGATCACGTCCCCGGATATCGACTTTGACACCGTGTGCATCGAAGTCCTGAACCGCGAGACCGCGAAGGGCGTCATTCCGGTTTACTACGATCAGGCGCTGAAAACCAAATACTCCGCAGACCAGAAGGTGGCGCAGATGATCGACCTGATCCACGACAATTTCGGCTCCTCCTTCGTGCTCTGCTACAACAACGCGCTGGGCGACTCCATGCTCCAGATGTTCACCGACCTGGTCGCCGCCGACTCCACAGACTTCGCCTCCGCCTACAAGAAGAAAGAGAAGGTCTTGAAGAAGATGTGCGACAAGATGGTCCAAAAGATCATCGAGAATGACGGCTGAGGATCTCTCCCCGGATAAAAGAACACACAAAAAAAGAGCGATGGTATCGGAAAACCGGTATCACCGCTTTTTTCGCGCCGCGGGACTTATACTATATTCTTTCTATAAAGCTGTCTTCATGGGTTTTGATCGCTCTCCGTAGAATGCGAACGGCCTTGCCGTGAGCTCGCGAAGGATAACCCTGATATAATTGGTATAACCTTGTCCTCCCCCCAATTGAAGTTCTTGCCAGGCTTCTTTCAAGAAGCCGCGTTTCCTTTTTAGCTTGAGATTAGTATTATTTGACGTAATAGCAGTAATCGAGAATGACGTTCCCGGCCTCGTCGGGGGTCGTGAACCGGGGGCAGAGGCCGTTTTCGAAGGACCAGATCCCGCCCTCCGCGTCCTGCCGGAATTCCATCCCCGCCTCCCGGATCCTGTCGGCGCATTGGGGGATCGCGCCGTGGACCTCGGACTCCGGACCGCAGATCCACGCCGTGCCGAGGGCTCCTGCCGGGAAATCGACGCAGTCGAATCCCTCGGGAACGGGCGTGCCGGCGGGGGTGAACATCCCGATCCAGTACTCGAAGGGGACTCCGTCTCCCCGGCGTTCCAGACCGCAGTACCCGCCTCCGTTTTCCCAGACGGCGAGGATCTTTTCTGCCCCGCCCATCGCCGCCTCAACCGTGTCAAACCATCCGCCTGCGAACCATTCGCCCCATCCGCCGAAATCGGAATACTTCTTCCCGATGAACCGCATCGCCGGGACCGGATCCCGGAACACCTTCCTGATTTCCGTCATGTTTCGCTGTCCTCCTTTCGGACGATCGGAGCATAGATCCGCTCCGTGTGTTGCCTGTTTTCCGACATGTTTTTCATTTCCGCCGGACTTCCCGTCAGATCCGCTTTTCGTCGATCATCCGGGCCGCGCGGAGGATGGCGCACTGGGTCTTGCCGTCGGGGATCTCCCCGTTCATCACCGCCGTCACCGCTTCCCCGAGGGGCATCCGGACCACGTCGAGAAATTCGTCCTCGTCGAGGTGCCGCTCCGAGAAGGTCAGCCCCCGGGCGAGGAACATGCGGATCCGCTCCCCCATGATGGCCGGGGAACCGTAGAAGTCCCCGAGATCGTACAGGTCCCGCGGGATCGCGCCGGTTTCCTCCCGCAGTTCGCGCAGAGCCGCTTCCGTCCAGTCTTCCCCGGGATAGTCGAGCTTTCCGGCGGGGATCTCCGTCAAAATCTGCCCCACGGCATAGCGGTACTGCCGCTCGAGGATCACGTCCCCGTCGTCCGTCAGGGGAACGACGCAGACCGCCCCGATGTGCTTTACGATCTCCCGGATGGCGGACGCGCCGTCGGGCAGTTCCACCGTGTCGCGGTACAGATGCACGACCTTCCCGTCGAAGATCAGCTCGGAGGAGGTCATTTTTTCAATCAGGTCCATGGGATCGCCTTTCTGTCGGTTCGTTTTTATCCTGTCTCGGGATCCGCCGCGCTCTCTCCGCCGTCCCGGAAACGGGCGTAAAGGATCATCGGGGCAGAAGCGGGCGGAGGGCTCTTCGTGATCATCCTCCGGAACGCCGGAATCCTCTCCGCCTCCCCGACCGCCGTTTCCATTATATCTCTTCCGCTCCCCCCTGTCAAGGACTTCTGCCGGAGGATCGACTTGACAGATCCGCGCCGGTGATGTATACTGGACCCGGGATAAAAAACCGAATCTGCGGAGGACATCATGACTGCATCAGAAAAAATCGCCCTCGTTCCCGGAATCTGCGCCGATCCGTTTTTTGCGGACTGCGCCGCCGTCTTCGAAGAGTACGCCGGAAAAGCGTTCGGCGTCGGCTACTGCCGGAAGGAGACCGAGGGAGGGATCGTTTTGAAACGGGATCCCGCCCTGCCCGAAGAGGGATACAGACTGACCGTCGCGGAGGGCGGTGTCACGCTCCTTGCCGCGGAGAAGAAGGGGATGCACAACGGGCTGGCGGATCTCCTGGACCGGATCGAAAAGGACGGGGACTCCCTTCTCGCCGCCCCCTGCGATCTCACCGAAAGCCCCGACTGCCCCTGGAGAGGCCTGATGGTCGACCTCGCCCGTCAGTGGCATCCGCTCCCGTACCTTCTGCAATACGTGGACCTCTGCTGGAAGAACCGCGCGTCCCGGCTGCAGCTGCATTTCACCGATTTCCAGAGCTTTACCCTGCCGATGAAGGCCTTCCCGAAGCTCGCCACCGAGGGCCGGTCCTATACGCCGGAGGAGATCGGAACGCTGGTCGACTACGCCGAATCCCGCGGGATCGTGCTGGTGCCGGAGGTCGACGTCCCGGGACACACCTCCCAGTTCTTCGCCAAATACCCGGAGATCTTCGGGACCGCGGGCGTTCTCCCGGCTTCGGACGAGGTCTTCGACGCCCTCCGGACCATCTTTTCGGAAGTCGCGGACATGTTCCCCCACTCCCCGTGGATCCATATCGGCGGGGACGAGGCCGCCATCGGCGAATGGGAGAAGTGCGGGCGGACAAAAGCCTATATGAAGGAACACGGGATCGCCGACATTCACGAGATGTACGCCGAATACATCCGCATCGTGACGGATATGGTCCTCTCCCTCGGCCGCACCCCCATCGTCTGGGAGGGATTCCGAAAGGAGTATGACGACCGGATCGACAAGCGGACCGTCGTCGTCGCGTGGGAGTCCTTCTATCAGCTCGCGCCCGATCTTGCCGAAGCGGGATTCACCCTCATCAACTGCTCCTGGAAGCCTCTCTACATCGTCACGGGGCGGGTTTCCTGGTCCCCGGAGGAGATCGCCTCCCTCGACCCGTGGCAGTGGGACCACTGGATGGCCTCCTCCCCCGCCAAGGACCGCGGGATCCGCATCGACCGGAAGTACCCCGTCCTCGGCGAGCAGATCTGCGCGTGGGGCGACGTCATCGCGGGCTGGGAGAACTGGGAGGACGGCATCAAGCTCGAAATGCAGCTGGTGGCCGAACGCCTGCCCGCCCTGTGCGGAAAACTCTGGGATCTTGGATTCTGATACTAATTCCACTCAAAACCATTGCAATGGTTTTGAGTGATCCTGAAAGTCAGAATGACTTTCAGGGCATTCTAAATCTATGATTTAGAATGGAATTTCGGGAGCCCGGGGATCAATTTTCAGACGGGAGACTCCCCGCCCCGCTCCGCCGTGATCCGGACCGTGATCCTGTGCCGTTTCGCGGGTTTCGTCTCCCAGAAGACGTGATACTGCGGGGGCATGGAGACGTGATAGGCCTCGGGCTGACCGGCGTTGAGATCCACCGGGAACCGGTCGAGGATCTCCCGCAGTACGAGCCCGCCCTCCTCCGGCTCCGCCCTCATGTCGACCCCGCGGCGGGTGAGGCGGATCGCGTTCCCGTCGGCTTCGGGGGCGGAGAGGGTGTGGAGGGGCCAGGTGACGGCGACCTCCTCCTCCGCTTCGATCTCGTCGGCGACGGTCAGCAGGCCCGGTTCGAGAATCAGGGTCCTCTGCCATTTCAATAGAGACGGATAGGCTTCGCTCAGATCGAGGACCGCCGTCTTTTTCTCTCCCTCGTCCAGACACGAGAGAATTTTGCCGACAGAAGTCATGGAGTTCTCCGCCTGTCCTTCTCCGTCGATGAGGATCGCGTTGTGGGCCCGGGTCGTCCTGCACCAGTTCCGGTGATGGAGGGAGCCGTATTCCCGGCCGAAATACCCGGAGGGGGAGACCAGCGCGATCCCCCCGCAGAAGAGGGCGAAGGACCCCTGATCCGCGTGCCGGTGGCTGTCGGACCCGAATTTCGAGGCCCGGGCGAGGACGGCGAAATCCCTCTCGGGGTGAGCGAGGTCCGTGTGCAGGCTGACGAATCCCGCGTCCGGGAACACGGCGGTATTTTCCGCTTCCCCGTTCAAGAGGACCGCGGGCCCCTTTCCCTCCGGGAGGAAGAGATCGAGCAGATGGAGCAGATACCGGTCCGTCTTCTCCGCCTCTTCCGCCCGCTTCCGCGCCAGATCCGGTCCCGTCCGCGCCGCGTAGACCCGTAGAGGATTCTGCGCGAAGAACCCCGGCCATTCCGCGTCCTCGGTCCCGCACCAGTAGCCGTCCCCGAAGGGGTGATTCTCGAAGGCGGGGGAGGCGAAATGCAGGAAGAACTGGGGCAGACGCTGATAGAAGGGGCGGTCGAGGAAACGGCACTCCGAGAACCGCTCCACCAGTGAGAAGAAGGGCAGATACCACTTCACGTAGGAGGACGCGTAAAAGGGTCCTTCCGCCCATCCCCCGTCGGTCGTCCCGTAATAGGGGAAGATCCCGCCGTAGATCTCGAGGGCCGTGTCCAGCCAGCGGACCGCCTCCTCCCGGCTCTGGACCCCGGTGCCTTTCAGAACGGCCGCCGCTTCTCCGAGATAGGCCGGGATCCGCCCCGCGTGGGAGTTCCCCGGATTCTGGGTGAAGTCCAGCCGCTCCAGCCTTGCCCGGCACTGTTCGCCGTAAGCCCGGACGGTCCGCGCGGCATAGTCCCGCTCTTTTTCGTCGAGCAGTGGCCAGAGCAGATCGAGAGCGGAGGGCAGGCACCGGGCCATCGAGAGCCCCACCTCGTCCCCCCACCGGCCGTTCAGGGAGCAGGGGCCCTCCGGATTCCAGTCGCAGAAGGTGAGGAACAGCCGTTTCGCGTGCTCCCCCGCTTGGTCGTCCCCGAGGACCGCGTACCCCAGGGTGCAGGCGATAAGATCCCGGTCGCAGAAGTCCCGGAACTGTCCGAAGTACTCGCGGTAGGGCAGGGCGTCCGGGTCCCGGTGGAACATGGGCCGCTCGGGGATCCCATCCGCAAGGGCGATCTCGATGTTGCGCCGGAGGGTTTCGCACACGGTCTTCCGCGCTCTGAGGGATCCGAGATCCGCGGCCCGGAAGAGATGCCGGGGCCTTTCGTCCGGGATGGCGTCGTAAAGGGCGGCGCCCGTCGTGCGGCGGATCGGGACCGCATGGGGAGAGAGGGCGAAACGGATCTTCCCGCGCTCCGCGGTTTCGGTGAACAGGTCCCATTCGTATTCCCCGGGACCGGGAAGCGGATCGGGAACGATGAAGTTCTTCTCCGTCGTCCCCCGCCAGATCTCAAATCCGTTCCGGTACACCGCCGCCGTGTATTCTTTCGCCCCCGGGACCTTGAGCCACGAAAGGCAGGGCGGATTTTCCTCGACGAGCCGTCCGTCCTCCGGAAAGGGGAAGAGTTCGCCGGGCTTCGTTCTCCGCTGTTCAAGCTTCTCCATCGCGCCCCTCCCTCGAAAACCAGTGGTATTCCCCGGTCCCGGGATCGATCCGCCCGACCTGCTTCGCCGGGATCCCCGCCATGATGGCGTAATCGGGGGTGGATTTCGTCACCACAGCCCCGGCGCAGACCAGATTCGCCCGCCCGAGCTTCACCCCCGCCGTCACGGTGACGTTCGAAGCGAGCCAGGATCCCGCCCCGATGACGATGCTGTCGTCCCCGTCCCCCTCCGTCCGGGCGGAAAAATACCCGGTGGCGGGATCGAATTTGTGGTTGCCCGCGGCGACGGAGCAGTGGGGGCCGACGAGGGAATTGTCCCCGATCGTGACGTTCCCGTTCAGATAGCTGTACAGGCCGATGTACACGTTCCGCCCGATCTGATCCTTCGGGATGCGGATGATCGCGCCGGGAGCCACGAGGATGTCCCTTCCTCCGAGCCCGAGCATTTCGGCCCGCCGCGCGTCGTCTTTTGCGTTGTTGGACTGATTGCAGTATTCCGTCAGGGTGCGGAACATTTCGTCATCCATTGTGATGGACATGGTGGTCTCCTTTTCCGGCATCGGATGCACGTTCGGTCTTTTCCGGGATCCATTATAACACACCGGACGGGGAAGTGTCAACACGCGGACGGGATGCGGATCTGCCGCAGTGCGCCCGGAATACGGCCGGATTGATTTTTCCCTCTGGACAAACTGCCGATTCCGGCGTATAATAGTCCCGAACAAGCTTCACCGGCTGACTGTCAAGGAGGACACAGATGAAAAAACTGCACGTTGCGCTTGTCGGGCTGGGCTTCGGCGGCGCGTTCGCTCCCATCTACAAGGAACACCCGAACGTCGGGAAACTCACCCTGTTCGACACCAATCCCGCCGTTCTCAAAAACACGTCCGATTACATCGGCGGCGCGGACTGTGCCGGGAGCTTCGAAGAAATCCTCTCCGATCCCTCCGTCGACGCGGTCCACCTCGTCACCCCGATCCCCCTTCACGCGGACCAGACCGTCGCGGTCCTCGAAGCGGGAAAGCACTGCGCCTGCACCGTCCCGATGGCGACCTCCCTCGAGGATATCCGCCGGATCGTGAAGGCGAAGCGCAGATCCGGGAAGAACTACATGATGATGGAGACCACGCTTTACACCTACCAGTACTTCTACGCGAAGCGCATGAAGGAGGCGGGCGAATTCGGAAAGATCCAGTTCTTCCGCGGTTCCCACTATCAGGACATGGCGGGCTGGCCGGACTACTGGATGGGGCTCCCCCCGTTCTGGTACGGCACCCATGCCATCGGCCCGATGGTCGGCCTTTCCGATTCGCGGATCTGCCGGGTGAACTGCTTCGGCTCCGGCACGATGGCCGAGTGGATGGTCCGGCGGTACGGCAATCCCTACCCCGTCGAGACCGCGATCTTTGAATTCGAGAACGGACTCAAGGGCGAAGCGACCCGGTCCCTCTTCGAGACGGCGCGGCTCTATCAGGAGGGGATGCACGTCCTCGGCTCGGAGAAGAGCTTCGAATGGGGATTCGCCGACTGGGACGCCCCGATCATCACGACCCTCGGCGCGCCGGTGGACGGACGGGGAAGACCCACCACCGCGGAAACCGTCCCCATGCCGAACTACTATGAAGATCTGCCGGAAGAACTCTGGCACTTCACCGTCGGCGGGAACTACGATCCGCTCAATCCCCAGGACAGCCTGAAAATGGGCGCGGGAGCGGGACACCACGGAGCCCACGCGCATCTCGTCCACGAATTCGTCATGAGCTGCGTCGAGGAGCGCAAGCCCTGGATCGACGAACACCTGGGCGGCAATATCACCGCTGCGGGCATCTGCGCCCACGAATCCGCCCTTAGAAACGGCGAACCGGTGATCGTACCGAAATTCTGAGAGGAAAACGCCGGATCCGGCTTTATAAACAGTAAAAAGAAAGAGGGAACGCGACATTTCGTCCGTTCCCCTTTTTCAGTGCGAATAGAACAGGATATTCACCGAAAACAGCCCATTCTCGGTTTTGAACTCCATCGTCCCGCCGTAGCGTCTCACCGTGGCGGCGACGGAGGTCATGCCCACGCCGTGCCCGGACCGGTCCGTGACGGGGAGCCCGTTTTTGAACTTCACCTTCCGCGAACAGGGATTCTCCACCGAAAGCCCCAGCATCGCGTCCGAGAGCATCCGGGAGCGGACCTTCACCCAGTGTTTGTCCGCCGTCTCCTGACTCGCCGCGCGGATCGCGTTCTCCACGAGATTCCCGAGGACCCCGCAGAAATCCGCGTCCTCCACGGGCAGGGATTCGCCGAGATCCAGATCCCAGATCAGCCGGATCCCCTGGGCGGAAGCGAGCTCGGCGTTGCGGGCGGCGATGGCGTCCACCGCGGGATTCGCGCAGTAGCGGACATGCTCCGGGACCGCTTTCGCGTTGAGCTGGCGCAGATACGCGTCGAGCTCCTCCGTTTTGCCGTCCGCGGAGAGCCGGGCCATGACGATCAGGTGGTGCCGGAAGTCGTGGCGCAGGATCCGCGTCTCCTCCATGTATTCCCGGAACGCTTCGTACCGCTTCTGTTCCATCTGGAGCATATTGTTTTCCTCTTCGAGCCGGGCGTTTTCCGTGAGACGCACCGTCGTCTGCCAGAGCAGGTGATAGATCAGGAGCGCGGCGATCGGAAAGAGGGGAAGGGCGATCAGGGCGAGAAGACGGGAGTCCCGGGGGATCTCCGCGGCGTTGTCCGGCGTCATCCACACGAGCAGAACGGTGATGAAGAACAGGAAGACGCTGAGCAGCCACCAGTTCATGACGGGACGTTCGTCGTAGAGCAGCGTCGAGATCTTCTCGGTCAGCGTCCGGTAAAAGATCGGGATGAGCAGCGCGGCGATCCCGAGACAGATCAGGCCGGCCGGCACGGTGAACACGTCGCTTCCGTCCTCGATGGGAGCCGCGAGGTAATTGGTGTAGGCGACGGCAAACGCTCCGAGCATCGAGGCGTTAGAAAGGCAGAAGATCTTTTTCGAAAGCTCCGCCGTTCCGAGAACGCAGAAGAGGAAGTAGCAGAGCCCCGCCGCCCCGTAGAAAAACACATCCGAGAGGGGCGGGAAATACGTGCTGAGTCCCGCTCCGACGAAGGAAGACCCGACGACCACAAGGAGGACCGCCAGATAGAAGTGGGGCTGCCGGATGCGCGTCCGCCCCTTCAGCGGGTAGTAGGCGAGGAGCGCGCTGGGGACGAGGATGAGAAACTCGATCAGCTGGCGCAGGAAAAAGGACGTCATACGCCGCGGGACCTCCTTTCAGAATGGATGGCAGCCGCCGGGGGCGGGTTCCCGGCAGAAGGCGGGGGAGGAGAAGATCTGCCGCTTTCCCCTCCCGCCGCGTTTATCCGGGTCAGATCCCGTAAAATGCCTTGATTTTGTCCCTGTCTTCGTCGCCGAGGACCCCTTCGACAAAGAGAACGTCGTCGAGGACCACGGGGAGCTTCACGCCGTAAGCGCCGGTGCCGTCCTGACCGAGGTTGAAGGGGAATTCCGTCGAGAAGTCCGCCTCGATCAGCTCCTCGGGGAGGGCCTTGAACGCGAAGGGACCGAAATCCGCGGACGCGCCGACCAGGCCTTTTTCCCGGTCGAGGACGCAGATCATGTGGACCCATCCGGTCTGCCAGTCCCGGGGCAGGCGGAAGGAGACGTCATAGCGGCGTTTCCCGTTGGATGCGTTGAAATGCGCGATCCCGGATTCGAGAACGACGGCCAGGCCGGGATTCGATCCGCTCCGCCAGTCCTTGTTGCCGAAGAGAGCGGGGTCGCCGGTGATATCGTCGCACTTCATCCAGAAGGAGACGGAGAAGCTCTTCTTTCCGCAGTCGAAGCCCTTCAGCGTGACGTAGCCGTCGTCGAAACGGGCCGCACCTCCGAAATAGCCGTCGACAAAATAGAGCTTGCCTCCGCGTTCGGTCGCGGTCTTGCCCGCGGCGTCCTCGATGGTGCCGTCGAAGGGCATATAGGCGGCGACTCTTTCGGGTCCGATCAGAGCGGGGAGGGAGGCGTCGCCGTCCGGGGTCGGGGAGGGCTCGCGGGTCCGCCAGGGGTATTCCGGTTTGATCTCGCGGGGGGCGGCTCCGGCAGGGCGTTCCTTCGCTTCCACGCCTTTGAAGAGGCCGGAGGGAACGCGGGCCGTCCATTCTTCGGGCTGTTTGTCCTCGAGCCCCAGCGCGTACAGGACGACGGAGGCGGTGTCGCGGATCTCCATGTCCCGGATGGTCCCGTGCTCCACCGTTTTGCCGGCCGCCGCGAACATCACGTATTTCTCCCCGTCCGTCCAGCCGCCGTGACCGTGGTCGAATCCGCCGTGGTCCGCCGTGACGATGAAGAGCCCCTCGTCGAGGAAACCGCGCTTTTTGCAGACGTCCCAGACCCGGCCGATATAGCCGTCGGTCGTGCGGATCTGGGCGAGATGGCCTTCCGTGCCGTAGCCGTAGTGGTGGCCCGCGCCGTCCACGCCGTCGAACTGGACAAAGAAGAAGGTCGGTTCGTTTTCCTCGAGCCAGGCGCACATCTTATCCGTCAGGGAGGCGTCGTCCCCCGTGTCCTTATAGATCCCGAGGCCCTCTTCGATGATCCCGACGTTGATGGGATTCCAGTTGCAGAAGGAGGCGAGGGTGACGTCGGGCATGTTCTCCCGGATCACCCGGAAGGCGGAGGGAGCGGGGGAGTCCTTCACCGGGTAAGGGGTGTCGCCGACGATGGAATTGGTCAGTCCGTGCACTTCGGGCGTGACGCCGAGGAGCATGGAGCCCCAGCACTGGGCGCTGATGGTGGGATTGGAGGTCAGGACGTCGTAGGACACAGCCCCGTTTCCGAAGATCTCGTCGAGCCGGGGCGTTTCGGTCTCGCGGAAGAAGGAACCCGCGCCGTCCACGCCGATGACGAAGACATGTTTGTATCTCATGATTGCACTCCTTTCAAAATCCGGTCGCAAACAGGCCGTCCGACCCTATGATACAGGAAAGCGGCGGAAAAGTCAAGAAGCGGGAGAAAAACCGTCCCGATTTTGCCTCCGTTTCCCGGCGGAACGGGCGGCGAGGGAGAAGATCCCCGCGGTAAAGAGCACCCCGAGAAGGGCTCCCGACGAATCGAGCAGGATATCCCGCAGCTGACAGGCCCGCCCCGGCACGAAGAACTGGTGGATCTCGTCGCTCACGGCATAGAGCGCGGAGAGGGCGAAGGGATAGAACACCGTCAGCGGCGCGCCCCGGAACCCGAGGGAGAGACGACAGGAGAGGGCGGAGAGGACACCGAGGACCCCGTATACCGTGAAATGCGCGGCCTTGCGGACCACATGGCTGGCCCATTCGTGGAGCTCGAACTGCTCCGCGGGGGACAGGCTGTCGTATTCCGGGTGGAAGAGGGCGATATAGGCGTCGGCGAAGGGATCGGAGGTCGCGGAGGATTCCGGGGCGGGCTCGGCGGACCAGAGGAAGATGACGGCGGCCCAGAGGATCGCGGCGACCACAGGCAGACAGCGGAAAAGGGATTTTTTCATAAAGCTCCCGGTGAAGTCCCCCGAAAGAGCGAAAGGCGGATTTCGGCCCGCCCCTTGCGCCGGGGGAGAGTTTGTGGTACAATGACGGCGGAAAGCGAAAGAGGAATGTCCATACCCATACGGAACAAAAGGAGGTTTCCATGCCGAAATTTTTCGACACCGTGCGTCCGGGGGATCATCTGGCTCCGGAGCCCTTCGGCTTCTGCCCGGAAGATCTGAGACCCGAGGGGATCGCGGAGGCGGCGGAAAAACTGCTCGACAAGCCCGTGCCTGCTCTTCCCGCGACCCTCTACATGAAGTATTACAGAACGGGGAACCGCTCCGAATACGAAAGGCCGTATTTCGCCCGCCGGGACGCCATGCTCACCCTGCTGATGGCGGAGAGGACGGAGGGAAAGGGCCGGTTCATGGATCTCCTGACCGACTATGTCTGGGCGGTCTGCGAGGAGACGTCCTGGGTGATCCCCGCCCACAACGCCCCCTGCCACGGCAATCCGGTGAACTGCCTGCCGGACTCCTTCTGCCTCGGACCGGAAGACGATATGCGCCACGTGGACCTCTTCTCAGCGGCGACCGGGGCGGCCCTCGCCTGGGTGTGGTCCCTCGGGGCTGAGATCCTCGACGGCGTGACCCCGGCGATCCGGCGGCGGATCTCGGAACTCCTGGACGCGCGGATCTTCCATCCCTACTGCGACGTGAACGGGGAGAACAACTGGTGGATGGGCGAGAACGGGGAGCGGCTCAACAACTGGACTCCGTGGATCGTGTCCAACGCCCTCACCGCTTTCATGCTCTGCTGTCCCGACGAAGAACGGAAGCGGATCGCCCTCAACCGTTCGGCAGTCTTCCTCGACCGGTTCACCGCCGATTATCCCGCGGACGGCGGATGCGACGAGGGGCCGGGCTACTGGGGCGTCGCGGGGGCCTCGTATTTCGACTGCCTCGAACTGATCCGCGACATGACGGGCGGGGAGGTCGATCTCACCTCCGATCCCTTCGTGCGGCGGATGTGCGAATACTTTGCGGATTTCCGGCTCGGAAAGGACGCGTGGGCCAATTTCGCCGACGCCTCCCACAGGATCCGGCCGGACAAGGCCCTGCTCGCGCGGATGGGGCGGCTGACGGGATCGGAGAAACTCGCGGCGATGGCTGCCGAAGATCCCGATCCCCGGGCGTTCCGCACCTTCGTCCCCGGGAACACGACCTACCGTTCGATGCGAAACCTCGCCGAACCGATCCCCGAAAAACGCTCTCCCGCGGGCGGAGGGGAAGGACCCGGCGTCTCGTTCTACCCGGATCTCGGCGTGATGATCGCGAAGGAGCGCGGGCTTGCTCTCGCGGCAAAGGCCGGACACAACGCGGAGAGCCACAACCACAACGACGCGGGCTCCTTCATCCTCTGGGGCGGCGGGGAACCGGTCTTCGTCGATCCCGGCGTCGAGCAGTACACGAAGGACACCTTCTCGTCGAAACGCTATACTCTATGGACGATGCGCTCGGTTTATCACAATCTCCCCGCATTCCGCCGCGCCGGAGAGGACGGGGAATGGATCGAGCAGAAGCCGGGCGGGCAGTACAGGGCGCAGATCCTCTCCTGTGAAAACAGCGTCCTGACCCTCGAACTGAAGGCCGCCTATCCGACGGAAGCGGGACTTTCCTCCTTCCGCCGCCGGATCGGACTGGACGGGGAGGGCTTCTTCTGCGAGGACCGGATCGTCTTCGATAAGCCCGGGGAGGTCCGCTTCTCCCTGATGTCCCGCGGGGAATGGCAGACCGCCGAAAGTCTTCCCGCCGGAACCTATGATCTCAGCGGGACGGACGCCCGGATCACAGCCGATCCCGTCCTCGGATTCGAAGACGAAAAAGTGCCCCTCGAAGACAAGCTCCGCCGGGAATGGGGACAGGAATACCTCGTCCGCACGACGCTGACCTCGGCGGAATTCACCGACCGGACCTTCACGCTCAGAGTCAGGATGAAATAAAGAGAGATAAATCAGGCTGCCGCCGTCTCTTATACCAATTCCACACAAAATCATTGCAAAATGGTTTTGTGTGATCCTGAAAGTCAGATTGACTTTCAGGCCAGTCTGAATCCATGATTCAGACTGGAATTTGTATTAGTGAAACGGGAACGGCAGCCTTTTCTTGTTCCATGAATTTCTCAGGCGTTTTCGGGCGTCCCGAGGCTCTTCTTCCACGTCACGTATTCCGCGATGAAGAATCCCGTCCCGCTCCAGAGGAGTACCATCCCGAGGAGGAAGAAGACGGCGGTCTGGAGCCCCAGGGCGAGGAAGGAGAACCATCCCCCCACCATCTGAAAGAGGAAGAGGGCGGTCACCTCCGCGATCCCGGTGAGGCAGAGGCCGATCACGGTCAGGATCATCGCCGCCCGGTGCAGCCGGATCTGTTTGTCCATCGGTCGGTGGTCTCCTTTACTGCTTTTTCTGCCCGTAATAGGCGTTCGGTCCGTGCTTGCGGTCGAAGTGACGGTGCAGGAGCACGCCGTCCATTTCAGGGATCTGCCCGGCGGCCGAGAGGACCTCCGTGTGGAACGCCATGTCCGCCACGGCTTCGAGGGTCATGGCGCATTCGACGGAGTCCATCGGATCCTTGCCCCAGGCGAAAGGCCCGTGGGATTTGACGAGGACCGCCGGGATGTGCATGGGGTCGATCCCCCGGGTCTCGAAGGTCTCGCAGATGACCCGGCCGGTCTCGAGCTCGTATTCGCCCCGGATCTCCTCCGCCGTCATGTCCCGGGTGCAGGGGATCTCCCCGCCGAAGTGGTCCGCGTGGGTGGTGCCGTAGGGCCGGATGCCGCGTCCCGTCTGGGCATAGATGGTGGCCCAGGTGGAATGGGTGTGGGTCACGCCGCCGACAGCCGGGAAACGCCGATAGATCTCCAGGTGGGTGGGGGTGTCGGAGGAGGGATTGAGGGTCCCTTCGACGGTTTTGCCGGTCATGAGATCCACGACGGGGAAGAGGTCGGGTTTCAGTTCGTCGTACTCCACTCCGGAGGGCTTGATGACGACGAGTCCCCGTTTCCGGTCGATCCCGGAGACGTTGCCCCAGGTGAAGATCGCGAGCTTCCACGCGGGGATCTTCATGCAGGCTTCGTATACCTTCTGTTTCAGTTCTTCGAGCATGGCGTCAAATCTCCTTCTCTGTCAGTCCACAAACTCAAACGAAATATCGTCGATCCACACCTCGTCGCCCTCGCCGCATCCGGCCTCTCTGAGTTTGTCGATGATGCCGTACTTGGTCAGCGAGCGTTCGAAATACATCATGGATTCCCGGTCGTTGAAGTTCACGCGGTTCACCAGCGCGTCGATCCACGGCCCCTCCACATGGAAGGAAGCGTCGTCCGCGCGCCGGATCGTGACATTTACGGGGACGGGCAGATCGAAGGCCTCGTCCTCGGGGGTGACTTCGGATTCGTAGGTCAGAACGGGCGGCAGGTCCCTCAGCATGGCGGCGATCCTGTCGACGAGCGCTTTCAGGCCCATCTTCTTCTGAGCGGAGATATAGAGGACCTCGTACCCCGCTTCGGCGCACCGGTCTTCCAGAGCGGCGCATTCGGGGGAGAGTTCTCTCAGCATGGGGAATTCCTCCTCACCGCCGAGCAGAAGATCCGCCTTGTTCGCGGCGACGATCCGGGGGCGGGCGGCCAGTTCGGGGGAGAATTTTTCGAGCTCCGCCGAGATGGTCTCGAAATCCTCCACCGGCGTCCGTCCCTCCTCACCCGAGATGTCGACGACCTGGACGAGCATCCGGCACCGCTCGATGTGGCGCAGGAAGGCATGACCGAGACCCGCGCCTTCGGAGGCTCCTTCGATCAGCCCGGGGATATCCGCCATGACGAAGCCCGATTCCCCGCCCGTGGACACCACGCCGAGGGAGGGTTCGAGGGTGGTGAAGTGGTAGGCGGCGATCTTCGGGGTGGCGGAGGACAGCGCGGCCAGCAGGGAGCTCTTGCCGGCGGAGGGGAGACCCGCCAGACCGACGTCCGCGATCATTTTCAGTTCGAGCACCACGTCCCGCTCCTCCCCCGGAAGACCGCCTTTCGCGAAGCGGGGGATCTGACGCGTGGGGGTGGCGAAATGGCGGTTGCCCCAGCCTCCCCGGCCTCCGCGGCAGAGGATGAAATCTTCGTCCCCGGACATGTCGCGGATGATTTTTCCGGTTTCGGCGTCGCGGATGAGGGTGCCCCGGGGGACGAGGATCACGGTGTCCTCGCCGTTCGCCCCGTGGAATTTCTGCCCCGCGCCGTCCCCGCCGTTTCCGGCCGTGAATTTGCGGTGATAGCGGAACGCGAGGAGGGTATTGGCCCCTTCGTCGATGCGGAAGACGATGTTCCCGCCGTTCCCCCCGTCGCCGCCGTCAGGACCGCCCTTCGCGACGTATTTTTCGCGGCGGAAGGACACCACGCCGTTCCCTCCGTTCCCCGCCTTGACGTGAATCTGGATTTTGTCGATAAACATGTTTCAGTATTGACTTTGATTGTGTGATCGTTTCGGCTTGTCTGCGTCAGCGGCCGTTCCGCCGGGGGAAATACTTCCTCAGTCCCCGAACATTTCCCGGGCGAGGTCGCCGAGGATCTTCACGCCGCGGTCGATATCTTCGTCGGAGGGAGTGGAATAGTTGAGCCGGAAGGAGTCGGAGGGAGCCGCCGGATCGCAGTTGAACGCGGTCCCCGGAACGACGGCCACCTTGCGGGCGAGGGCTTCCTTCACGTAATCCGCGGAGGAGACGCCGCCGGGCAGGGTGCACCAGAGGAAGAGGCCCCCTTCGGGACGGGTGTAGCTCACGCACTTCGGCATGAATTCGTCCAGTCGTGCGAGCATCCGGCCGGCCTTGTCCCGGTAGATCCCCCGGATCGCTTCGATGTGCGCGTCCAGATCCCGCTCGGTCATGTAGCGGTAGCAGAGCATCTGGAAGAAGATATTGGTGTGGACGTCCTCGACTTGCTTCGCGACGACCATCTTCTGAATGACGGGCTGGGGACCGCAGGCGTATCCGATGCGCATCCCTGCGGAGAGGATCTTCGAGAAGGAGGAGCAGTACATCACGATCCCGTCCTCGTCGAAGGACTTGTAGGTGGGAACGTCCTCCCCGGCGAACCGCAGTTCTCCGTAGGGGTTGTCCTCGAAGATCAGCACGCCGTACTTCTTCGCGATCTCGTAGACCGCCTTCCGGTTTTCGAGGGTGGAGGTGACGCCCGCCGGGTTCTGGAAGGTGGGGATGAGGTAGAGCATCTTGACGTTCGGGGTATTGGCGAGGGTCTCTTCCAGCTTTTCGGGGTCGATGCCCTCGGAGGTGAGGGGAACGCCCACGGTCTTCGCGCCGTTGGAACGGAACGCGTTCAGCGCGCCGATGAAGGACGGGTTCTCGCAGACCACCACGTCTCCCTCGTTGCACATCACCTTGCAGCAGAGCTCGATGGCCTGGTTGCCGCCGGTGGTGACGATGGTCTCGTCGAAGTCCCGGCCGATCCCGAACTTCTCCTTCATGCGGGCGCGGATGGCCTCGCGGAAGGGCGGATAGCCTTCGGTGACGGAGTACTGGAGGGCGGCGGTGGAGGAGTTTGCAAAAATGTCCGCCGAGAGGTCGGCGAGATCCGCTACCGGGAAGGACAGGGGGGAGGGGTTGCCCGCGGCGAAGCTGATGATGGTCGGGTCGGAGAGGGACTTGAAGATTTCGCGGATGGCGGAGGGTTTCAGGGCCGCCAGCTTGTCCGAGATTTTATATTCCATGAAAAAACGCCTCGATTCGTTCGAATTTCTGTCCGCTTTTGTTATTCTACCATAGATCCCGCCCAAAAACAAGGGAAGAGCGCAAGTTTTTTCCGGCAATACTTGAAATCCGGGTCCGGTTTTGCTATAATATACACTTGAAGGTTTCTCCGCATCGACGGAGAGGAATCGGGAGAACGAAACAGGAATGGAAAAGATCGCAAAACCCCGCGGCACGATGGACGTCATGGCGCCCGACGTGTTCGCATGGAACCATATAGAAAAGACCGTGCGCGAGACGGCGGAACGCTTCGGCTTCACCGAGATCAAAACGCCGATGTTCGAGGAGATCGGACTTTTCAAGCGCGGCGTCGGCGAGACCACGGACGTCGTGCAGAAGGAGATGTACTCCTTCACCGACAAGGACGGCACGGTGTACGCCCTGCGCCCGGAGGGGACCGCATCCGTCGCCCGGGCCATCATCGAGAACGGGAAAGCGGCGGACACGCTCCCGCTGAAATACTTCTACCTCATCAACTGCTTCCGCTACGAGAAGCCGGAGGCCGGGAGAAGCCGCGAGTTCGTCCAGTTCGGATGCGAAATGTTCGGGGCCCCCGGAGCCGGCGCGGACTTCACGGTGATCTCGCTCGCGAATTCCGTGATCCGCTCCCTCGGGCTGACGAACGTCCGCCTGCACATCAATTCGATCGGATGCCCCGCGTGCCGCCCGAAATACCGCGAAGCCCTCGTGGACTACCTCCGCGCGCACCGGGCCGAGCTCTGCGACACCTGCCTCGACCGGATGGAGACCAATCCCCTCCGCGTGCTCGACTGCAAGAACGATTCCTGCAAGAAGGTCGCGGAGAACGCCCCCCGCACCGTCGACCACCTCTGCCCGGAGTGCGAGGCGCACCTCGGCGAACTGAAATCCTACCTCGACGCCTGCGGGATCGGGTATGTCATCGACCCGCACATCGTCCGCGGACTGGACTACTATACCCGCACCGTGTTCGAATTCATCGCCGAGGGCATCGGATCCCAGAGCACGGTCTGCGGCGGCGGACGGTACGACGGGCTCATGGAAGAGCTCGGAGGCCCGAAGATGGCCGGGATCGGCTTCGGCATGGGCATCACCCGCCTGATCCTCGCGATGAAGCAGAACGGCGTCGAGATCCCCGCGCTGGCCGTCCCCGAGCTCTATATCGCCGCGATGGGGAAGGAAGCAACCGTCCGCGCCGCCCGGATCGTTTCGGATCTGAGAGAAAGTGGGATCAATGCCGACAGCGATATCATGGGCCGCTCCCTCAAAGCTCAGATGAAATACGCCGACAAGATCGCCGCCCGCTACACCCTGATCCTCGGGGATGCGGAGATCGCCTCCGGCCGCGCGGTCATCAAGGAAATGGCGACGAGCGAACAGACGGAAGTCCCCCTCGACGGGATCGCCGCCTTCCTCGCGGGAAAGAGAGGCTGACGCGGATGGAACTCTCGGCTTTCCTCAAAATGCAGCACGATCTCGCCGTGGAAAAGGGCTGGATCGGAGGCAGGACCCCGGAAAACGGCCCCTTCTCCCTCCTCTGGAGCATGGACGAGCTCGGGGAGGCGATCTCCATCATCAAGAAGAAGGGCTCCGACGGCATCATGGAGAACCCCGCGGTCCGGGAGCACTTCGTCGAAGAGGTGGCCGACCACCTCATGTACATTTTCGACATGATGGAGTGCTACGGCATCACCGCGGACGAATTCACGGACGTCTACGTGAAGAAATTCGAGCGCAACCTCGGCCGGTCCTGGAGCGAAAACGAGCGGATGTACGAAAACGCCGCCGTGAAGACCCTCTCGGTGGACGCGGGATTTCTGCCGGACGAACGGCTCTGGGAACTGCTGATCCGCGCGGGCGTGAAGGTCTCCGTCGTGACGGACGAGCCGGAGAAGACGGGGAAGATCATCAACTCCCTCGTGAACGATTCGGCGAAGGTGGTCCTGACCGACGCGTTCCCGCCCCACGCCGATTTTACGGTGGACAGCGCGGAAAGCCTCGGAAAGCTCCGGGAGCTCTTCGGCGAGGAAGAATAAAGCGCGGATCCCGGACGGGGGAGGCCGCGGAAGGAAGTGATCTCATGCGGCATACGGATCATGCCGGGCTTGACGGGGGAGAGAAGACCGCCTCCCGACCCCGCATCACAATCAGACGATAAACCGAAAGGAATTTGAATAGACATGGAATCCTTTGCGAGAGAAGACAAAAGAACCAATTACTGCGGCACATTGACCTCCGCCGACATCGGACGCGAAGTCTCCCTCACCGGCTGGTGCCAGAGACAGCGCGACCTTGGCTCCCTCATTTTCATCGACCTGCGGGACCGCACCGGCATCGTGCAGCTGGCCTTTGACGACAGCACGGACCGGGAGATCTTCGACAAGGCCTTCGGCGTCCGGGCGGAATACGTGCTCGCGGCGAAGGGCACGGTCCGTTCCCGGGGTGAGGCCGCCGTCAACCGCAACATCCCGACGGGGGAGATCGAAGTCTTCGTGACCTCCTTCAAGATCCT
>CACZNC010000025.1 GCA_902782445.1 uncultured Ruminococcus sp.
GCGGCGGTCACTGGATCAGATAACCCACGAAATTATAGCTCACCTGAGCCATCCAGCCGCGGCAGGCAGGATCTGAGGGATCCCCATCGGTCGCTGCATAAATGGAGTTGCCGTATGCCCATGCAACGGCGTCTGCTGCCCACGTAGACACTTTCGTTCCTTCAGGGAATGTGATAAAGTTCAGCATAGTGTCGTCCATATACCCCAGGTACTTCGCATACCTCTGAAGCATCAGCACCGCCTGTTCGTTGGTCACGGGATCCATCGGCCCGAACTTTCCGTTGCCGTAGCCGAGCACGATCCCGTTCTGCGCGGCCCACTCGACGTAGGGAGCATAGTCCCATGTTCCGACGGCGTCACAGTCGGTGAAGGTGCCGGTCGTGTAATCGGCAGGGTCGATCCCTTCCATTCTTCCGAGGATCGTCACGAACATCGCGCGGGTAAGCGTTCCGTCAGGGGCAAACTCAGTCGGCGAGACCCCGTTCATGATCCCGGAGGAATAGACGTATTTGATCCCGGTCAGATAAGGATTCTCCGGGGTGACATCCGTGAAGGGGAGAGCAGGCGTTTCATCCACAGGCGCAGAAGTCCCGGGTTCTGTCGGTCCGGTCTTCCCCGGATCGGTCTGCGCGGGTTCCTTCGCGGGGATCTGATTGCCGATTGTAATACCCGGATTCAGAGGCGCGGGGGCGAGGGACTGGGTCCTCTCCGTCCACGTCATTGTATGCACGACGCCGGCAGGGTCTTCGGCTATGGCGGTGAACTGAATGAAGTTCGGCGGGATGAGGACGGAGGTCACGACAGCCTGAACGATCTTATATTCCACCGGCCCGGTCTTGGTCCGGAAGGTTACATTGACAGGTCTCCAGACGGAACCGTTGGTGTTCCATCTGTATACTTCGTAGGGCGAAAGCTCTATGGCGTCTTCTTCGTCCCAGATAAACTTCACGGTCACGTCATGGGTGAAAACGTAGCTGAACCCCACCTCATACTTGATATATTTCCCCTCGATCTCGAATCCGAGAAGAGTCTTTCCCGCAGGCGGCGCCCAGCCTCCGAATACCATGAAGCCGCTTCCGTTCAGATCCGTCCCGTCGAGCGCATGTTCCGTCACCACCCCGTACGGCAGTCCGGTCCCGTTATTGATACCGCCGTTCAGGTCATAGGTGATGGTGTGGAATACGGCATCTCCGTCCCAGAGGAATTTCACGGTCACGTCATGGGTGAAAATGTAGCTGTAGTTCGGAACCATGGCGATGAACTCGCCGTCGATATCAAATCCCATCAGCTTCTTTCCCTCGGGAGCTCCCCAGGGGCCAAAAATCATGAAGCCGTTTCCGTTCAGTTCCGAACCATGCTCGACACGATCCGTTACCTTTCCGTAGGGCTCGCCGGTCCAGGAGTTGATCCCTCCGTTCAGATCATACGTAACGGTGTGGTAGAGGACATTTTCATCCCATATAAATTTCACTGTCACATCATGGGTGAAAATGTAGCTGTAGTCCGGTTCCATCTTGATGAACTCGCCCTCGATTTCAAATCCGATCAGCTTCTTTCCTTCGGGAGCTTCCCAGGGGCCAAAAATCATGAAACCGTTTCCGTTCAGATCAGAACCATGCTCGACATGATCCGTTGCCTTTCCGTAGGGCTCGCCGGTGTAGGTCTTGATCCCTCCGTTCAGATCATACGTAACGGTGTGGTAGAGGACATTATCTTCCCATATAAATTTGACGGTTACATCATGGGTAAAAATGTAACTGTAATTTGGAACCACAGCGACGTATTCGCCGTCGATTTCAAACCCGGCAAGGGACTTTCCTGCGGGAGCACCCCAGCCTCCGAATACCATGAAACCGTTTCCGTTCAGGTCTGAACCTTGCTCGACATGATCCGTTGCCTTTCCGTAGGGCTGCCCGGTCAGGGTATTGATTCCCCCGTTCAGATCATACGTAACGGTGAGATACTCATTTTTCTCTTCCCATATAAATTTTACGGTTACATCATGCGTATATATGTAACTGTATCCCACTTCATTCTTTATAAATTTGCCCTCGATCTCAAATCCGGCAAGAATCATTCCTTCGGGAGCTCCCGGGAAGCCGAATACCATGAAGGCGCTGCCATTCAGGTCGGTTCCGTATTCCACCCGATCAGTCAACAATCCGTAAGGTTTCCCGGACCACTTGTCAATCGCGCCGTTCAGATCGTACGTGATCGTGAGAAGATCCGGGACATCGTCCGGAATAATCACCACGTAGTCGGCCGGTGTTTTTCCGCCCGCTTCGCAGATGGTTTTGCCGTCCTCGCTGACAGCTCCCCCTTCCGGCTTCCTGATCCTCAGCCCGGAGTCTACGGTTACCGTATCGCGATCAACAAGGATGGCGCCTGCATTTCCCGCAGCGTCGACTTTCTGGATGCCTTTGTTGATGGATACATCATCACCCGTTATTCCGTTGCCGTTCGTGGCTTCAATGAAGACGATACCACCGGACAGGACGGTCTTTCCTGCGCCGATGCCGTGTCCGCCGCTTATAATTCTGACCTCGCCGCCGGAAACGGTAAGGGTTTTGATCACATGCATACCGGTGGATTCTCCGACAGCGACGACCTCTCCGCCGGAAACGGAGACATTGCCCTTGGCGGAGATCGGCGTCATGGCGTTTTCAGCCCGGACTTTACCGCCGGTGATCGTAATATTCCCGGCGTTCGTATTCGCACCCGTATCTGCGCCCGTTTCTGAAATCGTACCCGCATAGATCGCCGCAGTGCCCGGTACCTGCCCCGCATACGCAGCCGCTTCCGTCCCTGCGGAGGCAGTCACATTGCCTGCGATGATCTCAATATTTCCGTTTTTGGAATATATGCCGAATTCCTCTCCGCTCGCATGCAGGATCCCGGATTTGATCGTAATGTTTCCGTCTGCGAGAATACCCGAATCGTCGTCGCTCTGAGAGGTTCCCCCCTTCCCTATAGCCGTAAGATTCCCGACGTCAAGCTTGAGATGTCCGCCCGCACCGTTGGAGGAATAAACACGAATGCCGTATCCTTCCCCCTTCAGAACCCCGCTGCCCTCGATCGTCAGGTCTATTCCCTGGCTCACAACGGCCGCGCCGCCGGGCTGTTCCCCGCTGCTCAGGGTACAGTCCTTCAAGATGAGCGTCTTCGTTGAAGGTATGTATTCCCAGTCGTCGGTCGTGAGATTTTCGTCTGTGATCTGCGTTCCTCCGACCCAGAGGTCATACTCTGCCGCATACGCGTATGCCGCCATGACCGGAAGCAGCGCGCACAGCATCACGGCCGCAAAAGCCAGTACAAGCAGTTTCCGTGTTCTCATTTCAGGTCCTCCCAATGTATTCTCTTTCGAGGTCAGGTTTTCAGATTTCTGCTTCCGAACAGTTTGGACAGGATTTCCGCGGATGTATGGAGCGGCGGAGGGGAGTTTGGAACTGCTCCGCCGCTGGATCTTGTCTCTGTCAGTCTACGTAAAGCTTGCTGGTCGTTACAATACTCCCCGCATCGTCTGTGATGAGGCAGTAAACATAGGGGACGAGATTTTTGGCAAACTTGTCTTCAGGCGCCGATTCAATTACAAACGTACTGCTCGTCTCGGATGTCGGACCATACTTCGTAACAATCGGGAACAAGTACCCATCGAACAGATAGTACCAGTCATAGGTATACGGAGCAACGCCGCCGCTGATTTTCACCGTATAGGAAGGCGTATCCGTCAGCGACACCATGCCGTAGTGCACGATATCCTGTTCAATCTTCAGCGAGTTTGTCACAGTGATCAGTCCCGTTGCGGAAGTAACGGTTTTACCTGTCGCGTCTTTGACAACGCAGTACATTTTCGCCCCGTTGTCGCTGGTCATGTTGCAGTTCTTTACAGTCACCTTGGCGGTGTAGATGCCCTCATAGGCGCTGCCCGGAGGTACGCCGATGTCCACGCCGTCGGGACGGATCTTGTGCCACTCATAGGAATAAGGTTCCACGCCGTAATTGACGGCCACGGAAAAAACGGCGTTCCCTCCCAACTCCACGGTGACGTCGCCGGGCTGCATCGTGAAGTTCAGCGCACTATAACCATGGTTTTTGGGAATTGTGATCTCCACTTCGTTCGATGTGACGGACTGTCCGCTGCTGTCCGTGACAGTGCACTTCACATGGATCCTGTTCGCGTGGTCAAAATCGCTGTACTCGAACGCGGAGGGCATGTAGATCGACTCTGTGGCGTATTGTTTATCCTGTGTCGTAACATCCTCAAAACTGTCGTCCAGCATGTAGCTCCACTTATACGTGTAAGGCACCTTGCCGCCGGAGATCTCCAAAGTAAAGAGCGGGTACCCCAAATGGTCGGCAGGCAATTCAAGCGATACGGGCTGCTTTGTGATCACAAGCTTGTCAGCGGTTACGGTATAATGTACAGAGTCACTGATAATCTTTTTTCCGGCGGCGTCAGTCACGACACAACGGATGAAGTCTGCCAAACCGTATTCGGGAACAGATCCGACCTGAATGGAAAGCGTCCCGTCAGCGGCCGTAGTTCCGTAATTGCTAATGTCCGACCAATCATCAGCCCAATCTTCCCAATACTGCCATTCGTAGGTGTAGGGAGCCTTGCCGCCGGAGACGGTGATGCTGAACTGGACCCAGTCGCCTTTTTTGCCTTCCGCGTTCTGGGGCTGTTTCGTAATCTTGAGCGCGGGCACGTCTTCCTTGAACGCCGTGATCTCGGCCTTTTCGGAGGTCACGGTCTTGCCCTCGGCGTCCGTCACGGCAACATAGACGCGGATATATTTCGTGGTGGTGAAGGAGTCCTTATTGACCGGAACGGTGACGGAACTCGTTGTCTTTTCGGAGGGGGCGGGTGTCAGACTGGTGCCGGTCTCCTTTTCCACATACCACTGATACGTGTACGGAGCCTTGCCGCCGGAGATCTCCACCGTGAAGGGGACTTTTTCCTCCGCGGCTTTCATCGCGTAGGATGCGGGCTGCTTCATAATCTTCAGCTCTTCTGTCTTCGGGGTCTCGGTCTTCGTCACCGTCGTGAAGCTCTTCCGCTCGTTCACGAACATCATGCGGGTGAGGATCGCCGCGACTTCGCTCCGGCGGATGTTGGACTCGGGATTGCAGCTGAACTTCGCGTCGCTTCCCTGGAGGATCCCCGCCCGGTAGAGCTTGTAGATCTCCGCGGCCTGGGGGTGCGTCATGGGGACGTCCGGGATCGAGCCGTCCGGCACTTCGTTCTTCGCCGCCAGCGCGCTGTCCGGGAGAGCATGGGCGAAGATCGCCATGTAGCCCGCGCGGGTGGCCGGCTGCTTCCATTCGTAGTCCTTCGTGATGATGCCCTGCATCTTCGCGTAGTCCACGTAGCTCTGGTACCACGGATCGCCGTTCACAAGGGAGACGATGCCGGTGGAATGCTTCTGGTTCATGCACGCGGCCAGCTTCACGGCTTCCGCATAGGTGAGGTTGTCGGCAGGACAATAGGTCGTCGCGGATTTCCCGTTGACGAGCCCGGCGTCCACTGCCGTCTTGACGTCGTTGTAGAACCAATCGGTCTTCACGACGTCGGTGAATGCCAGTTCTCCGGCCGCGGACACGCTGAGAGGCAGCAGTCCGAGGGTGAGAAGGCACGCGAGGAGGATGGTGAGTACGCGCTTTTTCATAATCTGCTCCTTTCGCAGGCTTCGGTTCCGATGTGCGGACGATTTTGGGATTTTTCACCCTTCGCCTGCATTATACCACACTTTTCCGGGCGGCGCATCCCTAAAATTAACTATTTCTCCGAAAAATCACAAAAAGTTTTTTCGGGACCCTCCCCGGTGATGGTCGGGCGAAAAAATCATGCGAAAACCGTAAAACAGTATTGACAAAAGTCCGTTTGTATGATATAATCGGGCAGAACCATCCGATGCGGCCGGAGCGCGCGGCAGGAGATCATTGAACGAAATCGGAGGCGCCTTATGAGATTCATCTTTTTGTACATCCGGGAAAATCTGCGCCGCCGGAGATCGAACTATCTCCTGCCTTTTGTCGCCTTCATTCTGAGCGGGATCCTGCTGTGCACGACCGTGTTTTATCTGACTCTGTCCACGGAGGAGCCGCCGGCAGAGGTTTATTATTATCCCTATCAGATTTCCGTGAAAAACCAGGACGCTCTTCATGAAAAGGCAGTCGAGCAGGCGCTCCGGGAAAACGCCTATATCCGATACGAAGGAACGGCGGAATATGTCGATCTGTTTCCGGCCTATCAGAAGGAAATAGAAGAATTTGACCCAGAACACCCGACGCGCCATCTTCTCCTGACGTCCCTCCCGAAAGGGTCGGAACACGCGGCTTTTTACGAGGGATTCGGCTACGACGTCTCCTCCCTCGGCGCGTATGACGTCTTTGTCACCCCGGCCGTCTTTCACTATCTCGGGAGCCATATCGAAAACGGCGTTCTCACCCTGTCGGAGTTTCAAAAACCGTCCGGCGAGCCGCTGAAACTGAATATCGCCGGGATCCTCGATCACCGGATCGCGGACGACACGGAGTTTTCCTTTGTCTGTTCAAACGACGCGCTGTTCGAAAGCCTCGAAAAACAGTGCGGTTCCGATTCGTCCGTCTCGTATTACGGCTTTCGGGACGATTACGTCCACACAAGGGAAAACTACGCGAAATTCCGTGACAGCACCACACTGGACGGACGTCCGATGAACATGTCGGTCCACGTCCGCCTTCCGAGGATCGACGTGAGCGGGATCTATTCCGGGGACGTCGGCATCGCGCTGTTCAATCTGTTCTTTGCCGTGCTGTGCATCGCGTCCACGCTGAAACTGAAGCTGAACCGGGAAGCGCATGATTACAGAAAACTGCGCGATCTCGGTCTGTCCCCCGCCATGCGTTTTCTTCTGCCCTTTGCCGATATCATGGCGCTGTCGGTTCCGGCGTATTTCATTTCGCTGATCGCTTCCACGGCCCTGTTTCAAAGGATCGCGCCGTACAACGCGCAGGCCTTTCAGAATCAGGGCGGGATCTACGTTCCCTATTTCGATCCTTCCCCGGGGATCCTCCTTCTGTCCGCGCTGGTATTCTTCGCGGTCGTCGCGGGGGCGGCAGGCGTATTGATCCTGCTCTTTGTCCTGCGCGCGCCCGGAGCTTACAGATCCTTTGTCAAGACCTCGTCCGTCCGTTATTACAATGCAAAAAGTCTCGTCCTGCCCTACATCCTCCTCCGGTTCAGGCGGAACAAGGCGTACTGCCTGTTCTTTATCTTCATCGTCTGCTTCCCCCTGTTTATCGGAGCCATGTACGGAACCGCCGCGGCAAACGTGGTCTCAAACGGGGGCGCGCTGTATTCGGAGGCGGATCTTCTCATCACGCAGAACGCGGTGCCCTACGGATATGCCTCTACCGATGATACGGTCCGCGAAATTTCCGCGCTGGACGGGGTCGATGCGGTCTATACGGTGGAGAAAACCAACGTGAACTATACCTTCACGAAGGGGGAGAAGACGATCTCCGCGCAGTTCGAACGGCTGGACGAATACACCGTGCAGCAGGTGATGGACTGCCTCGCGGAAGGCCGTCTCGAAGACGTGCTGAACGATGGAACAAAGATCGCCGTGATCGACAACGGCGGGGAATACGTCCTCGGGGAAAGCCTGCACTGCCGCGAAACGGGAAGAGCCTATACGGTCGGCGCGGTTCTCCGAAACGTTCCGCTGGACGGGCTTCCGCTCCGGTTTTTCGGAAATGAAACGCTGATGCGGTCGCTGAATCAGGCAAAGATCCTTCCCGCGGACATTCACGTTTACCTTGCCGATGATCTTTCAAAGGAACGGTACGCCGCCCTCTGCGAAGAGATCCCCAACCTGGTCTTTGACCCTCACGCCCTTTATATCAATCAGAAAGACCACCGGCAGGGCCACGACGAAAGCGGGACCGTATCCTCAAACGCGGCGAATACGATGAACGTCCTGATATGCGTGATCTCGATCCTCTCCGTCTTTCTCCTGCACGCCCAGAACCTGATGAACCGGCAGGGGGAATTCACGCTTCTGTCCCGTCTCGGAGCCGGCGCGGGAACCATCCGGGCGCTGATCTTTGCGGAAAGCGCTCTCTTTATCGCGGTCGGATTTCTGATTTTCACGCTGCTCTACGGCGGGTACGTCGGAGCCGTCAACGCGGCCATCGCAAGGATGAACGCCTATCAATACAGCGGATTCGGCCCCGCGTGGCGCGAGATCTCGGTCATCGGAGCCGGGGTGATCGCCGCGATCGGCATTTCGGGATATCTGGGATTCAGTACGCGGAGGAAAGAGTCATGAAAATACAGGCTGAGTCGCTCACAAAGATCTACATTCAGGGCGAAAAGAGGATCCATGCCCTGAACGGCATCAACGTCAGCATTGCGGAAAACAAATTCACGGCCGTCGTCGGCCCTTCGGGATGCGGGAAATCCACCTTTCTCCGCACGCTGTCCGCTCTCGAAAAGCCCACCGGCGGCACGGTTTCCTACGACGGTCAGGATATCTACAAGCTGTCGGAGAAGCAGCGGGCGGAGCTGAGGCGTCGGAAGATCGGCGTGGTGTATCAGGATTACAGCCTTCTGCCCACCATGACCGCGCTGGAAAACATCTGCACCCCTTCCCTCATGGACGGCAGGAAGCCCGATCTCGACTATATCCTGAGTCTCGCGAAAACGCTGGGCATCGGGGACAGACTGCACCACATCCCGAGCGAAATGTCCGGCGGAGAACAGCAGCGTGTCTCCGTGGCCCGCGCCCTGGTGAACCGGCCCGCGATCATTTTTGCGGACGAACCCACCGGGAATCTCGACAAGAATTCAGCCCGCGAACTGCTCGAACTCCTTCTGCTGACGAAAAAGGAATATGATCAGACGCTGCTCATGGTGACCCACGACCCGGACATCGCCGCTCACGCGGATATCGTCATCCGGATGGACAACGGAACGATCCTGGAATAACGGGATCCTCCGGTACGGGAAAAGGTCCGCCGCGGGGGGCTTGCAATCCGCTCCGGAACGGTGTATAATGAAGCGGAACAACAGGGAAATCATCCGGAAAACACGAGGGGGACACCATGCCGAAGATCGCCGCCGTCATCGTCGAATCGGCCGTTTTCGTTCTCGCCTTATGGGCGCTCGTTTTCCTCTCGACTCTTCTGCACGAGATCGGCCATGCTCTCGGCTATATGATCGCATCGGGAGAACGGCGCTGGCACATTCGGGTCGGATGGGGGAAATGCCTGATCCGCGCAAAGGCGCTGACCGTTAATCTGATCCCTTTTGACGGATTCTTCACGCCGCTCGGGGAAAAGCCGCTCGAAACGAAGGCGAAGAGGATCGCGATGCTGGCGGGAGGTCCGGCCGTATCTCTGCTGATCGTCGCCGCGCTGCTGCCGCTGAAAATCCGCGGAATCCCCCCGCATACCGGATTCTTCGCTCCCGGCGCCGCGGAGTCTTTCGTCAGCTTCGCTCTTTTCTGCAATCTGTTTATCCTGATCCAGACGGTTCTGCCCATCCGCTATCTCTTCGGGAAAATCAAGGGGCTGGAATCGGACGGTTTGCAGATCGTCCGCATCATAAAGAGCAAAGAATGATCGGAGGAGAGACGGTCCATCCGCACGATTCCGGCTTGTTTCGAAAGGAGCGCCGCATGAACATCCGCAGTCTTTTCAAATCGAAGGAGGAGCGCGAACTCGAGGGGATCCTGGCCGAACTCCGCGCCAATCTCGAAAACAATTACAAATCCACCGCCCAGGCCGCCAGGGAGAAGCTCGGGGAGAGGTGCGAGACGCTCTACGCCGAGGGCAGGCTGAAAGAGGCTGTCTACCGGAAATACAAAAAGCTCTACGAGGAATACTCCCTCTCCATGCGGAATTATCACCACTGACGGGCAGAATGCGCAGTTTTCCCGGACATCCCCGGGGAATATTCGGGGGGAATCCATATTGACCTATCCCGCGGATCCGTGATATAATGGAGTAAATTCTAAAGACCCCGCAAAATCGTTCGGAAAGGAACCTGACTCCATGAAAAGAGCCCTCGCCCTGCTCCTCGCCGTCATGATGGCCGCTCCCCTCTTCGCCTCCTGCAGCAACCGGACGCCCTCCGGCACCGAAGAGACGGCGCCCGTCTCCGAAACTCCCTCCGCGGAAGCCCTCAGCCCGGAGGAAGAAGAATCTCTCAGCGAATATGAACGCCGCCAGCGGATCCCGGACAACCTCCCCGAAGCGAACTTCGACGGCCGGATCTACCGGGTGCTCACCACCTCCGACGGCTACGACGGCCGCGTCATCAAGAAGGATGAGATCGTGGTGGAGGACATCACCGGCGACGCCTGCAACGATGCGGTCTACAACCGGAACATCCTCGTCGAGGACCGCTTCAACGTCAAGATCGAGTGCGAGACCGACACGGATCCCCAGACCTACGTCAACACCCTCGTCACCTCCGGCGTCACGGACTACCAGCTCGTCGGATTCTACAACTACCTCGCCGCCTCCGCCATCAGCGCGGGTTCCCTGCTCAACTGGCGGGAGATCCCCCACGTGGATCTGAGCCAGCCCTGGCACAACCGCCTTGCCAACGACAACTGCACCATCTACGGCAAGCTCTTCGCGGCGTGCTCCGACCTCTCCATCACGTCCATGACGTACACCTACGCCATCTTCTTCAATATGCCCCTGCTCGTCGACTACGGATATCCCTCCGCCCAGATGTACGACATGGTCAAGTCCGGCGAATGGACCATCGACGCCTTTGCCGAACTCATCCGGCCCATGTATCAGGACGTGAACGGCGACGGAAAGAAGGACAACACGGATATCTACGGCTTCGGCTACCAGCTCACCAACCCCACCGACGTCTGGCTCGCCGCCTTCGACCAGCCCCTGACCGAAGTGGACGAGGAGGGCGTGCACGTCACCTTCATGACGGACAAGACCGTCTCCGCGATGGAGAAGATGGTCCAGCTGCACTACAACAATTCCGGCTTCTTCAAGTACACCAGCCAGTACGACGAGGAGAAATACTTCCTCAACGCCAAGCTCGTCTTCGCGCCCCTCCGCTTCTACACCGCATACAATGTCCTGCGCACGATGGAGGATCCCTATTCCATCCTCCCGTGGCCGAAATGGGACGAGAACCAGCAGCAGTATCTGACCAACGCGGATGACAAGTTCACCGCCTTCGGCCTGCCGCTGACCGTGTACGAGGACCTCGATTTCGCCTCCATCCTGTATGAAGCCCTCAGCGCCGAGAGCTACAAGAAGGTCTATCCGGTCTATTACGACACCGCTCTGAAAGGCAAGTATTCCAGCGAGCCCGAAACCGCCGAGATGGTCGATCTGATCATGGAAGGCCGCGCGTTCGATCTGGCCTTCGAATTCTCCGGCACCTTCAGCGACCTCCCCTACCTCTTCCGCAAGCAGCTGGACGCCAACAACGTCAACATCGCCTCCGCCTACAAGAAGATCGAAAAGGGCCTCAACAAGACCGCCCCGAAGCAGATCAACAAAATGTACGGCGGAGACTGATACAAATTCCAGTCTAAATCATTGATTTAGACTGTCCTGAAAGTCATTCTGACTTTCAGGATCACGCAAAACCCTTTTGCAATGGTTTTGTGTGGAATTTTGCAATGGTTTTGTGTGGAATTAGTATGAGAACACAGGCGGCATCGGCGGAAAAACAGCCCGAACACCGCAGGCTTCCCCGTCCTCCGGCTCCCGGCCTCTGCATTCTGATCATTCTCCCCAGGCGGATCTCCGGGTCCGCCTCTTTTTTTCGCCGCGCCTTGCATTCCGTCCGGGGATATGCTATAATATCAAAAATCAAGAACCGGCAATAAGGAGACCTCCATGAAAGCTGTCGTTACCGTCATCGGGCGGGATACCGTCGGGATCCTCGCGAAAGTCGCGTCCGTCTGCGCCGCGCACAACGCCAACATCCTCGACGTCACCCAGTCCGTCCTTTCCGAAATGTTCACCATGATCATGGTTCTCGATATCTCCGGCCTCAACTCCTCCTTCGCGGATCTGCACGACGCGCTGGACCGGCTGGGCGGGGAGATCGGCATGAAGATCCTCACGATGCACGAGGACATCTTCAATTCCATGCACCGCATCTGAGGAGGACCCATGTTCAACGCAACCGACATCCTTGAAACCATCCGCATGATCGATCAGGAAAACCTCGACGTGCGCACCATCACGATGGGGATCTCCCTGCTCTCCTGCGCCGACCGGGACATCACCCGGGCCTGCTCCCTCGTCTACGACAAGATCTGCCGGCTGGCGGAGCGGCTTGTTCCCGTGGGGGAGGAGATTGAGCGGACCTACGGGATCCCGATCATCAACAAGCGGATCTCCGTCACGCCGGTCTCCATGCTGGCCGCGGTCTCCGGGGGCGATCCCGTGCTCTACGCGAAGACGCTGGACCGGGCGGCGAAGGCGGTGGGCGTGAATTTCGTCGGAGGATATTCCGCCCTCGTGCAGAAGGGATTCGCGGCGGGGGAAAGAGAACTGATCGCGTCGATCCCCGAAGCCCTCTCTTCGACCGAACGGGTCTGCTGTTCCGTCAACGTGGGATCGACGAAGGCCGGGATCAACATGGACGCCGTGGGACTGATGGGGGAGGCGATCCTCGCATCCGCCCGGGCGACCGCGGATCAGAACTGCATGGGAGCCGCGAAGATCGTGGTCTTCTGCAACGCGCCGGAGGACAATCCCTTCATGGCGGGCGCGTTCCACGGAGTCGGGGAGCCGGACTGCGAGATCAACGTCGGCGTGTCCGGCCCCGGAGCCGTGCGGTCCGCTCTGGCGAAATGCCCGGACGGGGACCTGACCGAAGTTTCGGACGTCATCAAGAAGACGGCTTTCAAGATCACCCGGATGGGACAGCTCGTCGGGACCGAGGCCTCGAAGCGGCTGGGCGTCCCCTTCGGGATCGTGGACCTCTCCCTCGCGCCGACCCCCGCCGTCGGGGATTCCGTGGCCCACATCATCGAGGAAATGGGCATCGAGGTCTGCGGAGCCCACGGGACGACCGCCGCTCTCGCCCTGTTGAACGACGCGGTGAAAAAGGGCGGCGTCATGGCTTCCTCCCATGTCGGGGGGCTGTCCGGCGCATTCATCCCGGTCTCGGAGGACGCGGGCATGATCGACGCGGCGCGCTCCGGGGATCTCTCGGTGGAAAAGCTCGAAGCCATGACCGCGGTCTGCTCCGTAGGGCTCGACATGATCGTGATCCCGGGATCCACCTCCGCCGCCACCATTTCGGCCATCATCGCGGACGAGGCGGCCATCGGCATGGTGAACTCCAAGACCACCGCCGTGCGCGTGATCCCGGCGATCGGAAGGAAGGCTGGGGAAGAACTGGAATTCGGAGGGCTCTTCGGCTCCGGTCCCATCATGGCCCTGCACAACGACCGCAGCAGCGAAAAGTTCATCCGCCGGGGAGGCCGCATCCCCGCGCCGATGCAGTCCCTCAAAAACTGATTTTTTCGGGAGGTACGCCATGACGGAGCAAAAACTCGAGCCGATGGGCGAATTCTTCAACCGGCGGGCGGACGGGTACGAGGAGCACCAGCGTTCCGCCGTCGACGGAGCCCCGGAACTGTACGATTTCACGGCTTCCCTGCTCCCGGACAGGCCCGGCGCCGAGATCCTGGACCTCGGATGCGGGACGGGGCTGGAGCTCGACGCGTATTTCCCGCGCAATCCCACCGCCGCCGTCACGGGGATCGACCTCTCCGAAGCCCTGACGGACGAACTGCTGAAAAAACACGCGGACAAAAACGTCGCCGTGATCCTCGCCTCCTATTTCGACGAGCCCTTCGGCGTCTCGGCGTTCGACGCGGCGGTGTCCGTCATGTCCCTGCACCACTTCGAGAAGGAGCGCAAGATCCCCCTGTACCGCAAGCTGAAGGAATCGCTGAAACCCGGCGGCTTTTTCATCCTGACCGACTATTTCGCGCCGGATGAGAAATTCGAAACCTTCCGGTTCGCCGAGCTCCGGCGGCTGAAAGAACACTGGGGGATCCCTGAGGACGAATTCTGCCATTACGACACCCCGCTCACCGCGGAACACGAGACCGAAGCGCTCCGGGCCGGGGGATTTACGGAGATCGAGGCGCTCCGCCGCTGGGGGAATACAGTGACGATCCGCGCAAAATGACGGAAACCGGGGGCGGGATCCGGCAGAAATCCGTCCGCTTTTCCGAAGATGAAAAACAAACGGAAATCCTCTTGCCAGATTTCCGTTTTTCTGGTATAATAAAGGCGCAAACCGAACAACGGTGAGTTCGTGACCATCCTCACCTTAATCAAAACTACGGACAGAGTGCGCGAGGCTTTTTGTCCCCGCGTGTTTTTTTGTCCCGGAAAGGGCTTTGCATGAACAAGAAAACCAAATTCCTCACCACGGCTGCCATGATCGCCGCCATGTACGTCGCGCTCTCCTGGGTCTCCCAGACGCTCGGTCTCTGCTCGGGCGCCGTCCAGTGCCGGATCTCCGAGGCGCTCTGCGTCCTGCCCGTCTTCACGACCGCGGCCATTCCCGGCGTGACCCTCGGCTGTCTCATCACCAACATCCTGTTCGGACTCGGTCCCCTCGACGTAGGACTCGGCACTCTCGCCACCCTGACCGCCGCGCTGGTATGCTGGGCCATCCGGAAGCTGCCCTATCTCGCTTCCATTCCCACCATCGCCGCGAACGCGCTCATCGTTCCCCTCGTTCTGATCTATTACAAATTCAGCAGCGGCTACCTCGTGGACGCGGGGCTCGTTGCCGTCGGCGAGATCATCGCGTGCGGCATTCTCGGCACCCTCCTCGTCTGGTATCTCATGAAGCATCCGAAGACCGTCAAGGCTCTGGGCTTCACCTCCCCCGAAACGGCCCGTGAAACAGCGGCGGCGTAAAACAGCCGTCAGTCAGATAAAAATCGATCCCCCGCGGAACTCCGGTTTGCGTCCGTCGGGGGATTCTTTGTTTATTCATCCTTTCCGCCGAGACGGAAGAAGCCGGTTTTCTTTTCCGACACCTCCGAGGCGACAAGGAGCTTTTTGATGTAATGGGTGCCGTCCTCCCGCTTGATGACGAGGGCGAAGTATTCGGGAGACATACCGCCGTCTTCCTCCTTCGACACGACGCGGAACCGGACCCGGTAGGTGCGTTCCGTCTCCCGGATCTCGGTGATGAGGGGGATGTAGGGACTGGCCTCGGGCATCAGGGTGGTGACGTAGACCCCCACCCGGGAGAGGTACTGGAACCGCTCGCCGTCCTTGTGGGTGATTTTCACGTCCCCGCCGAAAATGCGGTACATCACGGACTCGAACTCGGATTCCGGAATGACCTGCGTGATGTGGTATTCGGGGTAGGCCCTCTCCGTCTTCTCGATCAGGGCGGTGTTGGCGGAGTATTGCAGATACCCCACCGAGAGCATGTAGGTGAGCACGGTGTCCCGGTATTCCCGGATCGCGTCGCCCATGTTCGTGAAGGTCGGGAGGGTGTCGGAATCGGTGATCAGCATCGAAAGCAGATCTGTAAGGAGGACGGATTCCTCCCCGTCGGCCGGCAGACTGCGGAGCACGCTCTCGCCCATGTAGTCGTAGGTGTCGAACCCGAGCTTGTCGAGCAGGGTGCAGGAGGACAAAAGCGCGAGGATGAGCGGGATCATGAAAAGTCTTATTCTTTTTTTCACGCTTCCTCCTTTCCGGTATGCTTCATCATGCGTTATAGTCTGAAAGAATGCCTCGGACCGCCCGCTTCACGTCCGCGTACATGTACAGGGAACCGAGACACACAAGGGGCCGCCCCTGCTTCCGGGCTTTCGAAACCGCCGCGCCTACACCATCCGCGAGAACGTCAAAGCTCTCCGCGTCCGTGCCGCAGGAGACGAACTCCGCGGCGGCCTCCTCTGCGGAGAGGGAGCGGGCGTTGTCCGGCCTCACGGTCACGGCGAAGGCGGCGAGGGGGGCGAGGGAGGCGATCATTTCCCGATGGGCTTTGTCGGCCATGACGCCCATGAGCAGTCCGACCTTTCCGTCCTCAGCGAGGGGAGAGAGAACGGAGCGGATGTTTTCGACGGCTCCCGCGATGCCCTGGGGGTTGTGGGCTCCGTCGTAGATCACGAGAGGCTCCCGGGACAGAATCTCGAATCTCGCCTTCCAGCGGGCGCGGTCCAGTCCCTCTTCCACGGCGGCGTCGGGGATGGCATATCCCTCCTCCCGCAAGAGATCCACAGCCGTCAGCACGGTCGCGGCGTTGCGGGTCTGGTAGAGCCCGAGCAGAGGGATCCGCACTTCCCTTCCCCGGAACCGGAATTCCGTTCCCGAGAGATCCGCCCGGATATCGGAGATCGCCTCGAAATCCGTGCGATGGAAGGGGCATCCGCGCTCCCCGGCGATCTTTCTCACGACTTCTGCCGCGCCGTCGCTCCCCTCACCGAAGAGGACGGGGACACCCGGTTTCAGGATCCCGGCTTTCTCCGCGGCGATGGCTTCGGGGGTGTCTCCGAGGATGGCGCAGTGGTCCAGCGCGATCCCGGTGATGATCGAGAGGACGGAGGTCTCGATGACGTTCGTGGAATCCAACCGCCCGCCGAGGCCGCATTCGAAGACGGCGAGGTCGCATCCGATCTTTTTGTAATACACGAACGCGATCGCCGTGATGAGTTCGAACTCCGTCGGGCTGTCCTCCATGTCCCGGGCGGCTTCCATGACGGTCTCCGCCGCGTCGGCGAGATCGGAGTCCGCAATGTCCTCTCCGTCGAACCGGATCCGCTCGTTGAAGCGTTCGATGTAGGGGGAGGTGAAGAGACCGGTGCGGTACCCCGCCGCGCGGAGGATGGAATCGAGCATGGCGGAGACGGAGCCTTTTCCGTTGGTCCCGGCGATGTGGACGAATTTCAGATCGTTCTCCGGGTGGCCGAGCCGTTCGCAGAGGACCGAGATCCGCTCGAGCCCCGGACGGCTTCCCTTCCAGTCCACGGAATGAATGAACCGGAGCGCTTCTTCGTAGGTCATGGCAAAGCCCTCACAGTCTGACGTGCTTTCTGAGGATCCCGCACAGCCGCTGAAGCACCGGGATCAGCACGAGGTTCATGATAAAGAGCGCGGCAAACGCCGGGATCCGGGAGACGAAAAATCCCCAGTAAGTCTTGCTCCCCGAAATGATCGAGATCCACAGCGTATCCACGGCGAGGCCGATCACGAAATTGGCGATGAAGGACGAGGGCAGGATGTGGAGAAGGAATTTCGGATCCTTCCGGAACAGGAACCAGCCGAAGCAGGCGCCTTTGAGAGCGGCCGTGACGGTGAATCCGGGGAAATACGCGCCCCGGGGGAACAAAATCGCCCCGATGAGGTCCGCCAGACCCCAGACCGTCGCTCCCCCCGCGGGTCCGTACAGGATCGCCGCGATCACCGCCGGCACGAAGGTCAGGGTGACTTTGATCGAATCCGTGAAAACCACGGGAACGAAGCGGTCCAGCACGACGGCAAGGGCGGTCAGCATGGCGAGCGTCACGGCGGTCCGAAGGGGAAAGAGCTTTTTTTTCATAAAGAGAAAACCCTCCCATAAAAATGCTTTGCGGAAAAACAAAAACCACCGCTCGCACGTTTATGAGAGTAATCTGCTCTTTAGCATGACAGCGGGATGCGGCACCGTGACCGCAGCTTCCGCTTTCGTCCGACGGACAACTCCCCGTTCCGCCGGCACTTGACGCCGCGATGCCTACTCTGTTCGGAAACCCTGATGACGGTCTTTCCGCATGGGAGATTATACCACAGAGCAACCGGCATTGCAAGAGCCCCGCGGCAAATTCACGGGAATTTCACAAGATCCGGCTCAAATCGCGCCTTCGTCCCCGCCCATCGACTCGAGGAGCTTGCGGTTGAATTCCTCGGCGGTATTGTAGCCCATCTTCTTCTGGCGGTTGTTCATCGCCGCGATCTCCAGCACGATGGCGAGGTTGCGCCCGGGCTTGACGGGGATGGTGGTGGAGGGGATCATGATGCCCATGATGTCGGTGTATTCGGTCTCGAGCCCCATGCGGTCGTACATCTTGCCCTGCACCCAGGGTTCCAGGTTGATGATCATGTCGACCTTCTCCGTCTCCTTGACCGAGCCCATGCCGAACAGGCGGCGCACGTCCACGACCCCGATGCCGCGGAGCTCGACGTAATACCGGATGATATCGGGAGCCCGTCCGACGATGGTCTGGGAGGAGACCTTCCGCAGTTCGACCGCGTCGTCCGCGATGAGACGGTGTCCGCGCTTGATGAGTTCGATGGCGGTCTCGCTCTTGCCGACGCCGGAGTCGCCCGTGATGAGGATGCCCTCGCCGTAGACCTCCACCATGACGCCGTGGCGGGTGATCTGCGGGGCGAGCTGCACGTGGAGATAGGAGATGAGGGTGGCCATGAAATCGCTGGTGTTCTCCGCCGTGGAGAGGAGGGGGACCTCGAAATACCCGGCCAGTTCCGAAAGCGCGGGGTCGATCTCGTTGCGGTGGGCCACGACGATGGCGGCGGGACGGTGGCGGAGAAACTCCGTCAGGCGTTCGCGCTTGATCTCTTCGGGCAGTTTTTTCAGAAACATGGACTCCGCGTTTCCGAGGACCTCGATGCGGCGGGGCTCGAAATGATCGAAAAAGCCGGCGCCGAGAACAAGACCCGGCCGGTTCACGTCGGTCGAGGAGATCATGATGTTCGCGGGTTCCTCCGGGGTATATTCGACGGTGAGTCCGTTTTCCCTGACCACTTTGTCCAGACTGACGCGGGTGGTAAAATCATCCATGACGGCACCTCAATCCCTGATTTTTCCCCCTGATTATAGCACACTCCGCCGCACTTTGCAACGGTATTTGAGAAAACGCGGAAGGATTCGGCTCCGCCCGCGCTTGTTCACGTTTCCCGCGGCGTTTGTTCATATCGGATTCACGTTCGTCTGCTATATTTATTCTGAATCATTTTATCCGAACGAGGCCTTCCATGATCCGAAGCAAGAAAGTGTTTTCCCTCTGCGCACTGTTTCTCGCCGCCCTTTTCGTCCTGCTCTCCTGCGGGAACGCCGGGAAGCGGGTCCTCGAAAGCAGCGATACGGACAAGATCGTCGTCATGACGGTAGACGGCTTCGACGTGCCGCTGGAACTCTACCGGTATCTCGCGCTGAATTACAAAGCGGACGCGGAACGGGGACGGGGCAGCGGGATCTGGACCGGGGACGCGGGATCCGCCCTGCTCGCCGAACTGAACGAGAACGTGAATCATTCGCTCATGAGGCTCTACGCGGTCCTCTCCGTCTGCCGGGACTACGGGATCGGGGCGGATGACCCCTACATCCTCGACGCGGTCAATCTGAAAATGAATGACGTCTACGAGGAGGCCGGGAACGATTACGAGGCCTTCGCCGATTACCTGAAAACCGCCAACATGACCGACGGCGTCTACCGCTTCATCGTCCGCAACGACATCCTCGCCGAGGAACTGATGGCGAAAATGAGCGAGCGGGGGGAACTTCCGGTGAGCGAGGCGGAACTCGAGGACATCGTAGCAGGGCCGGAATTCGTCCGGGTCAAGCAGATCCTCGTGCCCGCCGACAACGGCAAGTCCGAAGCGGAAAACGAAGCGAGGGCGAAGGAACTGTGGGATCTCGCGCAGTCGGGGCTGAACTTCGACGACCTCGTGCAGAAATACGGCGGGGACGTGTTCAGCTTCAACAACCCGGACGGGTACTACGTCACGCGGGGGATCTACCATCAGGCCTTCGAGGACGCGGCGTTCTCGCTCTCAAACGGCGAGATCAGCGGGATCGTCCGCACCGACGCGGGCTGGAGCATCCTCCGCCGCTACGAGAAGGAGGCCGCCTACCTGGCCGATCACTTCGACGAACTCGTGAAGGATTACCGGAACGGACAGTTCAACCGCAAGGTGGAAGAGGCCGCGGCGGGACTGACCGTCACTCCGACCGAACGCCTCGCGGACTACACCATCTTCAACCTCGACTCGACCTACTGATTCCAGAAAGAGAAACGGGACTTTTGCTTTGAAATACTACACGCCGAACCGTCAGATCTCCCCGAAGGCGCAGAACGTCATGCTCCGGATCCTGTTCATCATCATCGCGGCGGCGGTCATCACCTTCGGAACGATCCTCGTCGGGCATCATCTTCTTAAAAAAGCCCAGGCGCTGGGAGAACGTCCCTCTGAAATGTCCGGCACCGGCTGGATGGACGAGACGCCGGAAACGGATCCCGAAAACAGCGCGGGTTCCGCCCCTGCCGTCCGCGGTGTCGCGATCAAACTGAAGGAGTATCCCACCGACCTTCTTCTCGAACAGGCCCTCGCCGCGGCCGCCGTCTCCTATGACACCGTGCTCTATCCCCTCTGCGGATCCGACGGCAGTCTCATCTATCAGTCCCCCGCCGTCTGCTCCCTCGTGCGGATCCCGCTCACGGACGCGGCTTCCTCCGAACGGATCAAGTCGGCGATCCAGCTGGCGAAAATGAAGGGACTGCGCATCATCGTCTCCCTGATCCCCTCCGAGACCGTCACGGACGCCGCCCTCATGAAGGAACTGGCGGACTGGGGCGTGAACGAGATCCTCGTCAACCCGAATTTCTCGGGCTCCGTGGATTTCGAGACCGCCAACCGCCTGCGCCTCTACCTCATCGAATGCGGAACGGGGCTCGATTCCTGCCGCCTCGGGACTGTTCTCCCCGCCGGAGCCTATCTCGATCCCACGGGAGCCATGCAGATCCAGATGATCGCCCAGGCCTCCGAATCCCTCGGCATCCGCTTCGACGTGCAGTATCTGGATCCGGGCGAGGACGTGTACGAAAACGTGTTCAGCTCGCTCCAGGCCCTGCTCGGCTCCTTCTCCGTCTACAACATGCGGGTGGTGATCGAAGGGGACGACACGGACGCGCTGTCCGCTCAGTATCAGGCCTGCGTCAACCGCGGGATCTACAATTTCCTCTTCACCTCAAACGTAGACTACGCCGATTTCGAAGTCCGGGAGCCGGAGACGCCGGTCGAGGAAGAAACCGACCCGGTGCGGCCCGCCCAGTCCTCCGGCGTGCTCAATCCCTATGCCAACACCTCGGAGACCTACGAAGAAGCCCTGCGCGAAGCCGAGGAGACCGAACCTCCCTTCGAAGCGACGGACACATGGAACGCCGGAACGACCGACTGGTCCGCGGGGAACACCTGGGACGGCGGAAACGACACTTGGACCGGTGAAAACGACTGGGACGGCGGGACCGAAGACTGGTCCGGCGGAAACGAATGGTCCGACGGGTCAAACGATTGGAATGCCGGGAACGATTGGACCGGCGGAAATGAGTGGTCTGCCGGGAACGAATGGTCCGACGGCACAAACGAATGGAACGCCGGGAATGAGTGGTCCGACGGTTCAAACGATTGGAATGCGGGGAACGAGTGGTCCGACGGCACAAACGACTGGAATGCCGGAAACGAGTGGACTGACGGCACAAACGAATGGAACGCCGGAAACGAATGGTCCGACGGCACAAACGAATGGAACGCCGGAAACGAATGGTCCGACGGCACAAACGAATGGAACGCCGGAAACGAATGGTCCGACGGCTCGTCCGACTGGTCCGAAGGGAACGAATGGTACAATCCCGACGAGGCATGGAACGCATGGGACGGAAACGCAGGATAAAGGAACCCGAGCCGCCCCGCTCCGATCTCCCCGCGCTCTTCTTTTCGGAGGACGCGGGGCTGTGCGATGAGCGGGGCGTGCGCGCAAGACTGCCGGAGATCTCCGACTCAGGGGAACTCCGGCTTCGCTTTCTGCGCGGTCTCGGCGGAGCCTCGGAGGGTTTCGCCGGATTCTGCGCGTCCCATCCGGCAGAGGAAGAGACGGGATACCGCTGTTACGCCCTCGAGGGATTCGGTCCCTTCCGCGCGGCGTTCGCCGAAAAGACCGTTCTGCTGGACACTCCCGTCACCGCGGTGTTTCTCGCGTCCTCGGCGACCTCCTTCTATCCGCTCATGTCCCCGACCTCCCGGAGCGCGACTCGGACGGTGGACCGGATCCTCTTCGAACTCGCGTATCTGATGCACGGAGGGTCCCCGCCGTTCTCCTCCCTTTCGCCGGAAGTCTTCGCGGCCGTCGAGCGGGTCCCGCGGCTGGCGGAGGCTCTGTTTGCCCGGCGATCCTCCTCCCGGTGCTGTCCGCTGGACGGGCTGATCCGGGAAGTTTCGTCGGCTGTCGGGCAGACGCCCCCGTTCCGCGGCGTGAAGCTGACGGCGGAATCGGTCCCCGTCCCCCGCGGCTCCACCGAAATGATCGCGGATTTCCCGGTGGAAGCTCTGGTAGCAGCCCTCACCTGCCTCCTTTTCCTTCTGAGGTCCCAGTCCGCGGACGCCGAGATCGGGATGAAGCTCTCGGGGGAAGGCAGGATCCGGGAGATCGCCCTGACCGCCTCCGTGCCGGGTTCACTTTTCCGGGATGCGGACGGCGGCGAAGGGTTCGATCTGCTCTATTCCTTCCCGCCCGAATTCCACGACCGGATCCGCATGGCCTCGGTCCTCTGCCTGCTCGCCCACTTCGGGACGTCGGCCCGCCTGTTGGATGCTCCGGCGGAAGACGCTCCGATCCGCCTTCTGACGGTCTCCCTTCTCATCGGGGCCGGACCGCCTCCCATCCTCGATTTCAAATACAGCGACCCCATTGCCGCGGCGAAGGGGATCGTCGGGGAGATCGCGGCGCTGTTGTTCGGCGGGGAGGATGCGGATCCCGCCTCTATTCCCGGCCCGTGAGCAGGATCAGGCCCAGCAGCAGGGTCTCGATCCCAGCTCCGTCCGCGGCGAGGAGGAGCATGACGAGGAGCAGCACGAGCTCTTCCCGTCCGATCTTGCCTTTCAGGTCCCGGAGCAGTTCTCCGACGGCGTCGGGCAGGACCGTATCCTTCGCGCTCTCCGGGGGCCGGGACGGCATCTGCTGAACGGGACTGCGCGGGGGAGCGTATTCCTCCGGGGTGTGCCTCTTCCCCGCCATCGGTTCCCCCGGATCCCGGAAATCCCCGCCGACGAACGCGGTCCCCGTATATCCCGGCGGCGGCGTGCTCCGTTCGCGATTTGCCAGACTGCGCGCGTACACCTCCCTCACCTCCTCGAGATTCAATGAGCGCCCTCCCCTCTTCCGCCGAGGTCCGCGATCCCCGCCGCCTTCATGAGCTCGGTCATCTGCATCACCGAGACGCACCGGTCCACCATCGTCCGGCGGCGGTCCCCGAGGTAGGGGCGGAGGGCGAGGAAGAGCTTTTCCGCGTTGCCCCGGCTGAACGGCTTCTTCCCGATCACCTCGACGGGGACGGGAGCCGCGGACTGTTCCCCGGGGGGTGGATCCGGCTTCGGTCCGTCGTGCTTCGTCTCTCCGGGATCCGCACCTCCTCCCCCGTTTCCGAGAATCGGGCCGAGGGTCTTCATCACCTCCGGCAGGCGGCCCATGAGATCCGTACCGTCCCCGCCGCCGAGCTCGCGGACCAGATTCGAGAACGCGGGATCCTTCAGGATGCGTTCCACCGCCGCGCCGATGTCCTCCGCCATGTCAGCCTCCCGTCCGGTAACGCTCCATCAGGGTCGCGGCCCGCTCGAGATCGGCGTCCGTCACCTCGGTGAGCACGGCCCGGATGCGGCGAATGGCCGTTTCGTCCAGTTTCAGATTCGACGTATCCGCGCCCGCGGCGGCAAGCGTCAACCGGATCATGGAGCCGAGGCGGTCGTCGGGCATTTCCAGCATTTTGTCGATGTTCTTCTTCGTCAGCATCGGGTCACCTCGCGGGACTCGGGCGGATCTCTGCGAACGCGGATCCGGCCCTTTCCTTTTCAATCCCATCTTATTCGGGATCCCCCGCTCTTGTCACAGGGATCCGGGAGACTTTATGAAAATTCTTGTTTTTTCCGATTCCCACCGCAATCCCGACCGCATGGAGGAAGCGATCCGGGCCAATCTCTCCGCCCCCGATTCGGCGGGAAAGCTCGAAGCGGTCTTCTTCCTCGGCGACGGCATCGAGGACTTCGACAAAGTCCGTGCGAAGTACCCGGGTCCCCGGTATTTTGCCGTGCTCGGGAACTGCGACGACTACGCGCTCCTCGAGGGCGGGACCTACGAAAAGCTCGTCGAGATCGGAGGGCATAAATTCCTGCTCTCCCACGGACACAAGCTCGGCGTTAAAAGCGGGATCTCCCGGGCCGCCGATCACGCGATCCGAAAAGGGGCGGACGTTCTGCTCTTCGGGCACACCCACGAGGCCTTCGACGCGCAGATAGACGGGAGAGGGGGCGGATCGGTGCGGTGCGTCAATCCGGGATCCGTCGGAGCCTGGTACGGCGCGAGCTTCGCCCTTCTGGATCTCCGGCCGGACGGTGAGATTTTCTGCTCTTTCGGCGGGGAGTAAAAGGGAGACGCGGCTTCTTGAAATGAAGCCCTGCTGAACAAGTTCAGCGGCAAGAACTTCAACTGGGTAAGGGAAAATGGCTCTCTCAATTTCGTTCAGTCTGTGTCCGCACACCAATTTAGCCATCCAACCTTATCAGAGTTATCGCACGCGAGCTCATAATCATAGATTGTTCGCACTCTACGGAGAGCGATCAAAACCCATCTAGTCAGCTTTTATTGCGAAAATTGTAAAATCGGGAGAAATTCCCGTTTTTCTTTGCTCTTTTTTCAGTTTTGACCCAAGAAATCCCGGATTCGGGCACTTTACAGGCGAAAGGACGGTGAGGACGATGGATGCCGGTATTCTCGCGGACTACGCGGAAAGGGTCTACGCATGGGCAGTCCGGCGGACCTATACGACCGACGAGGCGGAAGAACTCTCGCAACAGATCCTGCTCGCCGCCGTGCGCGCCATCCCGAATCTGCGGGACGAAAGCCGTTTCGAGCCGTGGCTCTGGGGACTTGCGGCGAACGTGACGAGGTCCTTCCGGCGGAAGATGGGAAGACAGCGCGCGATGTTTTCCTGCGACATGCCGGAGGAGATCGCCGACGAATGGGATCCCGGCGAAAACGCGGAACGGGAAGAGCTCGAATCCCGCCTCCGCGCAAAGATCGCCATGCTCGCGGAGAACTACCGGAACCTCCTGATCCTCCGCTACTACGACGGCCTTTCGACAAAAGAAATCTCCTCCCGCCTCGGCATCCCGGAGGGGACTGTCGCGTGGCGGCTGAGCGAGGCGAGGAGAAAGCTGAGAAAGGAGCTTGACACAATGGAAGAAACTGCGCTCAAACCCGTGGATCTGCAAATCGATTTCTTCGGTCTCTGGGACGGGGATTCGCGGTTCGCTCCGGTGGTCTTTGTCCGGGACGCGCTGGCGAAGAACATCTTCTACCACTGTTACGAAGAGGCGCGTTCGGTCGAGGAGCTTGCGAAAATCACCGGGGTCCCGGCCTACTACATCGAAGACCGGACGGCGGATCTTGTGAGACGGAACGCCCTGACCGTCACCCCGCGGGGGAAATATCTGACGGATTTTCTGATCCTGACCGACCGGGACGCCGAATGGTTCCGCACCCACGCGGAGCGCGCAATCGGGCCGAGATGGGAAAAGATCGCGGACGCGCTGGCCCGGATCGCCTCGAATGCCGGGAAAATCCCGTTTTACCGCGGGGACCGGTCGGAGGAAAACCTCGGCTGGCTCTTCCGGTTCATGGCCTCCGAGACGGCGCGCGCTCTCTGGAATCCTCTGCCCTTGCCGGATCCGCCGCTCAACTACGACGGGCAGAACTGGGGGTATCTCGGGAACGCTCAGACCGGAAAGGTCCGCCCGGTCCGCGTTTCCTCGAACAAATGCCGCAACGACGCCGGGGAGCGGGGACGGTTCAGCCATACGGCCTACGGCGGGGTCGGTGGGATCCGGGCGGCCGGTCCCGGATGGCACACATGGATCGACGCCTGCGAGGACATCCTGTTCCGCGGCGGATCGGAGGACAGGGAGGCGGTCGCGGCCTGCGTGCGGGAGGGTTATGTCCGGAAAGAAGGAGATCGCTTCACCGTCCGGGTCCCGGTCTTTACCCTCGAAGACAAGCGGGCCTTCGACGCGCTCTGCGAAACGCATCTCGGACCGGTGAAGGAAGATCTCTCCGAAGCCGCTCTCGCGCTGGCGGAAGGGTACGCGAAGCTCTTCCCCACCCGGCTCGCGGAGATCGCGAAAATGCCGGTCTACTGGATCTATCAGAGGCTTTTCGCCCTCGTCATGCAGAAGGAGGCGGAGGGCGGAAGACTGCCTTTGCTCCCGGAGGGCGAGGTCTGCGACGTCCTGGTCCAGTTCCGGGAATGAAAAAACGCCGTCCGGTTCTCCTTTTCGGGGATCGGACGGCAGATTGTTCTTCAAAGCGTCTCCTTTGTCGTCAGCAGATAGCGGATCCCGACAGCCGCGGCGACTCCTCCGAGCGCTGCTGTCACGGCGACGGTCACAGCGTCCCATCGGGTCCCTGCGCCGAACCGGGAGAGGATCGTCCCGCAGAAATTGTACACGGCGTGGAGGGCGGCGCAAATCCAGACGGAGCCCGAGGCGAAGAGGACGCAGGCGCACATCCCGCCGATGAGGAAGGAATAGCCGATCTGCATGAACACGGCTGCCGGGGAAGCTCCCGCGAAGAGGTTCACGAGGTGGACGAGGGCGAATACCGCGGAGGAGAGAAACGCCGCAAGGAACGCCGGTCTTCGTTTCTCCTTCACGCGCCCGAAGCAGTAGGGGAGCAGAAATCCCCGGAACGCCAGTTCTTCAAAGCATCCCACAGCGGCGCATTCCACGGCGAAAAACGCGATCACCGCAGGCGGGGCCTGGATCTCCGCCTTCCCCGAGAGGATCCCGATCCACGGGAAATTGTTCAGGGCCACGAGGACGGAGAGCGCGAGGACGGTCTTTTCGGTTGCCGGGAGCGGAGTCTTCCCTTCCCCCGCAAATTTGCCGAAGCCGAGGACGGGATATCCCATCCGCCGGATCAGGAGGACGTACACAAACGCCCCTACTGCCCGGGTGACGGCTGTCTGGACGATGGGAAAGAGGGGATCCTCCGTTTTGACGACCCTCCCGGCGATCTCGAAACCGACGAGGATCAAAACGGCGAGAATTACGGAGAGCCGGAGAAGTCGGTCACTCTTCATGCTTCCGCCTCCGTTTCGCCTCCCGCGCGATCAGAAGAACGATCCCCGAGAGGATCAGAAGGACCGAGATCAGCTGGGACGGGGTGAAGAACGGCACGACGGTCTTTCCCCTCTCGTCCCCGCGGAAAAACTCGATGAAGAACCGCCAGGCACCGTAGGAGACAAAATATATCCCCAGTCCCGCGGAGGGAAACCGCTTCACGAGGAACCACAGGGCGGCAGACAGGGCGAAGAGGAAGAGGGCCTCGTACAGCTGGGTCGGGATCGCGCGGCATCCGAGGTTCTGAAAATAGATCCCGTGGGCGGAGGGGAGTCCGTGACAGCAGCCCGCCATGAGGCACCCGATCCGGCCGAATCCGTGTCCGAGGGCGACGCTGACCGTCAGCCCGTCCATCACGGCTGGGAATTTCACGATGTGTTCCCGCTCCCCGGTCTTCGGAAAGAGGATCCCTCCGACGCCGAAATAGACGGCGCAGAGCAGAGCGAGCCCTCCCAGGAATCCGCCGAGAAAGGTCGATCCCCCCGTTCCGTCGAGGGAAAAGGTCCCTCCGTCCAGCCAGTTGTAGACCGCCTGAAACAGCACGCCGGAGAGATATCCCCCCACGACCGCGCAAACGGCTGAGAGGATCACGAGATTGTGGAGCTTCGCGCTCAGTCCCGCCCGGGTCGAATACCGCCGGTAGAGGAGCATGGCCGCGAAAATACCGAGGACGATGAAGACCTCGTAGAGGGTTAGGCCGAAAAAGAGTTCGTTCGGGTACATAAGTCAAAAAGAGTCGGGGAAAGCCGGTGAAGGCCTCCCCCGATCCATGTCCGTTCAGGGATTATTTTCTCTTGGAGATCCAGGCAGAGCCGAGAACCGTCACAAGGACGATCAGGCCGCCGCCGATGAAGGAACCGCAGCCGGACTTCTTCTCTTCGGTGGTGGAAGGAGTGGTAGTCGTGGTCGGAGCGGGTTCTTCGGTCTTGGGCTCTTCAGCGGTGGTGGGCTCTTCGGTCGGAGCGGGTTCCGGTTCCGGTTCGGGAGCGGGTTCCGGTTCGGGAGCGGGTTCGGGTTCCGGTTCCGGAGCGGGAGCTTCGGCCGCGGGAGCGTCAGCGGAGCAGAGGACGATCTCGGAAACCTGCATGGTGCCGGAAACGGTCTCTTCGCACTCGAACTTGAAGTAGGAGTACTCGGCGGTCTCCGGGATGGAGGTCACGTAGTAGGTGAAGTCGGTCTCCTCGAAGAAGGTCTCGTCGCCGGAAGCGATGGGATCCCAGCCGGCGTTGTCAAGAGAACCGTAGAGGGTCCACTTGTTCGGGGAACGGCCGTTGTAGGAGGAGTTGTCGTTCGCGGTGGCCATGATGATGCCGTTGATCTTGTACTTGCCGTCAACGGAAGCAACGGACCATGCCGGGAAAGCGTTGGTGCAGAACTTGGTGGTTACGTCGTCGTCCCAGAGGTTGCCGGGATTCTCGTCGCCGAAGTAGGTGGTGGCGCCGTCGACGAATTCATACTTCATGATGGGCTTGGAACCGATGGCGGCAGCCGCGGCAGCAGCTTCGTCATAACCGGTGCCGGTGCTGGAAACGGCGGGAGCAGCCGGAGCGGCGGGAACTTCGTATTTCAGTTCCGCTTCGCCCGCGGTACCGAACAGAAGGATGTCGCCGACGTCGCCGTGGCTGGTACCGGCGGCATATTCGGTGCCGTCAGCAGCAGTACCGGCTTCGTAGCCGAGGGAGATGTAACGGAACATCCAGTAAGCAGCCGCGCCTTCGACGGGCTTCACGATGTATTCCTGTCCCGCGTCGGCAGCAAGGCAGTCGGCCTTGTCGTAGTAGGCGAGGGTGGTCCAGTTGATACCGTCGTTGGAGCCCTGGATGCCGGCGCCCGCAGTTCTGTCGTTCCAGTCCACACGGGGCATCACGCGGACTTCGGTCAGAACGGTCGCCTGATCGGCAAGGATACCGGTCCAGCAATCCTGACCTGCGGAAGCGGGGTCATAGTAGGTGGAGCCGTCGCCGTCCCACGCGCATTCGTAGGAAGCGGTATCGGACCACGCGCCGCCGCCGCCGATGACTTTACCGGAAACGGAGCCGTCTGCGGTATAGTTCGCGGTGCCGACGTAGTCGATGGTGCCGTAATACTCTTCACCGGTGCTCTTCTTCGCCTCTTCGATCACCTTTTCCTCACCGATGTAAGCGTCGGCGGGATGGCCGTAGAGCTCGATGTCGGCACAGTCGCCGTGGGTACCGACGAGGTTCACGTAGCGGTACATGTTGTAAGAGCCGTGGCCGACCCAGTAATGGCTGAAGTCAGCATCCTTTTCGTCCATGACTTCCTTATAGATGTCGATGTACTCCTGATTGGGCTCGGGGGTGACGATGTGGTAGTCGTTCGTCAGAAGAGCGGTAGTGCCGTAGATCTCCTTGTCGAAGTATACCACGTTGTGCCAGGTCTCGCCGTTGTCGTTGGAGCCCTGAATGGCCGCGCCGATGATACGGGATTCCTGACCGGAACGGTTGCAGATACGGACTTCGGTCAGCTCGTAGGGCTGGTCGAGGAGAAGGCCGCACCAGGACTTGGTGGACGCTTCATAGGGGTCGTAGAAGGTGACGGTGTCGCCGTCGAACGCGCAGGACGCGTTGTCCGTGCCGTTGGACCAGCAGTGGGTGGTGCCGTCCGCGGCAACGCCGACGATGACGGTGCCCTTGATGACGGGGTCGCTCTTGCACTCCGGCCAGTCGTAGTCGACGGAGTACGGATAGCTGTCGCCGAACACATCGGCCATAGCATCCGGAGCAAGGTCCTCAATGCACTTCCACGGGGTCTCGCAGTCCATATTTTCGGGTCCGGCCCAAACATTGACAGCGAGAGCGAGAAGCAGCACGGAGGAGAGAACGAGGGTTAAGACTTTCTTCATGTTTCCTCCTTGAGCGCGCATGGACGCTCGTTTGTTTTCGGAGGGACGCTTATACGTCCCTTTTATGGCTAACAGTTGGATTATACCACAGCCCAGGGAATAATTCAAGGGCTTTTACAAAGGAATTCGTTTTGAATTTGTTACAAATTATACAGAAGGGGGGAAAAATGACAGATTTCGTCAGGCCCAGCTCATGGTGGAGGGCTTCGGTTCCTTCATGATGGCTTCCTTGAGGATGGCGACGGCTTTGGAGAGGCCTTCGTCCGTCGTCATGAGGCTGTCCTCGTGCTCGATGGAGAGAACGCCGTCGTATCCGACCAGACGGAGGTTGGAGACGAGATCCTTCCACCAGGCGGCGTCGTGACCGTAGCCGAGAGCCCGGAAGACCCACGCGCGATTGATCTCGTCGCCGTAGTGCTTGGTGTCGAGAACGCCGATGCGGGCGGTGTTGATGGCGTCGACCTTCGTGTCCTTCGCGTGGACGTGGTAGATCGCCCCTTTGAGCATACGGATGGCCGCGGCGGGCTCCATTCCCTGCCATACGAGGTGGGAGGGGTCAAAGTTCGCGCCGATGACGGGGCCGACCGCGTCGCGGAGCTTCAGGAGGGTCTCGGTGTTGTAGACGCAGAAGCCCGGGTGCATTTCGAGGGCGATCTTCGTGACGTGATGGGCTTCGGCAAAGGCGGCGGCTTCCTTCCAGTAGGGGATCAGGACCTCGTTCCACTGATAGTCGAGGATCTTCAGGAAATCGTCCGGCCAGGGGCAGGTGACCCAGTTCGGGTATTTCGCGCCGGGATGGTCGCCCGGGCAGCCCGAGAAGGTGATGATGGTGTCGAGGCCCGCTTTTTCGGCGAGGAGGACGGCGTTTCTGAAATCCTTTTCGAAGGAGGCGGCGACTTCCTTGTCGGGATGAACGCAGTTGCCGTGCACGGAAAGGGCCGCGAGCTCCATATCGCAGCGCTTGAAGGTATCGAGCCATTCGGCGAAGGCCTTGTCGTCGTTCAGAAGGATCTCGGCGTTGGCGTGGTCGTTGCCCGGATATCCGCCGCAGCCGATCTCAACGGCTTCGATCCCGGCGGCTTTCAGCTCTTTCAGGGACTGTTCGAGGGGCTTCTTCGCATTCAGGTTTTCGCATACGCAGATTTTCATACTCAATTCTCCTTTCAACAGTTCGGAGGGGAGGGACCCTCGCCTCGGAGAGCTCCTCCCCCTTCAGTCAGTCGGTATCTGAACGGATCAGAATCTGTAAATATCGCCGGTCTTCGCGGAGGTGTAGATGCCCTCGAGGATCCGGGTGACGGTGTAAGCCTGCTCGGGCAGAACGGTGGGAGCGGCTTTCTTTCCGCGGACGGTGGCGATCCACTGGGCCATGTCCTTCGCGGAGGGATCGTTGTCGGACGCGCCTTCGTAGAACGCTGCTCCGCCGGCAGAGAAGCTGGGACGGAAGACATACTGTCTGTTCTGGCGGATGCCGTTGATGCGGACGCCGTCCAGCATGTCGCCGCCGGCCTTGGTGCCGCAGAGCATCGTGCAGGCTTCGCGGACTTCGAGGGTGTTGAGCGCCCACGCGGCGTCAAGGGACACGGTCGCGCCGTTCTCCATGACGACGAAGCCGAACGCGGAATCCTCGACGGTGAACTTCGCGGGATCCCAGTCGCCCCAGGCGTTGCCCTGCTCGGTGTCGTTGTTGAGGGCGTGATAGGTGGTGCCGACGCAGTATTTGGGCTTGTAGTTGTTCATCATCCAGAGGGTGAGGTCGAGCGCGTGGGTTCCGATGTCGATGAGGGGACCGCCGCCCTGTTCATACTCGTTGAGGAACACGCCCCAGGTGGGAACCGCGCGGCGGCGGACGGCGAAGGCTCTGGCGAAGTAGATGTCGCCGAAGGTGCCGCGGTCCGCTTCTTCCTTCAGGAAGAGGGCTTCGGAGGTCTGGCGGTTCTGATAGCCGATCGTGAGGAGCTTGCCGGTCTTCTCGGCGGCGTCGAGCATCTTCTTGGCTTCGACGGAGTTGATCGCCATCGGCTTTTCGCACATGACGTGCTTGCCGGCCTCGAGGGCGTCGACGGTGATGAAGCTGTGGGCGCGGTTCGGGGTGCAGACATGGACCACGTCGATGGTCTTGTCCTCGAGGAGTTCCTTGTAGTCCTCATAGACCTTCGAGCCGGGGGCGCCGTACTGCTTCGCGGCCTTTTCCGCGCGTTCGATGATGATATCGCAGAACGCGACCATTTCAACGCCGGGGACCTTCTTCAGAGAAGGCATGTGCTTGCCGTTAGCGATGCCGCCGCAGCCGATAATGCCGATGCGGATGGTGTCAAGAGCGCTCATGTGAGTAATCCTCCGATATATGTATTTCTGTTTCGTGAGAGCGGAACTCTCCGAACAGTATCATAAACGAAACGCAGAATATTTTCAAGTGCATCCATGCAAATAAAGAATCAAAACCGGATTTTCGTTGTTTCTCACAAGATTCCACGGAAAACTTTGTGCAGGATTCCGGGGAGATCAAAAAATCACCGCGGCTCTCCGGGGAGGGAGAATCGCGGCGAAATGAAGTTCAGCTTGATTTTTTCGTCTTGTCGGCGTTATCGCGGCGGATGACGAGGCCGTACTGCCCCTGAGTCTCGCCGGACCAGATGATGTGCCGGGGGCATTTGTCCACGCAGGTGTTGCAGCCGGTGCATTTGTCGTAGTCGATCCGGGCCACGAAGCTGTCGACGGTGATGGCTCCGTTGGGGCAGTTCTTCTGGCAGAGCCTGCACGAGATGCATCCGACGTCGCAGACCTTGCGGGTGTTCTTGCCGTCGTCCACGGACATGCACCCGACCCAGTGCTTCGCGTCGAAGGGGATCAGCCGGATGATGTTCTTCGGGCAGGCTGTGACGCAGACGCCGCATCCGCGGCATTTCTGGTAATCCACGGCGGCGACGCCCTCCACCACGGAGATCGCGTCGAAGGGACAGGCCGCGACGCAGGTGCCGAGCCCGATGCAGCCGTTCTTGCACATCTTGTCCCCGCCGCCGATCCTTGCCGCGGCCACGCAGTCGGGAACGCCCTCGTAGATATATTTCTTCCGCGCGTATTCGGAGGTGCCGGAGCACATGACCTGCGCGCGCATCCGAACGGTGGGAGCGGGATCGACGCCCATGACGGCTCCGACCTTCGCAGCGACTTCCGCGCCTCCGACGGTGCAGGCGTTGACCTTCGCCTCGCCCTTCGAGATCGCCTCGGCAAGGGCGGAACAGCCGGAATAGCCGCAGCCTCCGCAGTTCGCGCCGGGGAGGCATTCGAGGACGCGCTCCGCTTTCTCGTTCTTCTCCACGGCGAAGATCCGCGAGGCGACGGCAAGCAGCGCGCCCATCAGAAGGCCGAGGCCAATGAAGATCAGAACCGGAATGATAATGCTCATGTGATGATTCCCCATCCTTCCATGAATGAAGTGAAGTTTCCTTCGTCCCCCGGCCGGTCGGGGAGTGCGCGCGGCGGGGACCGGATCAGAATTTCATGCCGGAGAACCCGGAAAACGCCATTGCGGCAAGGCCCGCCGAAATGAGGAGCAGCGGGAATCCGCGGAACGCCTTCGGAGGATCCGCGAAATTGAGTCTCTCCCGCACGCCGGCGAAGACGCAGATCGCCATCGTGAAGCCGATCGCGGCGGAGAAGCCGAAGACCACGCTTTCGACGAAGGAATACCCCTCCTCGATGTTGACGAGGGCCGCGCCGAGGACAGCGCAGTTGGTGGTGATGAGCGGGAGGTAGATGCCGAGGGCGGAATACAGCACGGGGACGTACCGGCGCAGGAACATCTCGATGAACTGGACGAGGGTCGCGATCACCAGGATGAAGGCGATGGTCTTGAGGTATTCCAGTCCGAAGGGCGCCAGCAGGAACCGGTAGACGGCCCAGGTCGCCGCGGAGGCCAGGGTCATGACGAAGGTGACGGCCATGCCCATGCCGAGGGCGGTGGAGGGTCTGTCGGACACGCCGAGGAAGGGACAGCACCCGTAGAAGCGGGAGAAGATGAAGTTCTGGGTCAGAATGGCCGCGAACATGATCATGAGGATATTGCCCATATCATTCGCCTCCCTTTGCTTCTTCTTCGGTCTTTTCCGTCTCCGCTTCCGCGGGCGCGGGGGCTGCGGGAACGGGTTCCGCGTGAGGTCTGCGCACGATCTTTCCGGTATCGGGGTCGCGCATCAGGACTTCGTGATACCCGCCGTCGATGGCGTCGAGCTCGAGCTTCCTGCGGCGTTCTCTCTCCTCGGAGGAGGTACGGATCTTCTGGACCGCCGCGATCAGGAAGCCGAGGGTCAGAAACGCGCCGGAGGGCATGAGGAAGATGGAGGCGGGGCTGTACCAGTCTCCGAGGATCCTCACTCCGCCCGTGCCGTCCGCGCCCGCGAACAGTCCGCCGCTCCCCAGCAGTTCCCGCACGAAGGCGATGGCCACGAGAGCGAGGGTGAAGCCGATGCCCGTCGCGATCCCGTCGCAGAAGGAGGCGAGGGGGGGATTTTTCGAGGCGAAGGCTTCCGCCCGGGCGAGGATGATGCAGTTGACGACGATCAGCGGGATGAACAGGCCGAGGGCTTTGTTGATCGCGGGGAAATAGGCCTTGATGAGCAGCTCCACCGCGGTGACGAAGCCGGAAATGATGACGATATAGGACGCGATGCGCACCTGCTTCGGGATGATCTTCCGCAGGAGCGAAATGAACAGATTCGAGAAGGAGAGGACCGCGATGACCGCGACTCCCATGCCGAGGGCGTTGGTCACCGAGGTGGTGGTGGCCAGCGTCGGGCACATGCCGAGAAGCTGCACGAACGTGGGGTTGTTCGTGAGGATCCCCTCCTTGAAAATCTGAGGAATCGTTTTTTTCAAAGTCGGCTGCCTCCTGTTACGGGATGATGAATCCGAATCCTCCGCCGCCCGGTGTGCTGGGAGGTGTGTCGTCTTCCGGTTCGGGCTCGGGTTCCGGTTCGGGTTCAGGCTCCGGTTCGGGCTCCGGCTCCGGCTCCGGCTCGGGTTCGGGCTCGGGTTCCGGTTCGGGCTGAGGTTCCGGCTCCGGTTCGGGTTCGGGCTCAGGCTGAGGCTCCGGTTCGGTCACGGCCGGTTCGGGCTCGGGCTGGGGCGTCCATGTGGGTTCCGGCTCGGGTGTCCACGTCGGCTGGGGCTCCGGTTCGGGGGTCCATGTCGGCTGAGGCTCGGGTTCGGGCGTCCACGTCGGCTGGGGTTCCGGTTCGGGAGTCCACGTCGGCTGAGGCTCCGGCTCGGGCGTCCACGTCGGCTGAGGCTCCGGTTCCGGTTCGGGCTGGACGGGAGCGGGAGGCGTCACGACGGGCTGGGGTTCCGGCTCGGGTTCGGGTTCCGGTTCGGGCTCAGGCTGAGGCTCGGGCTGTTTCGGCTCCGTCTTCGGAGGTTCCGTCTTGGGCGGCTCGGGCTTCGGAGCTTCCGTCTCGATCGGTTCAGGTTCCGGTTCAGGTTCCGGCTCGGGCTCGGGTTCCGGTTCAGGCTCAGGCTCCGGTTCAGGCTCAGGCTCGGGTTCCGGCTCCGGTTCCGGTTCGGGCTCCGGTTCCGGTTCGGGCTCCGGATCGGACACAGGCGGTTCGGGCTCGGGTTCCGGCTCGGGCTGGGGCTCCGGCGGAAGGGTCTCGTCCGTCTCGCCGGCTTCGTCGATATCGAGGGAGCGGTCGCCGTTGTCCGCGTTCTCCTGCTCGGGGACTTTTTCCTCTCCGGGCATTCCCGCTCCGACGGCATGGGCGGCTTCGGTCAGGTCGAATTCCACGGCCATCGCCCGGTTGACGCCGTCCGCGACGCCTTTCGACGAGAAGGTCGCGCCGCTCAGAGCGTCCACGTTGTCGCCGATCTCCGCGTATCCCCTGATCCCGCGGAACCGGGAGAGGAAGCTGCTGCTCTGGACTTTCGTGCCGGTGCCGGGGGTCTCCTGCATGTCGATGATGCGGATGCCCTCGACCTGATTCTCCGTGTTGAAGCCGACCATCATTTCGATGTCGCCGATATAGCCGGACCCGACGGAGTTGACGCAGTACCCGGCCACCGTTCCGTCGCGCAGGACGAGATAGACGGTGTCGCCGCCGTCGGTGGTGTATTCTTCGATCCGGTCGCCGTCCGGGAAAACCGCGAGAACGGCGTCGGCCTTTTCTTTTTTCAGATTGTCCGCGATCACGTTGTCCGTCGCGTGGCTGATGACGGAGAGCAGGAGCGCGACGCCCGTGCAGATCGCGGTGAGGATCGCGGCGGTGCGGACAAGATAGCGGCCGGAGCTTTCGTCGACCTGCCTCCGTCCCGCCGGTTTCACAACGGCGGATTCCCGCAGGGTACGCTCGGCCTCGCCCTCTCCGCGGGTGTTCTTCCCGATGCCCGCAAGGATCGCGGCGATGCCCGCCTTTTGGGATCCGGACTTCGGCTCTTCCGGAGTTTTCTCAGCCGCGGGTTCCGTCTCTTCGAAACTCGGAAGGACGATCTCCGCGGGGATCTCCCCTACCGGCTCCTCCGTTTCGGGGGCGGTTTCCGGTGTCGGTTCCATAAGATCCGCGGGGGTCTGAGGGCTGTCCTGTCCGCCGCGGCGCCTGTTCTTTTTCTTCTTCCGGTTCGGGGTCAGGATGGCGGCGGAGACTTCGGCGGCCTCTTCCGCGGACTGCTCCTCCGCGGGTTCTTCGGATCCGGTGTCCTCAGCCGGGATCTCGTCGGAGAACACTTCCCTTTCAATGGCTTCGAGGGTCTTCTCGGGATCGAAGGCTTCGGGTTCCGGTTCCAGCGGTACGATCGGCTCGGGCCTGACCGGCTCCGTTTCTGCGGGCTGCTCCGGCTTTTCGGGCTCCGGGGGCAGCTGGGTCCACTTCGCCACGACCGCCGGGATTTCGTCGTCCTGTTCCGGGGGGAGTTCGGTTTCGGGTTCCTTTTTCTTTCTGCCGCCGAAGGGGAATTTCAGGCCGAAAAAGCCCGCCGCGGGTTTCTCCTCTTCTTCCGGTTCCTCCGGGTCGAATACGAGGGGGACCGCGGGGCTCTCGTCCTCGGGATCGGAGAATTCGGAAAGCTGTTCGAGGAGGCTGTCCTTCTTCTCCGGGGACGCTTTTTTCGATTTTGTTTCGCTCACGGGGGCGGTCTTTGCGAGCATGGAGAGCAGATCGTCTTCGCCGTCCGCGGAGCCGGTGGCCTCCGCTTCGGCCGCGGGTTCTTCCGGTTCGGACGCGTCCGCTTCTATCGCCTTGTCTTGCGCCTGCGGGACGGCCTCGTCGGGGAAATCGAAGGCAAAGAAGTCCTTTTCTGCGGGTTTGGCGTCCGCCTTTTTATCGGCTCCCCCGTCGTCGGGAAGCGCGAAATTGCGGGCGAGGTCACCGGAGACTCCGCTGCCCGTATCGGCGCGCCGGGATTCGTTTTCAGGATTTGGCATTCGTTTTTCCTCCAAAGCGACGCGGCATGGTGACCTTGTCGATATACCAGACGAGCAGGTTCATGATCAAAATCGAGAAGGACACGCCTTCGGGATAGCTTCCGAAATAGCGGATGAGCATGGTGAGCGCGCCGCATCCCGCTCCGTAGAGCAGACGTCCTCCGGGGGTGACGGGCGAGGTGGAATAGTCGGTCGCCATGAAGAAAGCGCCGAGGAGCAGGCCGCCCGCGAAAAGCTCGTAGAGCACGGATTCGAGGGTCGCGCCTTCCACCCGGGGGAACAGAAGGGAGATCACGGCGGCGGTCCCGATATAGGCGGCGGGGATCTGCCACGAGATCACGCGGCGGACCAGAAGATACACGCCGCCCGCCAGAAGCAGGATCGCGGAGATCTCGCCGATGCAGCCGGACATATTGCCGACGATCATGCTGAACAGATTGGACGCGGGGAGCTGTCCGGCCTTCAGGGAGGCAAGGGGGGTCGCGCCAGTCACGGCGTCCGCCTCGCTCAGGGTGACGGCGAGGGAGGAGATCCGCTGTCCGGTGACGGGGAACGCGCTCATGTCGGACGCCCACGAGAAGAGGAAGACGCGGGCGGCCAGAGCGGGGTTGACGAAGTTCTTGCCGATCCCGCCGAAGAGCTGCTTGACGACGACGATGGCGAAGAACGCTCCGACCGCGGGCATCCACAGGGGAGCGGTCGCCGGAAGGTTCATGCCGAGGAGCATGCCCGTCACGGCGGCGGAGAGATCCGTCACGGTGATCGGCCGCTTCAGGAGAAACTGGACCGCGGCCTCGAATCCGATCGACGCGCCGACCGAGATCAGCACCAGAATCAGAGCGCGGAGGCCGAAGCTCCAGACGCCCCAGATCAAAGCCGGGGTAAGCGCGATCAGCACGTCGAACATCACGGTGGCCGTCGTGTCCGGGCTCTTGATGTGCGGCGAGGGAGAGACGGTCAGAAATTCGGGCATCGAATAGGTCCTGCGCCGTTTCTCCCGCTTGTCCATCTCCTCCGGAAGCTGTGTCTTTTCCTGATTATCCATTGATTCGTTCCATCCTCATAACGTCGTCATTTCTGCGCATTCTGGGTCGCGGCGCGGGCTTTCTCCGCCTTGATGGAGGCCTTTGCCACCCGGATATGCTGCACGATCTCCACGCCGCCCGGGCAGTTGTAGGAGCAGGATCCGCATTCCACGCAGCTCATCGCGCCGTATTCCTCCGCCCGTTTCAGATCCCCGGCCTGGGAGAACTGGGCGATGTACATCGGCATCAGGTGCATCGGACAGTGGTTGACGCAGCGTCCGCAGTGGATGCAGACGGGGGCGGGAACTCTCTTCTTTCCGAACCGCTCGGAGAAGACCAGTACCGCGCTCGTGGATTTGGTGACCGGCATGTCGGGATCCCACTGGGCCGCGCCCATCATGGGACCGCCGCTGATGAGCTTTTTCGGGGGTCTGGCGAGGCCGCCGCAGAACGCGATCAGCTCCCCGGCTTCCGTTCCGACGGGGACCAGGAGATTCTTCGGCCTGCGGATGCAGTCGCCGTCCACCGTGACCACGCGGGTGACGGAGGGCATCCCCGTCGAGAAGGCTTTGTAGATGGCGGCGCAGGTCTCGGCGTTGAAGATCACGCATCCCACGTCGGCGGGGAGCTTTCCGGCCGGGATCTCCTGTCCGGTGAGGGCGAAGATCAGCTGGCGTTCGTCCCCCTGGGGGTATTTGGTCTTCATCACCCGGACGCTGATCATCTTGCTGTCCGCCAGCAGTTCTTCCAGCTTTTCGACGGCGTCCATCTTGTTGTCCTCGACGGCGATATAGGCCGTGCGGACGCCGAGGGCTTTCAACAGGATCTTCACCCCGTTGATGACGGAGGCGGGATGCTCGAGGAGGAGGCGGTGGTTGGCCGTGATGAAGGGCTCGCATTCCGCGCAGTTGATGATGATCCGGTCCACCTTGCCGAGGGCGGAATTGATTTTCGCGTAAGTCGGGAACGCCGCGCCGCCCATGCCGACGATGCCCGCCTCCCGGATCACCGAGACGATCTCCGCGGACTCCACGTCGGTCAGCCGCTTTTCCGTCGGGTGAATGTCCGGGCAGAGGGTGTCCTGCATGTCGTTTTCGATGACGATGTGATCGACGACGGCTCCGGTGGGGATCGTTTTCTTCACGATTTCCTTCACCGTGCCAGAGACGCTGGCGTGCACGGGACAGCCAAGCATCCCCTCCGCCACGTCGCCGATCTTCTGCCCGAGGGTCACGGTGTCGCCCGGATTGACGAGAGCCGTCGCGGGGGCGCCGATGTGCTGGGACAGGGGGATCGTCACCTTTTTCGGGGGCGGCAGGGTTTCGATCCGGCATTTTCTCGTATTTTTATATTCTTCGACGTGTATACCGCCGTTGAAGGTATAGGCCAAAAGGATTCACCTCTTCGATCGTAGTTCGCGCGCCGGAGACCGGGCGGCCGCGGAAAAAACACACCGTTCTGCGGCATTGGTTCAATTATACTCTATTCTCCCCGTTAAAACAAGAGCACTTTGTAAAGTTTTACTCAGGATCGCTCATTTTTTCTCTCCGTTCACATCTGACCCGAACCATTCCTCCGGGGAAAAGTCCGGGAACAGGGAGAGAAAGGGGACGTTCCCGCTCTTCACCCGGAAGACACGCCCGTTGAGGCCGGTCAGATCCGCGCCTGGGACTGCCTCCGGGAAACGGAAGGAGACCGCGGCGGAGTAGAGCGCCTGGGAGCTGTAACCGAGTTTCCGGTCGGCGGCGTTCTTCGCGTACTTCCCTTCCCCGAGCAGCGGATGGCCGAGGAAGGCGAGATGCGCGCGGATCTGATGGGTCCGGCCGGTGACGAGGGAGACTTCGAGCAGCGTCAGATCCCGCTCCTTCTCGTAGGCCAGCGCGCGGTAGGCCGTGACGATCTCCTTCGCTCCCGGGACTTTTTCGGCGGTGATCGAAACGGTGTTCGAGGAATAGTCCTTCCGGTGCCACGCGGACTCGGTCCTCTCCCCGGTCAGCCTGCCGTGGACCGCGCAGAGATAGCGTTTGTCCACCCGGTTTTCGCGGATGGCTTCGTTCATCTGGCGCAGGGCGGAGGCGTTTTTCGCGAGGATCACGATGCCGCCGGTGTTGCGGTCGATCCGGTTGCAGAGGGCGGGAGCGAAGGACGCCTCGTTCTCCGGGACGTATTCCCCCTTCTGCACGAGGTAGGCGGTGAGGGCGTAGATCAGGGTCTCCCGTTCCGCCGCGTCCGCACGGTTCCGGTCCCCTTCGTCGCCGAGATGGACGAGAACGCCGGGGCGCTTGTCGCAGAGCAGGATGTTTTCGTCCTCGTAGACGATGTCCGGCAGGGCTTTGAACTTCCCGTAATCCGCGCTGCCCCGCCCGTCCCGGAAGAATTCGTCCGGGATCCAGAGTTCGACCGTGTCGCCGGGGGAGAGGAGATCCCCTTCGTGGGCGCGTCCGCCGTTGACTTTGACCCGCTTCTTGCGGATGTATTTGTACAGCAGGGACTTCGGCATCCCCTCCGTGCATTTCGAGAGGAATTTGTCGAGCCTCTGTCCCGCGTCGTTCTCGTTGACGGTGAATGTTTTCATCGTTCCTCCGCGCAAAAAACGGCCGCCGCACCGCTCCGTCGGAGTTATACGGCAGCTTTTCGGATCCGGGGACCCGTGTTATTTGGTTCCGAACAGACGGTCGCCCGCGTCGCCGAGGCCCGGGACGATGTACGCGTGTTCGTTCAGCTTTTCGTCCAGAGCGGCGGCGAAGATCTCGAGCCCCGGATGATCCGCCTGAAGCCGTTCCACGCCCTCGGGAGCCGCCACCAGACAGAGGAGCTTGATCTGCTTCACGCCCCGCTTCTTCATCATGGTGACCGCGTCGGATGCGGAACCGCCGGTCGCGAGCATGGGATCGCAGAGGACGACGTAGCGCTCTTCGATATCGCTCGGGAGCTTGCAGTAGTATTCGACGGGGTTGTGGGTTTCGGGATCGCGGTAGAGGCCGATGTGTCCGACCTTCGCGACGGGGACGAGGTTCAGAATCCCGTCCACCATGCCGAGCCCCGCGCGCAGGATGGGAACGATGGCCAGCTTCTTGCCGTCGATCCGCTGGGCGGTCATTTTGGCGACGGGAGTTTCGATCTCCACGTCCTCCACGGGAAGATCGCGGGTCAGCTCGTAGCACATGAGCATGGCGATCTCCGAAAGCATCTGGCGGAAATCCTTCGATCCGGTCTCCTTCGCGCGCATGATGGAGAGCTTGTGCTTGATCAGCGGATGGTCCACGACGTGGAACGTGTTGTAGTCGATCATAACCTCTGTCCTTTCGCTGCCGATGTTTTGGGTTCGGTCTCGTGTCATTATACCCCATCCGCCTCCCGTTTTCAACCCCATCCGGGGGATTTTTTCGTTTTCCCCCGTTTTTTTCCCGAAACTTGTTTACTTTGCCCAAAAGGAATGGTACAATACTCCCGAGAAACCCGTCCTGAGAGGAAGATTAGATCCAATGGAAAAGAACGCCCCCGCCGTCTCGGTCCTGACCCTCGGATGCCGCGTGAATCAGTACGAATCGGACGCCTTCGCCGCGGAGATGAAGAAAAGAGGCGCGAAGATCGTGCCCTTCGGGGACCCCGCCGATCTCGCCGTTGTCAACACCTGCACCGTCACCGCCGAAAGCGACCGCAAATCCCGGCAGATGATCCGCCGCGCCGCCCAGTCCGCCCCCCTTGTCGCCGTCACCGGATGCTTCGCGCAGATCGCGGGGGACGAGGCCGCCGCAATGGAGAACGTGGTCTTCGTCACGGGGAACGACGGCAAGGCCTCCCTTGCGGACGAGGTCTGGCGGATCCTTTCGGGGATCAAGCCGGACGCGGTCAATTCCGTGACCCCGCCGACCGGACGGGAATGGGCGGAGACGACGCTGACGGTCCCGATGCGCACGCGGTCCTACATCAAGATCGAGGACGGGTGCGGCAACCGGTGCTCCTACTGTCTCATCCGCAAGGCCCGGGGTCCCGTCCGCTCGAAGCCGAAGGAGACGGTCCTCAGCGAAGCCCGGGCTCTTGCCGCCGCCGGAGCGAAGGAAGTGATCCTCACGGGGATCGAAGCCGCGTCCTACGGCATGGATTTCCCGGACCGGAAGCCCTACGGACACGCCCTCGCCGATCTGATCCGGGAGGTGAACGCCGTCCCGGGGATCGAGCGGATCGGACTCGGGTCCCTCGAACCGACGGTAATGAACGAGGTCTTCGCCGCGGCCGCCCGGGATTCGGAAAAACTCCTGCCCCATTTCCACCTCTCGGTCCAGTCCGGGAGCGCGCGGGTGCTCGGTGCCATGCGGAGGCGGTATACCCCGGAGGTGGTGCTCGCGGCGATGGAGAGGATGCGGAAAGCCCTGCCCGGCGTCACGTTCTCGGCGGACATCATCGTCGGGTTCCCCGGGGAGACGGAGGAGGAATTCGGGGAAACCGAACGGTTCTGCAAAACCGCGGGTTTTCTGCACCTGCACATCTTCCCCTACTCCGAGCGGGAGGGGACGGAGGCCGCGGAAATGGAAAACAAAGTCCCCGTGCGGGTCCGGCGGGATCGTGCGGCAAAGCTCGAGGAGGCCGGAGCGGCCATCCGGCGGGATCTGCTGGGATCCTACGTCGAAGCCCACCGGGACAAGCCCGTCTTCCTGCTCGTCGAAAAGAGGACCGGCGGGATGCTCTCCGGGCACAGCGAACACTTCGTCGAGATCCGCGGTGTCCCCGGGAAAGCCTCCGTCGGAGAGATCGTCCCGGTCCTGCTCGATTCCACGGACGGGATCCGGTGCGGGGGAAAACTCGCGGGAGACTGACCGCACCTGCGGATCCTGCCGAGACCGCTTTATCGAAGCGAATCTGTCGGGACAGGAAAAAGCCCCTTCCCTGCGGAACTTCCAATCGCTCCGCATGAGAAAGGGGCTTGTGTTTTTTCTGTTTCCTCCCGACCGTCTTCTCCATCAGGGAGTCAGGCCGGGGGACGTATCATGCGCGGTACGGGATCAGTGCTTTCTCTTCGCCGCGATCGCAAATCCGCCGAGGGAGAGCACGGCAGCGACGGCCATCACGACGGACAGATCCCCGGTCTGGGGAGCGGTGGTCGAGGTATATACCACGGATACCGGAGGAACGATCGTCTGCGTGCCGGAAACCGCGCTGATGACGGTGCGTCCGTCCTTCTTTTCGAGGGTCAGGGAGACTTTTCCGTTTTCATCGGTGAAGATGCCGGTCGGGGCTCCGTCCACCGTGATCTCCGCGCCGGCGACCGGGACGGAAATGGGGTTCCAGTCCTCGTCGAAGCCCGCGCCGGTGAGGGTCAGGCCCACCGAAGTGCCGGAGGCTTCTCTCACGTCAAACGTGGTGTACATGTCGCTCCACGTTTCGAGATCGGTATAGACGAAGGCGTCCAGATAATCGCCGTCGGACAGCGGATCGACGAGGGACCAGGCGGACGCGCCGTTCACATAATACCCGTAGCTTCCGCCGTTTTCGGATCCCCAGAGCTTCATCATGGAGAGACCGTAGTCGGACTGACCGGCCGCGTAGCCTTCGACGGCGCCGCCCTCGTAAAACTCGTTGTGGGCGAGGATCAGAGCGTCGTTGATCGTCAGCTGGCCGTCCTTGTCCGTGTCGTATAGGGTGATCGGCTCCTGAACGACGGCGAGCTTGCCTTCCGCGTCCGCGATCGTCACGTACACAACGGGCGCGTCGCTTGCGGAAACGCAGACGGCACAGAGAGCCACAAGCAGAATTGCCGTTACGGCGGAGAGAATCTTTTTCATGTTGCGTTCCTTTCTTTCTCCGAGGTCGGAGTGTTTCGGCCGGTTTCATTTTCGCGTTAGATCAAAATGACGGGGGACTTTCAACGGGGGCAGGCAGAAGCTTTGTCCGCCGCAGTCCGGTTTTCGGGGAGTTCCCTCCATTTTGTCCGGGTGAAAGCGTTCTCTCCAAAAGAAAAACCGTTCCCGTGTTTCGGAAAACGGCGCGTCGATCCCGGTTTTTTTGCATGACAAAAACAACCCGTCAGATGAGCGGCCTTTTCCCCGGAGAAAACTCATCGTTCCGTCTGAGCAGGTTTCCTGGCTTGCGGCTCGGGCATTCCCGCGCGCCTTCTCACCCCTCTCTCACTTGAAGATCTCCGGGGCAATGACATCATGCGCGGGAACTCGCCGCTCACAGTGACCGGTTCGTCCGGGATTTTCACCCGGTTCCCTTTTACCCGTCGGTATGCGTTTCGGGCACACCTCCGGCACTCAAACAGTACGGTAGAATTATAGCACGGAGACGGGCGGGTGTCAAGAGCGTTTTTCATTTTTGTCCGCTGTGGGACGGAAAAAGAGGAGACCCGGTCCGCAACAGTTTCAAAAACAGATCGAAGGCACAGGCAAAATTCAAACGTAAAGCGCAAGCGGCCCGGTCCCCGGAAGGATCGAGCCGCCTGATTTTTTGTCCTGTTCCAAAGTGCGTTTTTTACTTCGCCGCGTTCCCGCAGAAGGCCGTCATGGCGGCGGCGACTTCCCGGCGGAGGGCAGGAGACCCGGGATCCAGATCCCCGTCCCGATCGGAAATGACGCCGGTTTCGAGCGCCCAGAACATCGGGAGCTTCGCGTATTCTGCGATATCGAAGACGTCGTTATAGCTCAGAAAGTTCGTGTCCTCGCCGACGGAGACCGGTAAGCCCCTGAATTCCGCGTACCGCCAGAGGATCGCGGCAAGCTGTTCGCGGGTCACGGGATCTTCCGGGCCGTACTTCCCGCCGCCGTAGCCGTTGACGACGCCGTTCCGGGCCGCCCACTCCACGCCGGGGGCATACCATTCGCCCTCCGGGACGTCGGTGAAGGTCCCGCTGTACGGGGCGGCCGGTTCGCCCTCGAGACGGTACAGGATGGTGACGATCATGCCCCGGGTGAGGGTCCCGTCCGGGTCGAACGCGGTATCGGAGACGCCGTTCATGATGCCGTTCTCATAAACGAACCGGACGGTATCATACAGATCCGGCCCGACATCCTCGAAGGGAAGGGCGGTTTTTTCGGCCTCGGGTTTTGGATTCTGCGCAACGAAATGACTCCCGAAGGGATATTCCCAAAGAGGCGGGGTACTTCCGAAGGGCGGATTCCCGGACGTCCCGCCCGCGGGATTCGGAAGGATCGCGGCTTTGATCTCGCCCAGTTCGACCGCCTCGTAGATCCTGCTGACAAACCTGACCTGAATGCTATATTCGCCCGCTTCTTTTGCCGAGGGGACCGCATCCGTCCATGTCCTGCCGCCGTCCGCGCTGTACATCACGGCATAATCCTCCGGCAGAGGCCCGGCGGGCGGTACGATCAGCTCCTGCTCCCGCCCCGTCTCGGTCAGGCCGGATCTTCCCGTCGGCTTCTGGGCGTCGGTCAGGTCGGAAACGGCAAAGGGAGGAGGAAGCAGACCGTCGACGGATCCGGTATACGCGCTCTCGATGTAGTGGGGAGCAGGGTCGACTGCAAGATGCCCGCCGTTCTTCTCCGCTTCTTCCGCAAGGACCGCATAGGCGCCTTCGCTGTCGATCCGGTCGCTGTGCAGAAGTCTCGGCGTATCGTTCCACGCGACGAAGGGATTCGACATACCGTAGGACACCCGGTCGGTCGTCGCGATGAAATCGCTGAGAGCAACAAGGACGGTCTTGTCCTTCCACCCCTCTCTCCACGCGCCGTTCGCGTAGACCGCCACCCCCTGCTTCGTCACGATCGCGTTCACTGTCGTATCCGTGTAGTATACGTCGATCCCCCAGATCTGCGAGAGGAGCGTCCTTCCGTTTTCGGTCAGGGAATACTCCAGCGCGGCAAGCAGGTCCCCGTATGTCAGTTCGTAGCAGTAGATCCTGTTGTCGAAGGGGAAGAGGGTATGGATGTCTGAGAGGGTGACGTCCCTTCTGTCCTGCCCCTCCTCGATCACCACGTCCGCTCTCAGGCCGCCGTTGTTCACAAAGCCGATATCCGCCCCGCCGATCCGGGCGATGATGGAGGCATGCCAGTTCCCGGAAGCCGTGGACCGTTTCCCGCTGCCCGGCAGGTAGACATACCGCGTCGCGGATTCCGTGATATAGCCGATCTTCTGGTTCAGGATCGCGTCCAGAGCTTCGAGGACCCTGTCCGTCACCTCCGTCACTTCCGGGTCGAGATCCTCCCTGTTCCCGGGCGTGTTCACGGCGCGGGCGGACTCTACGGACACGGTCGAGGCCTTGTCGACTTTCTCGAATACGGCGGCTCCGTTTTCCGCCGAAAAAGCGAGTTCCGCATAGGCATAGGCCGCGCCGTAGCTGGCGGGTTCCAGATACGGCAGGCCCCATTCCGTCGTGCCGGAAAGATTTCTGTGGGTATGCCCTCCGAGCACAAGGTCGATCGCGCTGTTCCCGCCGACGCACGCCGCGATGTCGGAGGCCTCTTCATGGGTGAGGAGGACGGTCGCGTCGCACTTTCCGGAAGACTCCAGTTCGGAAGCCAGTTTGTTGAGCGCGTCGTAGTCCGTTTCGATCGTAAATCCCGCGCCGGTGAAACGCTCAAACTTGATGCTGGAAGAATACTCCCCGGCAAATCCGATCACGGCGATGCGGACGGGCAGCTCCCTCCCCTCCGCGTCGATGGCGGTCTTGTTCAGAATGATATAGTCCTCGGCGAAGGGCACTTTTTCGCCGTTCAGATAGAGATTGGAAATCACGACCGGGACCGTATTGACGATCGCGATGTTCTCGAGTTCCGCGTCCATCATCGTGCCGTCCGCGTCCACCGTCTTCCCGATGCCCCAGTCGAATTCGTGGTTGCCGACGGTCACGGCGTCATATCCCATGATCTGGTAGGCCGAAGCGAGGGGCTGTCCGTCCATCAGGTTCGAAAGGGTATTCCCCTGATAGATATCCCCTCCGTCGAGCAAAACGGCAAGATCGTTCCGGGCGCCCTCTCCGTATCCGCGGACATCCTTGACCTTGTCCGAGATATACGCCAGAAGATACCGATAGGGCTCCGAGGAGGTGTCGGCCAGATATCCGTGCGTATCGGAGGTCTCGAATACCGGCAAATAATAGAAAGAATCCGTGACGACGGGATCGCCGAGGTCGCTGTTCCCCATGCGGTAGAAACTGAGTGCGAACAGCGCGATGTCGGATTTGCCGGTTTTCCCGTAGGTGGTATACGTCCCGTTGTACACTTCCAGATAGAAATTCTTGTACGTATTCCCGCCGCTCGTACTCTTTGCGTTCGGGTTGTACAGGAATTTGCCGTCGCGGAACTGCCATCTGCCGCACTCCTCGGGCTCTTCTGCCCAGTACAGACCGTTTCCCGCCGCCGCGGAGGTCAGATACCCTGCTGTTTCGCATTTCAGCAGTATATCCCCTTCTCCGGCCTCGATCACTTCGCATACGGCCGTATCCAGGTCCACGGCGGTGAGGACATTCCTTCCCGCCTTCGTTTGAGCGACCGTTACGGGAGCCCCCGCCAGACACCTGGACAAAGGCCTCACGGAAACTGCCGTGTTCGCCGAGTCGTTCACGATCACGATTTTGTCGCCCGGGTGGATCTGATCGCTTTCCACCCGCTCGGCGAGGATCGCGTCCGGCTCTTTTGCATAAACCGCGGAAAAAGCCGGAAGCACAGCCATCAAAAAAGCCGCGATTACAGTCAGGACCTTTCTTTTCATCCTCTGCTCCTTCTATGCAGCGCGCCTTCCCCGCAAAGACCGGGGATCCGTCTTCACGGCGGTATTTCTGCATGAAAAACCTATTATCGCCTACAATTATACTCTCCGCTTCCCGGATTTTCAAGAGGGAAAAGGAAAAAGCCGCCGGCGTCCGATCCGCGGTTTTCTTCATCGGAGCGGCGGGCAGCGGAAAGGAGTCTGTACGATCCCTTTCAGACGGAAAAAGATCCCCCCTTCCCTGCCTGTGCATGAACGCAATCGGGGAAAGGGGGATCCTGTTATCGGGTATTTACTGCCTGCTTCCTTCGGGGATTCCGTCAGCTTCCCAGTTCCTTCGGCGGGCCGACGCGCTTGGCGGGCTCCATCATGCGGACCGCGATCGCCGCGACTTCGGAACGCTTGATCGTCGAGGTCGGATTGAAGGTGCCCTTGGAATCCGAACCGTTCACGATTCCGGCGCGGTAGAGGGTGTAGATCTCCTCATAGGCCTCTTCCCGGAAGCTCCAGAATTCCTTCGCCAGACCCGAATGCTTCACGTCCGGAACGGAATCGTCGGGAATCTCGTTGATCCCCGGGAGCGCGCCTTTCGGGAGAGCGTGGGCGAAGATCCAGGCGAATTCCGCCCGTGTGACCGCCTCGTTTGCCCGCGTCATCACGTCGCCGACCGAAATGCCTCCGCCCGACGCGTCTTTCTTCAAGATCCCGTTCTCGGCGCAGTAATCCGCGTAGGGCTTGTACCACGGGTCGCCGTTCGAGAGCGTCACCGCGCCGGCCGTGTACTTCTGGTGCATGCAGGCCGCCAGTTTCGCGGTCTCGGCAAAGGTGATGTTGCCCGCGGGGTCGAAGTAGTCCTTGCCGTCCTTCTTGCCCTTGCCGTTGATGAGGCCGAGCTTC
>CACZNC010000026.1:0-3692 GCA_902782445.1 uncultured Ruminococcus sp.
ACGTTATTGGTCTAGCCTGTCCTTTTCCCATTTCAGAAGTTCTTGCCAGGCTTCTTTCAAGAAGCCGCGTTTTCCCTTTTAGTTTGAGATTAGTATGAGCGGGAAAAGGAATCGGCGTCGGACGCGCGAAGATACGGCCTGTGTTCTGCTTCATCCCCGCGCGCTTTTTCAGATTCAGAACGGACGGAGCGGAACATGGAGGAACCCCCGCGCGGTCTCCAGCATTGGCCGGATGTACGAAAAGAATTTCTGAATGACATGCCAATGCGGCGGTCTCACGGCGGAAATTCAGGCGCGCATTCGGCACAGGGGCCGCAGCGGTTTTGTACAGGATGAACCTGTTTGAACTGTTCTGTGCGGAAACAAACCGCCTGGAAGGAAAACAGTATCCGATCTGGGGCTGGCCGCGTTTCCCCGAAGAATGTCTGCGTCAGGAATCCTTCCCTTCTCGTTCTTCCCGCTTTTTTCTCCTCTGTTCCCGGTTGTTTTTCTCGGATTCGAACACTTCCACCGCCGCGTCCGTCAGCTCGTCCGGCCAGACTCTGCCGCTTCGGATCGCCTTCGCCCAGGGACACAGCGTTTCGTATTCGTCGTCGAACACGATCGTATACGGAGGGCCGCAGCGGTCGTCCACCGACATGTAGAGATGCCTGCCGTCGTACAGAATTTCGGCCGCTTCGTATTCGGTCATGGATTCGTCGAGCCGGTCGAAGATCTCCTTCGTGATTTCGAACAGATGGTAGGACTGGGTCCCGCCGTATTCCCCGAAATACCGCCCGTTTTCTTCGTCGAAGCAGGCCGTCCAGCCGCCGCCTTTCCTGAACTGCACGAAAAACCCTCCTGTTTACCCGGATGTTTCAGTTTCCTCCCCTTGTTCTGCCGGTGCACCGATGCCCGACTCCTCATTCCTCATTCCTCATTCCTAATTCAAAAACTCCCACCCGCTGAGCAAATATCCCGGGATCACGACGATGGCGAAGAAGGCCCAGCTGACGAGGGTGAAGACCTTGACGAACCGGCCCCCCTGCCCCGGATATTCCCGGACGTAGATGCGGTAGTTGATGACGGAGGCGAGGGAGCCGATCAGGGAGCAGAGTCCCGCGGTGTCCGCCCCGTAAATCAGTCCGGCGAAGTTTTCGGAGAAGGGATAGAGCACGATGGACGCCGGGACGTTCGAAATCAGCTGGCTCAGCCCGATGGCCCACCAGTATTCCCGTCCCGCCACGGCTCCGCGCAGGGCTCCGGCGATCCCCGGATGGGCCGCGACGGAGGAGGAGAACACGAAGAAGCAGAGGAAGGTCAAGAGCAGCACGTAGTCGACCCGCAGAAGGATCCGGTAATCTAGCGCGGCGATCACGCAGAAGACGACGATCATCGCGGCCCACCAGAAGGGCGTGCGGGAGACGATGGTCCAGATCACCAGCACGAAGAGCGCGGCGTAGGCGATCCGGCGGACCCTTCCCTCTCTGCCCCATTCCCCGGCGACGCCGTCGGGATTCACGCGGATCGTTTCCCCGAGGTCCCGGCGGTAGAGCACGAGGACGAAGATCACCAGCAGGACAGCCGACGAGACGCAGAGGGGGGACATGTGGAGAATGAACCTCCCCGCGCCGACCCCGGACTGGCTGTACAGAAAGAGATTCTGCGGGGAGCCGAAGGGCATGAGCAGGGACCCGCGGATGGCCGCGATGTTCTCCATCGTCAAAACGGGGAGCAGATAGGCCTCCTTCCCTCCCTCCCGGAAGAGCAGGATGGTGAGGGGCACGAAGAGGATCAGGGACACGTCGTTGGTGACGAACATTGAGGTGAAGAAGACCCCGAAAATGAAGAAGAGGGACAGCGTCACCATCCTGCCGATCCCCGTGCCGAGCTTTACGAGGGGGCGGAGCACGTTCTCCTTTTTGAATCCTTCGAGGACGCAGAGCATCATGAACAGCGTCCCGAGGGTTCGCCAGTCGATCTGATAGAGGAGCGCGGGCTTCGGAGGCGAGAGGAACAGCGACACGACCGCCGCCGCGAGAGCCGCCGTGAGCATCGGTTCTTTTTTGAGGTATGCGAGGACTTTTTTCATTTCGCTCCATCCGTTTCCGGTATTCCGTCCGCCCGCAAACAGGATGCAGAACGGTTTCGCCTGTCATTATACCGCTTGACGGGCCGCTTGTCAACGGAAATCGGGCAGAGAAGCGGGGGACGGCGGAAAAAAGGCAGCGCCTCGGAAAAATAGATGATTAAATCTTTCACACTATATTGAAAAGTTCACAATTATGCCGTATACTGAGGACAAGAGGTCTGCCCCCGGAAAGAGCGGACCGGAAAGAGGAGGAATCATTCTCATGGAAATGAAATTTTACCGCTGCGAGGTCTGCGGCCAGATCGTCGCGATCGTCAAGAAGACCGGCTCCCCGGTAGTCTGCTGCGGCAAGCCGATGAAGGAACTCATCCCCGGCACGACGGACGCCTCGGTCGAGAAGCACGTCCCGGTCTTCGAGGTGAAAGACGGCTTCCTGCACGTCTCGGTCGGGTCCGTCCCGCATCCGATGGCCGAGGAGCACTACATCGAATGGGTGTCCGTCCAGACGAAATTCGGCAACCAGCGCAAGGCCCTGAAACCCGGCGACAAACCGGAAGTCTGCTTCCCGCTCTGCGAGGGCGACGAGGTCGAGGCGGTCTACGCCTACTGCAACCTGCACGGGCTGTGGAAGGGCTGAGCGGGCAGGTCCCATGACAGAGGAAAAGGAGAGGAATTTCGCCCCTCTCCTCTTTCTTTTATGCTTTGCGATCCCGGTCACACCGGCACCACGTACTTCTCCCCGTACTCCGCGATCCGCTCGTCGTGGGTGAGGAAAGCGAAGTTCTCCGCCTTTGCCTGTGAGAGCAGAAGCCGGTCGAAGGGATCGTTGTGTTCTTTCGCCTCTTCCGGGCGGGACAGTTCCCGCACCGTGAGCACATGTCTGTCGGTCAGCCCCAGCGGCACGAATCCCGCCTCTCTGCAAGCCGCGGCAAAATCGCGTTCGTCAAACGGGATATCCTCCGGGCGGCGGTCGTGCTTCAGAAGGACCTCCCAGACGGAAACCGTGCTGACATAAACCGTATTGAAGGCGTCGAGGATCAGTCCGCGGGCCTTTTCGGACAGAGCCGGATCGTCGTTCAGGGCCCAGATAGCGATATGCGTGTCGAGAAGGAGGTTCATAGGGATCCTCCCGAGAGAAGGTCGGCGATTTCCCCGTTGTCGGCGTCGAAATCCCCCCGAACGGTGAATCTGCCCTTGCCCGCTCCGATCCGCTTTGAAACGGGAACTTCTTCGATGAGGGTGATTTTGACGACGGGCTTTCCGTTTCTCGCGACGGTGATGGCATCCTCTTTTTTCGTTTCGAGAAGGCGGATCAGCCTTGAAAAATCCGTCTTCGCTTGCAGAATGTTGACTTGAATCATGGCGGGACCCTCCGTTGATCGGATGCAGACCAGACTGACCAATCTGATCTTCCGGTCTTAGTATAGCATGAAAATCGGCAAAAAACAAGGGGCGGACGGAAGATTTCGGATTTTGTTCACAATGCGGCCGGGGAGGGGGATCCGTTTTCCCCGACAGAATAACTAAATCCCTTCTAAGGGGTTACGCGGCTTCTTGAAAGAAGCCTGGCAAGAACTTCTGAAATGGATAGGGACAGGCTACATCAATAATGTGAAGTTGA
>CACZNC010000026.1:3775-44663 GCA_902782445.1 uncultured Ruminococcus sp.
ACCATATCAGGGTTATCCTTCGCGAGCTCACGGCAAGGCCGTTCGCATTCTACGGAGAGCGATCAAAACCCATGAAGACAGCTTTATAGAAGGAATATAATATAAGAAAAGGAGAGGAATTTCGTCCCTCTCCTCTTTCTTTTATTCCGGCGGATCTTACCGCGCGACTTCTTCCATGATATAGGCTTCGAGGATGTCGCCGACCTGAATGTCGTTGCACTTTTCGAGCCCGATACCGCATTCGTAGCCCTGCGCGACCTCGCGGACGTCGTCCTTGAACCGGCGCAGAGAGGAGATTTTGTCCTCCATGATGATGACGCCGTCCCGGATGATGCGGATCAGCGACTGGCGCGTGACCTTGCCGTCCTGGACGTAGGAACCGGCGACGATGCCGACGTTCGGAACGCGGATGGTCTGGCGGACTTCGATGTGTCCCTGGAGCACTTCCTTGAAGGTCGGGGCCAGCATGCCCTTCATCGCGGCGGTGATCTCTTCGATGCACTCGTAAATGATGCGGTAGGTCCGCACGTCGACGTTCTGACGCTCCGCCGAGTCGATGGCGCTCTTGTCCGGGCGCACGTTGAATCCGACGATGATGGCGTTGGAGGCCGCGGCGAACATGACGTCGTTCTCCGAAATGCCGCCGACCGCCGCATGGATGACGCGGACCTTGACCTCGTCGTTGGAGAGCTTTTCAAGCGACTGCTTCACCGCTTCCGCCGATCCGCCCACGTCCGCCTTGACGATGATGTTGAGCTCCTTCACGCCCGCGGTGATCTGGCTGAACAGGTCGTTCAGGGACACCTTGGCGGATGCCTTGAACAGCTCTTCCTTCGCCTTTTCGCGCCGCTGATCCGCGAGTTCCCGGGCCATTCTCTCGTCCTCGACGGCGTTGAATTCGTCGCCCGCCGTGGGGACTTCGGAGAGGCCGATGATCTCGACCGGCACTGAAGGTCCCGCTTCCTTGAGAGTGCGGCCCTTGTCGTTCATCATGGCGCGGACGCGTCCCACGGAGGTCCCCGCGATCACGATATCGCCGGATTTCAGGGTGCCGTCCTGCACGAGGACCGTCGCCACGGGACCGCGGCCCTTGTCCAGCTTGGCCTCGATGATGACGCCCTTCGCCCGCTTCTTCGGGTTGGCCTTGTATTCCTTGACGTCCGCAATGAGGAGGATATCCTCGAGCAGGTCGTTCAGACCCATGCCGGTCTTGGCGGAGACGGGCACGCACATGACGTCGCCGCCCCATTCCTCGGGGACCAGCTCGTACTTGGTCAGCTCGGTCTTGACCCGCTCGGCGTCCGCTTCGGGCTTATCCATCTTGTTGATGGCGACGATGATATCGACTCCCGCCGCCTTCGCGTGGTTGATGGCCTCGACGGTCTGGGGCATGATGCCGTCGTCTCCGGCCACCACGAGGATCGCGATATCGGTGCACTGGGCTCCGCGGGCGCGCATGGCGGTGAAGGCTTCGTGGCCGGGGGTGTCGAGGAAGGTGATGTCCCGTCCGTTGATATTGACCCGGTACGCGCCGATGTGCTGGGTAATACCGCCAGCTTCGCCGCCCGTGACGTTGGTGTGGCGGATGGCGTCGAGGATGGAGGTCTTGCCGTGGTCGACGTGTCCCATGACGACGACGACGGGGGCGCGGATCTCGAGATCCTCGTCGTGCTCCTCCGCCTCCGCGCCGAAGAGACGCTCTTCGATGGTGACCTTGACTTCCTTCGTGACGACCGCGCCCATTTCATCCGCGATGAGGTAGGCGGTATCGTAGTCGATCACCTGATTGACGGTGGCCATGACGCCCATGAGCATGAGCTTCTTGATGCAGTCCGCGGCGGTGATCTTCAGTCTCTGGGCCAGTTCGGCGACGCTGATCTCTTCGGGGATCGAGACCTTCAGAGGCTGTTTCTTGGCCTTTTCGAGGTTGGCCTTCGCCATGCGGTCCATCGCCTGACGTTCCTTGTCGCCCCGGCGTCCGGTGCTGCGGTTGTCCCCCCGCTGGTTCTGCTTCTTGACCTTCTGCTTGGAGGTGCTGTGGTTCTCGTCGATCTCGGGGGTGAAATTATCGAGCCGCTCGTCGTATTTGGATAGGTCGAGGGAGGAGGAACCGGTGCGGGTGTCCACCACGCGGGTGTTGCCGGTGCGCTTCCGCTCGACGCCGGTTTCGATCTTCGGCTTCGGCTGCGGCGGGATGGGAGCGCGGTCTCCGCCTTCCTTGTCCCGGCCGAATCCGCCGGAGGGTTTCGCGCCGCCCGGACGGGAAGAAGAGCCGGACCCGTAGGTTCCCTGCCCGCTTCTCTGACCGTCGCGTCCGCCCATGCCGGTGCCTCTCGGAGCCTGAGAGTCCCGGGGAGTGCCCGTTCTCTGTCCGCCGTAGGGAGAGGTCCCGCTCATGCCGCCGGACACGGGACGCCCGGACTGCTGGCCCTGGGTTCCCGTACCGGTCCTGCCGATGCCGCTCTGCTGTCCGGAATAGGGACGGGGGGCGTCGGTTCTCGGCTGGGATGCGCCGGGTCTCGAAGAAACGGGTCTCTGTCCCGCGGTCCCAGCTCCGGCGTTCGTTGCCGGACGCGGGGCGGGAGTCTGAGCGGTCTGACGCGCTTCCGCCGCCTTTCTTGCCTCCGCGGCGGCTTTTTCCGCGGCTGCTTTCTCGGCGGCTTCCTTTTCTGCGGCGGCTTTCGCGGCGGCTTCTTCTTCGGCCTTCTTGCGGGCAGCTTCTTCCTCGGCGCGGCGTTTCGCTTCGGCTTCGGCCCTTGCGCGTTCCTCGGCTTCCGCTTTGGCTCTGGCTTCCGCCTCGGCCTTGGCTTTCGCTTCGGCTTCGGCTTTCAGGCGGGCTTCTTCGGCGGCTCTCTCACGGGCGAGGCGTTCTTCCTCTTCCGCGCGCTTCTTCGCTTCGGCCGCTTCTCTTTCCGCTTGTTCCTTCGCCTCGCGGGCGGCGCGGATCTCCGGGTTCTCCGGCACGGTGATGGACGTCTTTCCGGCCAGATAGCCGTCGATGTCGCGGATCCGCGCGGAACCCGAAAGCTGCTCGAACAGAAGATTGACTTCGTCGGCCTCGAGCGTCGCCGAATTGCTCTTCACGGAGACTCCGACCTCCTCGAGCCGGCCTACGAGCTCCTTGGGCTTCAGTCCCAGATCCTTTGCGAGCTGAGTTATCCTGAACATGGAATTCGACTGTTTCGCCATTACACATCATCCTTTCTGTCATCGCAGCGGTCCCGGCTCTGTTCCGCCTCCGCTTCGAGCGCACGCCGCACGCTCTCGGAGGGTCCTTTGCCGGTGAACGCGGCCGCCGCGCACAGCGACCGTTTGCCGAGTATCTCCGCCAGCCTCGCGGAGCCGTATGTTCCGTCAAAAATCGTCACATGGTAAAAATTGCATTTGTCGTGCAGCTGTTTCCGGGTGCGGTCCGAGGCGTCCGACGCGACGAGCACGAATTTTGCCCGTCCCGCGCGCACCTCTCCGAGCACGGCGTCGAATCCGACGACCACGCCTCCCGCCAGTCTGCACAGACCGATCAGTTGTTCCGTCATTCTGTCCTTCGTTTTTCTGTCCGCGTCCCGCCCCCGGATCCTATGCCGGGGATCGCGCGGTTATTCCGCCGCTTCCTTTTCGGAGAACCGGATCTCCTTGTCGAGCTCTTCGTAGATCTCCCCCGAGATCTCGCATTCCAGAGCCCGGGAGAGGATCCCGCTCTTCCGCGGCAGGCGCTGTTCTTGCAGAGGTATGCGCCGCGGCCGGACTTCTTGCCGGAGAAGTCGATGGAAATGACTCCTTCCGGAGAACGGACGACCCTGAGGAGGTCCCGTTTCTCGAAGGTCCCGCCGCATCCGACGCAGCGCCGTTCGGGGACTTTTCGCGCCGGGCGCGGTTTTTTGGGTGTTCCGGCCATAATACCTCCTGCCCTATCCCTTCACGAAGGAATATAAGGTATGAAACGCTACGCGTTTCGGATTTATGTCCCTGCGCGGGACGGGCGGCAGGGGGAACATCTCAGGCCGAAGTCCCCCCTGCGGGTCCTTGGCCGTATGGCATAAACTTACAGCTCGTACCGAAATCGAAAATCGACTGTATATCCCACGGTCCTCGCGCGGTCTCTGTTCGTGCAGTTGAACCCATGCACGGAACAAGTTCCGTGGGCTCCGCCAGCATTTCAGGCGCGCATTACACGGGGCCACAGCGGGTTTGTACAGACTAAACTTGTTAGAACTGTACTTTCCTTGCCGTCTGGGCGTCAGGTGGTTTTGATGCCTTTGATGTCGATCTTGCAGCCGGTGAGTTTGGCGGCGAGGCGGACGTTCTGGCCTTCCTTGCCGATGGCGAGGGAAAGCTGGTCTCCCGCCACGTGGACGGTCGCGTTCCGTTCCCCGTCGAACTCCACGTCGATGACGGAGGCGGGGGACAGGGCGGCGGCGATATATTCCTCGGGATGCTCCGAATACTGGATCACGTCGATCTTCTCGCCCTTGAGCTCCTCGACGATGGCGGCGGTCCGCATTCCGCGGGTACCGATGCACGCGCCGACCGCGTCGACTTCGGGATCCCGGGAGAGGACGGCGATCTTCGTGCGGGATCCGGCTTCCCGGGCGATGCCCTTCACAAGGACCGTGCCGTCGGCGATCTCGGGGATGTCGGTCTCGAACATCCGCTTGATCATGGCGGGCGCGGTGCGGGAGAGCGTGACGGCGGGGGCCCGGTCGTCGTCGGAGTGGTTGACCTCGGTGACGAACACCCGGACGCGGTCGCCCACGGACAGGGTCTCGCCGGGGATCTGATCCGCCTTCGGGAGCAGGACGTCGGAGGAGGTGCCGGTGTCGACCCAGACGTCTCCGGTCACGTCGTCGCGCTTCTGCACGAGGGCGGAAATGACCTCTTCCTTCTTGCGGTCATATTCCCGCGTGATATTGTTCTTCTCCGCCTCCCGGATGGCCTGCACGATCACCTGCTTGGCGGTCTGGGCGGAGATGCGTCCGAAGGTCCTCGTCTTGAGCTCCTCTTCGACCACCGAGCCGGGCTCGTAGCGGCGGCTGATGTTCTGGGCGTCCTCGAGGGAGATCTCGGTCTTCGGGTCGGTCACCTCTTCGACGACCGTCAGACACTTGAAGATCCGCATGTCCTTCTTCTCGCGGCTGATATCGACCCGGACGTTGACGTTCCCGAGCTCTTTCCGGCAGGAGGCCATGAGGGCGGCCTCGACCTTCTCGAGCATATATTCCATCGGGATGCCCCGCTCCTTCTCCAGCGCCTCGAGGGCTTCGAAGAACTCCGTCTTGTTCAGCTCCGTATTGACTACGGCAGCTCCTTTTTTTCCGTTCTTTTTCATCACATCACCAATCAAACACGGTTTCGCATTTCGCAACCGATTTTCTGGGGAAGCGTTTTTCCTCCCCGTCCTTATTCACCACGATGTCGCCGGTTTCCGCGTCCAGCCCCACGAGGGTGGCGCGGAGGGATTTCGATCCGTCCACGGCGGCGAAGAATTTCAGAACCACGTCGCTCCCCGCCATCCGCTCAAAGTGGAAGGGCTCCGTCAGGGTCCGCTCCACCCCGGGCGAGGACACCGCGAGCATATAGGACTCCTCGATGGGATCGGCCTCGTCGAGAAGCGGATCCACCGCTCTGTGAAGCCGCTCGCAGTCGTCGATGGAGATCCCGCCCTCGGCGTCGGTGTCGATGGTGATGCGCAGGATCATGTCCGCGCCTTCCTTGACGTATTCGACGTCCCAGAGGATGTAGCCGAACTCTTCGCAGAGGGGCTTCACCAGTTCTCTCACGACCGCGGCGACGTTTTTGTTCTGTTTCATGTTCTTTCCGTCGCTTTCATAACAAGAGAGTGGACAACCTCGCGCCCACTCTCCATATCCGTACTTTCTTACGATACTTATTATACCATAAATCGGGATTTCACGCAAGCCCCCGCTCCCCGCATTCTGCACAATCTTTTCGGGAAGCCCCCGGGGACAAATCCGCAGTTTGCACAGAGGCACGGCGGGAAGACGGAAATCCCCCGCCTCCTCACCGTTCCCGCCTGAGATACGGGATCCCAAGGATCCTGCCCTCCGCCTCCGTGACGCCTTCCGGGGATCCGGGCGCGGGATCGGGCATGAAATTGCCTTTGATGTCGAACCAGTAACCGGGGCCGATATACTTTCCCGATCCGCCGTCGTCCGCGCCGAAAAAGCAGCGGGCGAAGACCGGCTTCTTCCCGTTCGTCACCGCCAGCGTGTCGACGGCAAACAGGACCGCCAGCAAAACGAGGACCGCGAGGGTGATATAAAGGATCTTTTTCTTTCTGTCCGTCATAGGGACCTCCTTTTCCGGCTTTCAGGCCTCAAAAATCGGATTCGAAAAATTCGAACTCCTCGTGGATGGTATCCGCTTCGCTTTCCGCGGGAGCCTGGCGGATCCGGATGAGGATCAGGTGCTTCGAGCCGCCCGCGAAATTCTGCGCATGAACGTAATCCTTCAGCCATTCGTCCGGAGAGCTCACTTTCGCCTTCGGGACGAACAACGAGACCTCCGGGTGTTCGGGATCGTTGGCCGGAGCGTGGTACACGTACTCTTCCCCGTCGATGACGATCGTCCCCTTCAGAAGGTCGTGGGAAAAGATCCGCTTCCAGCACTGGAGATCGAGGGTGATTTCGTATTCCGGATCCCCCTCCTTCCATCCGGACCACCGCTTCACGCCGGACCGCCGCCAGTTCTCCGGAAGGTGCCAGACGAACAGCGCCGCGAGAACGGCGAAGATCAGAACGACGGCGAGAGCAACAATGATTTTCTTTTTCGTACCTGTCACAGAGCACCTCCTCTGCGCTTCGCAGACCGCGGCCCGTTTCACCGAGCCCGAAAGCCGATATTCAGAACACTCTGATTCTATCATACTCCAAACAATTTGTCAAGCAAACGCCCGGAAATACTCTAAAAAAATCGTATCAATTTCCCCCGCCGCTTGCTCTGCCCCCCGATGCTGTGAACCGACACGGTTCTACTAACTACTAACCGCTAGCCGCTCCCAACTATTCACTCTCCTCCGATCACCGAGATCCTTCCGTCCGCCGGATGCCCGAGGTGGGGGTTCGCCGTGAGATATTCGTCGAGCAGGTCCTGAATGGAGGCGGCGATGAGGCGGATCTTGCCGTTGCGCTCCAGTTCCTCCGGGCGGATGCCGAGGCAGGTCTCGAGGTTGCGCATGTGGTACTCCGCCAGCCCCACCGTGAGGATCTCCCTGTTCTCCACCTCGTCCCCGTCGAAGGTCAGGGAGACCGCCTCCTTCTTCGCCCGGTCGTACACCACCCGCAGGCCGTCCGAGATCTGGTAGAACTCCGTGTGTCCGCCGTCGAGGGCCTCGTCCCGGAGCATGTAGACGAACATCCTTCTGAGCTGCTCCCCCGTGACCTTCGCCATGAAGAGCGCGTCGTTGAAGGGAAAGCACTCCGTGAGATCGGAATAGGTCACCACCGGTCCGAGGGCGGAGGTGCGGATCCCCCCCGAGGCGAAGAGCATGACGTCGAGATCCATCGCGTCCCGCACGCACTCCGCCAATAGATCCCCGAGCTCGGTCTCCCGGTTCCGGGCGGGATGGGTCAGCCTCTTCCGCAGCCGTGTCACCACCCGGTTGTACTTCTGGTCCGTGACGGACTTGAAGCGGCGGATCTGCTCCTCGACTGCCGGATCCCGGGATGCAGTGCGCTCGTTCACCGGATCCAGCCGCCATTCCCAGGAGGCGAGGCGGTTTTCCGCGGTGTCGACCCGCAGATCGAACCGTCCGATCTGCTTCGAGCCGAATCCGGCCTGGGCGATGGGGATCCCGTTCACCGTCTCGGGTTCTTTCATGAAGGTGTGGGAATGCCCGCCGAGGATGAGGTCCACCCCCCAGGCGGGATCGAGCCTTGCCGCCAGTTCCCGGTCCGCGTCCAGCCCGAGGTGGGTGAGGAGCACCGTGAGGTCGATGTCCGCCGCCCGGTAGGCCCCGGTGATCCTTCCGACCTCCTTCGCCGCCTCCCCCACGTCGATGAAGGCGCCGATGAGCTTTTCGGACCGGGTCTGGGCGAGGACCTCCTCCGTCAGGATCCCGATGAAGAGGACCTTCATCCCGCCGATCTTCACGACGCGGCAGGGGGAGAAGAGGCGCGCCCCGTTGGTGGTGACGTGCAGGTTGGCGCAGAGGATCGGGAAGCGGGCGCATTTTTCGAGAAAGAGCAGGTGTGCGACGCCGTAGTCCGTCTCGTGGTTCCCCACGCACACCGCGTCCGGCGCGAGCATGTTGACGATCTCCACGGTGGAAATGCCCCGGTACTCCGCGTCGATGACGGATCCGCGGAACATGTCCCCCGCGATGACGTACAGGGTGTCGGGATTCTCCTCCGTCGCCCGGGTGACGTACCCGGAGAGCAGGGACACTCCGCCCACCGCGGTCCCGTCGATCTCTTCGGGCAGAAAATCCCCGTGCAGGTCGTTGGAGTGAAGCAGGGTCAGGCGTTTGATGCGTTTGTTCGGCATGAAAGCTCCTTTTGGATGTCAGTGGTCAGTGGGTTGGGACAAATGAGAAGTTAGGAGTGAATGGGTGTTTGTCCGCATCGGGTTGACGTGCGGTGCGGGATTTGAGTTTTTATTTTTTGGAAAAGGAGTCGGCGTTGGACGCGCGGACGTTCAGCTGGGGAATGGGGCGATCTTCGCGCGCTTGAACAGATTCAGACATGACGGGCGGAACATGGCGTTCTCCCCGCGCGGTCTCTGTTCGGATGGCTGAAACATGCACGGGACAAGTCCCGTGGCCTTGCGGCGGTGATTCAGTCGCGCATAGAAAGGGGACAATGTGCGGGTTTTCTGCCGTATGTTTCACGTGAAACGTCCGTGCGGTTGTCCCCGACCTTATGTTTCGCCCGGGCAGATTTTTAATCGCTTGGTTCAGTCTGCATGTCTGTCTGAATCTGAGCATGTGCGCGAGGAAGAAGCAACAATTTCAGCTTCCCGCCCGCGCGTCCCGTGTAATGCGCGCCTGAAATGCCGGCGGAGCCCGCAGCCCTGTCTGCGCATGTTTCAACCGCATGCCCGTCGATCAAGCGCGGTTGGCTCCATGTTCAGGCTCGTCATATCTGAATCTGTTCAGGCGCGCGAAGATGCGGCGACAGTTTTTGATACAGGAACGCGCGTCCCATCCATCCCAGCGAAGCGTTCCCATACAAGAAACTTTTATCCCGCACCGCACCCCATCCCGCCGCGGTTATCTCTGCGATTCCGAAAACCGCATTTTCCCGTCATTTCCTCGGTCCCACGTCGGATGCGTCGATGGGCTTGATCCCGAGATCGAAAACGGGAGAGGTCTCTTTCAGGCGGAAGTCCCGGGCGGCGGGATCCTCAAACTGCGGGTCCGCCGTCTTCGAGCCGTACTCCATCCCGTATTTCTGAAAGTCCGCGAGGGTCAGCTCCTCCCGGTTCTCGCCGCTCCCGAAGATCCGGAGAACGGGTTCGTCCCGCCCGCAGTCGGAGAGGAGGTTGCGCTTCGCCGAGACGGTGCGCTGGGAGATCTGATCCCGGCTGATATCGTACATCGGGTCGCGGTTTCCGCAGAAGACATTGTTCTCGAAGAGGATCGAGAGGTGGGCTTCCGTGCGGCTGACCCGGACCTCCTGCCCTCCGGCGAAGGCGAAGACATTGTTCCGCACCGTGTTCATGGAGCCGTAGTGCTGGTGGTAGGAGTTGTCGGAGCAGTCATAGCAGATATTGTTCTCGAGGGTGATGAAGGAGGATCCCTCGTCGGTGTACAGGGCCCAGCCGCCGTAGTTCTTCGATTTGACGTGATGGATCACGTTGCCGGAGACGACGGTGCCGGGCTGTTTCCCGAGGAGGTAGACGCCGCCCATGTCCGAGAGCATCCCGTCGCCCAGGTGGTGGATGTGGTTCTTTTCGATCCGGTTGTCCCGGGTGATGCTCGGCGCGTAGCCCCAGACCCATCCGGCGGAGATCCCGGTATAGTAGAGGTACGCGATCTCGTTGTGGGAAATCGAGTTTTCGTATGCGTGCATGAGGAGCACCCCGCAGGCCGCGAAGTACCGCCGTCCGCAGGAGAGGATCCGGCAGTCCTCCACCGCGCAGCCGTAGGTGTGTTCGGCGAGGGGGGATCCCGCCACGCCGCCGAGGATCTTCACGCCGCCCGCTCCGCCGTCCCGGATGAGGGTGCCGAGGACCCGGATCCCGTGGCATCCCGGCCAGACGACGACGCCGTGGAGCCCGAAGTTTTCGATCCGGCAGTCTTCGATCGAGCAGTTGGCGGCGTACCGGAAGGAGACCGCGCCGTCCGCCTGAGCCACGGCCTGGGCGTCGGATGCGTAAAGGGTCTGTTCGCCATTCCCGGACGCGTCCGATCCGACGGAGCCGTATTCGCCCCGGGTCACGCCGAACCCGATGCCGCGGAACCGGATGTTGCGGGCGGGATTTTCGGGGGTCCCCGCGATTTCGACGAGTTTCGAGATCCGCGGAATCCACGCCTCGACGGTCTCGGGGGTCATGCTCCCGTCCCGGGGGATGTAGTAGATCCGTCCGTCGTCGGCGTACCATTCGTCGGGGTTGGCGAAGGCCTCCGCGACGTTTTCGAGGCAGTATTCGAGGGCGGACGCGCTCCCCCGTTCTCCGGCGATGGCGAAGCGGGAGGGATAGCGCATGGTGACGCGGCGGGTCTCGGGGTCGTAGCCGTCGATGGGGGTATGCTCGTCGATCCAGTAGTGGCAGAAGCTCATCTGGATCCGGCTCATATTGCGGAAGTCCCGGATATCTCCCTCCCTTGCGATGAACCACTTCGAGGGGGAGAAGAGGGCGGTGGAATGGTTCTCGACGTCCTCGGGGTAAAGCCAGCCCTCCGCGGGATAGCGGGTGAGTTTCGCGCGGGTGCCGTTGACATAGAGGTCGGTGAAGTCGATGCCGCCGGGGGCATCCGGATTCAAGGCCTCGGCGGGAATCGGGGCGGAGAAGCAGGGGACTCCGTTGTAAGTTTCCTCCCGCCAGTCCGCGACCTTCACGCCGCCGAAAATCCGGGCCTCCCCTCTCCCGAAGGGCTCGAAGGTGACGCCGTAGATCCCGCCGTCGATGCGGAGGGTCTCAGGGAGGATATGGGTCCCGGGCAGAAGCTGGACGGAGACGGGCTGGTCCACGCCGATGCGCCGCAGTTCCCGGATCATGTTCAGCGCGTCCCGGAGGGATCCGAAGGGAGCTCCGGCGTCCGAGGGAGCGGGTTCAGTGCCGCTCATGGGGTCGGTCCGGCCGTCATATCCGGCAGGCGCGACGTAAAGGGTGGAGATCTCGTTGTAGGAAATCATGGGAAACTCCTTTCAGAAAAGCCGAAAAAGGAGAACGGAACCTTTGGGGCTCTGTCCTCCTTTCGGTATCAGGATGCCGTGGGTGTGCTCTCAGCTTTCCGGTTGGCCGGATCCTCAGCCGTTGAGCTTCTTCGCGACCTTCTCGTTGAAGGTGATGTTCGTTTCGTTCTGTTCCACGAGGGCGTTGTAATCCTCGTTCTTGAGGGCGCTCTCGGCGGTGAGTCTCCAGACGACCTTATCGCTTTCGCCCTCGTAGTACATGATGTGCCAGCCGTAGTCCGAAGTCTCGACGATTGCGTGGTCGCCGGGCTTGCGGGCGCTGTCGAACAGCCAGTCGTTGAATTCGGAGACCATCGACCCGGGGGTGACGTCCTCGTACAGACCGCCCTTGTCCTTGGAGCCGGGATCTTCGCTGTACTGGGCCGCCAGTTCGACGAACTTGTCGACGCTGAATCCGGCGGCTTCCCACTCGGCGTAGACTTCGTCGGCCTTGGAGGAATCCGCGTAGGTTTCCTTGGTGAAGAGGATGTGGCGGACGTTTCTGGTCTTGGTTTCGTCGCGGTAGGGCTTGCGGGTGAGCATATAGACGCCGAAGGAGGTGTCGCCTTCCTCGCCGGTCGTCTTGGTATTGCCGACGGACGCGGAGAACGCCCAGTCGGAAACTTCCTCGCCGAGGCTGGTCTTGAGGGCGTGGATGCGGGACGTGCTGGCGACGGCGGTGTCGATATCCTCGTCGGTCATGTCGGTGCCCTTCAGGACTTCGCGGAGGGCGGATTCAAACCCGGCGGCGTCGGTGGCCTTCGCAACGGTTTCGGCGGCTTCCTTCGCGGCGGCGGATTCTTCCTCACTCGTGGAGGTCGGGTTGCTGTCCGCGTCGTACTTGCGGAAGGAGGTGGCGTTGAAGGAATAGGAGAGGAGGTCGACGCCCACGAGGGTATCTTCGTTCTCGGCGGCGTAGGCGTCAAGCTGTTCGTCTGTATAGGAGAGGCTGTCCATGATCTGGTTGTAGGCCTTCTGCGCGAGGGTGGTGAGCTCCATGCACTTGCGGGCGTCCTTGACGCTGACGGGGTTGCCCATCACCATGCGGAGGTAGTTGTTCGCGCTGTACCCGTAGCCGGAAGCGGATTCCTCGAGGGCCGCGATGGAGTCGTCGACGGTCTTCTTGTCCTCGGCGGTGAGGGTGTTGCCGTTCTGGTAGCCGATCTCACAGAGGGCGAGCATGTTCTTCACATAGTCCCGGGTGGAGGAGACGAGGTAGTCGAACCAGGATCCGCCGTCGGACATATAGGGGCAGGCCTGGGACTTCATGGAGGTCCCGGTCTGGACGCCGAGGTAATTGAAGACGGAGGAATAGTTCTGGTACTGGGTGCCGTAGAAATACCCGAACATCATGCCGTCGACCGAGAAGTGCTCGGAGGCAACGGCGGTCTGGGAACGCTGGAGGGCGCCGGATGTGAAGAGGTTGTTGTAAACCACCAGACCGATCACAAGGACCGCCGCGACAACAACGGCGACCTTGATCAGCAGCGATTTGGTTTTTTCGTTCATGGGAAGGGGGCTCCTTTCGATACTGCGCTGTAAATTTTTTGTCACTTGGCTATTATATCATATCCGTTTTGAAATTTCAAGTGGAATTTGATTTTTTTAGGGAGAAAAGAGGATAGGATAGTCGCCAGGATAGTCGCTGGCGGAAAGTGGCTAGTGAGTAGTAGGACGAGTCAGGAGTTTGTCCGCATCGGGGGGAGGGGTGTGCGGAATTTTCGGTTTTTTGTATGGGAGCGCTTCACTGGGATTGGAGGCGCGCGGTCGTTCAGCCGGGGAATGGGGCGATCCTCGCGGGCTTGTACAGATTCAAGCCGGACGAGCCGGAACATAACGTCAAACTCGCGCGGTCTTCGACGTGCAGTTGAACCCGTGCGCAGAACAAGTTCTGCGGCTTCCGGCGGAGATTCAGGCGCGCATTCGGCGTTGTCGCGTTTTCGGGATTCCGGATCTGATTGTCCATCCTCGCGCGGATCAAGAAAATCGATGGGTTTGGTGATAATGTTTCACGTGAAACATTTTCTCGGTTCAGGCCGCCGCACGTCCCGTTCCGCCCTCACTTTGTCATTCTGACGCACCGACGCAGTCATGCGCACCAACGCAGTTGTGCTGTCAGCGAAGAATCTCCCAACTTCGAGGCCAACCCATCCTCCACCTGTGGAGATTCTTCGTCGCAGGCTCCTCAGAATGACAAAGAAAAGTGGAACGACGGGGGGTCAGCCGCCCTGAATAAAGAAATGTTTCACGTGAAACATCATCCCGACCGACCGCACTCTGTCCCCTTTCCATGCGCGCCTGAATCTCTGCCGCAAGGCCGCAGGATTTATCCTGCGCATGTTTCAGCTGCACGTCCGGCGATCAAGCGCGGTTGGCTCCATTTTCAAGCTCGTCCGGTTTGAATCTGTAAAAGCCCGCGGGGATCGCTCCATTTACCGGCTGCAAGACCGCGCGTCCAACGCCGACTCCTTTTCCATCAAATCCCTCCCGAAAATCCCAAGCAGAACTCCCCCCGGCCCCCAATCATTCCTCATTCCTAATTCCTCATTCACTCCTCACTCCTTTCACCCGTTTCTCTCCGCCAGCCAGATCGCCGCTCTTGACTGGATCTTCCCGGCGCAGTCTTCCGGGGTGCCGACGCCTCCGAGGAACGCGGAGACCTCCTCGTTCACGATCTCTCTGATCTCGTCGGGAACCTTCTTCGAAACGGGGATCCCGGCTCCCGAGAGAGCTTCGGTCACGCGGTCAGCGTCTTCTTCGTTGAAGAGGACGACGTACCCGGGCTCCCTGAGATCGGCTTCCGTCGTGGGAGGATCCTTCCGCGGGCTGGCCGACGACATTCCGCTGAAATACCGGATGTATTCCTGCCGGCTCAGGGATTCCATGCCCTCCCGGAAGCGGTCTTTCAGGACGGGGAGCATCTGAAGCCCCATCCCGTCCCCCCGCCCGAGGACCACGGCCCGCACGAATTCCCACGCCAGTTCCGGGGCCGAGCAGGAGGAGGATATGCAGACCACGTTCTGCGCACAGATCTCCGTCCCGCCGCCGGGGAATCCGATCATCACCCAGTCCTTCCGCCCGAACGCCGATTCCAGGTCCGTCAGCGAATCGAAGGTATATCCGCCGCCGAGGGCAAGCGCGACCTTTCCGTTCATCGTCAGCGCGACTTGCTCTTCCCCTGACTCCCGGGCGAGCGGGGAGACTTTTTCAAGGTCCGCTCTGTCCTTCGGAAGAGATTCGACGAAGCGAAGCCAGCGGACGAAATCCGGACCGGAGAAGGCGCAGATCCCCTCCTCCGCGTCGAAGAAGGCTCCGAGCCCGTATTCCCCGAGGATCTTTGCCGCGGCCGTCGTCTGCGTGAGATTGCCGATCAGCTCGACCCCCGCCGGGAGGCTTTCGGCGAAGTCGAGGAATTCCGAAAGGGTCCAGCCGGTCTTCCCCGCCATGCCGCAGGCTTCGAGAACGGACGGTTCGGCGAGGAGGGTACTGAAATAGAAATAATTCGAGAGGCACCAGATCTTCCCGCCGTCGTCGAAGGCCCGGAGCACGCAGGGGAGAAGTCTTTCCCGGCTGACCTCGGGATCCGTTTCGAGGAAGGGGGAGAGATCGAGGGCCATCTTCTTTTCCCGCATCAGGTCGATCTGGGGATCCACCCCAGGACGCCCGAGGACGATGTCCGGCCTGCACAGCCCCGCGGCCATATCGAGGGCGAGCCGTTCCGATCCCGCGAGGGAATTTTCGGCGGTCGCGTAAACGCCGTAATCCGCGAGAACGATCCGCGCGTCGTCGTGGCTTTTGTTGAAGGAGGCGACGGCGTCCTGCGTCACCTGATCCCAGAGCCCCGTGGAGATCGCAACGGTCAGCACCGTGAGATCGGCAAGATCGACGGTCCCCGCCGAACGGTACAGAACGGGTTTTCCTTTGCCCTCCGCGGCTCCTTCCGCGAAGAGAAGACACCCGTCCGCCGCCGCGCAGACGAGAGTCACCCGGTCCGCGTTCATGTCGGAGTTCACATAGCTCAACAGAAGCTCCGAAACGATCTCCCCCTTCCCGTCGATCTTCGCGCCGTAAACCCCGCCGGTGGACGCGTAGAGATAGGCGTATGGCGAATCCTCTTCCGCCGGGAAGCAGACCGCGCGTTTCGTCGGCGGGAGCGGGATCTCCTCCGTCCGTCCGCCCGACGCTTTGTCGATCCCGGCGAGGACGGCCCCCGCGGGATTCACCGTCTCGACGAAGACCGTTCCGTCCGCCCGGAGGCGCATATTCCCCGCATATTCGAATTTGGCGGAGCAGATCCGGGTATAATCCGGGCGGAGCGCGATCACCTCCGATAGGGTGGAGAGCCATAGATCCCCGTCCCGGTCCGTGAGGAGGTCGGAGAAGAAAGAGTCCCCTCCGTCGAAAAAAGGCGAGAGAAGCCGTTCTTCCTCCTCCCCCGTCTCCCGGTCCCGGCGGACGAGGACTTTCTCCGTGCCGACCTCGAGGAGCTTCCCTTTGACGAACCAGAAGGCGTCCTTTGTGACAGCCAGGCTGCTGGACGGAACGCTGACCGTTCTGTCCGATCCTTCGTTTTCGGGATCGAAAGCTTCCAGCCGCGCGCCGCTTTCCGTCAGAAGACAGATCGCGTATTCGGAGCGGGGGACCGCGCCTCCGCCGTCGACATACCGGCTGACAAAACAGGCGAGGGAGCCGTCCGCCGGATCGAATGCCGGAGCGCCGAGCAGGGACCACCCCTCGGGCAGTTCGTACTCCGTCCCCTTCCACACATGTTCGAGCACCCCGTCCTCCGAGATCCCCGAAACGCCCGCCGGAACCGGGGCAGGCTCCGCCGCAGGCTTTTTCCCGGCCTTCCCGCATCCCGCGAAAAGAAGCGTCCCCGCCAGAACCAGAGCCAGCCGGCGCACAGAATTCTTCATCTTCTTCCTCCCATCCGAAAAAACGGATCCCGCAGTTTATATCACAATCATAAACCGCAGAATCCGTCCTGTCAAGAGCTCGATTGAAAAGCAACGGACTGTACCTGTAAACTTTGTGTGAACCGGAATCCCCAATCCACTCCTAATTCCTCATTCCCGTCCACTCCTAACTCCTCACTCCTAACTCGTTCTACTAACCACTAACCACTTCCCACTACCCACTCCCTCACACTCCCATCCTCGCCCGCATCCCGGTGATCCCGGCCACGACTTCGGCGGCGAGGAGGAGACCGGCGGCGGCGGGGACAAAGGCGTTGGAACCGGGGGTCATGCGCTTCCGCTTTCCCGTCGGATCCTCGGGGACGGCCTCCCGGGGGGTGACGGGGAGTTCCTTCGAGTAGACGACCCTCAGTCGCTTCACGCCCCGCTTTTTCAGCTCCACCCGCATCACCCGGGCGAGGGGATCCACCGCGGTGTCGTAGAGATCCGCCGCTTCGAAGGCCGAGGGATCCAGCTTGTTCCCCGCGCCCATCGAGCAGATGATCGGGGTCCCCGCCTCCTTCGCCTGCATCACCAGCCCGATTTTCGCGCTGACGGTGTCCACGGCGTCCACCACGTAGTCGTATTCCGAAAAGTCGAACTGCCCGGCGGTCTCGGGGGAGTAGAAGATCGGGTAGAGGCGCAGGACGCAGGCGGGGTTGATGTCCCTGATCCGGGCGGCGGCTGCTTCGGTTTTGAGCATTCCGAGGGTGGAGCGAAGGGCCAGGATCTGCCGGTTCCTGTTGCTCTCCGTGACCCGGTCGCTGTCGCAGAGATCGAGGGCTCCGATGCCGGACCGTGCCAGCGCTTCCGCCGCGTGTCCTCCCACGCCGCCGAGCCCGAACACCGCCACTCTTGCCCGGGCGAGCTTCTCCATGCCCTCGTCCCCGTAAATCAGTCTCGTCCGCGCGTCGAAGGTGTCCATTTCGTTTTTCTTCCTTCCGTTTCGTTTCCAGATATCCCAGTATACCCCCGCGGCGGGATTCTGTCAAGCATAAATCTCTTCCCTTCCCTTGTTTTTCCGGCCGATCCGTGGTATAATCGGAGAAAAACCGACCGATCCGGGGGGTATTGCACATGAACAGCGAACTTGTAAGGCGGCTGGCGGAAGACGGGACCCTCTCCGACGCCGGATTCGCGGAACTTCTCGGCACCGACGCTTACGACGCCGCCCTTTTCGCCGAGGCAGACCGGGTCCGCCGCCGGGAGTACGGGGACGCCGTCTTTCTCCGCGGGCTGATCGAGGTTTCGAGCTATTGTAAAAACGACTGCTATTACTGCGGCATCCGACGGAGCAACAAAGACGCCTCCCGTTACCGGCTCGACGAGGAGGATATCCTCGCCTGCTGCGCGGCGGGACACGAGCTCGGCTTCCGCACCTTCGTCCTCCAGGGGGGAGAGGATCCCGGTTTCACGGACGGGAAGGTGGTTTCCGTCGTCTCGAAGATCCGGAATCGGTGGCCGGATTCCGCCGTGACCCTCTCCCTCGGCGAGAAGAGCCGGGCGAGCTATCAGGCCTATTTCGACGCGGGGGCCGAGCGGTATCTCCTCCGTCACGAGGCGGCCGACCGGGAGCTCTACGAATCCCTTCACCCGTCCTTCATGAGCTGGGAGAACCGGATCCGGTGCCTGTACGATCTGCGGGACATCGGGTACGCCGTGGGAGCCGGGATGATGGTGGGTCCTCCCCGCCAGACCGCCGCCCACCTGATCGCCGATCTGCGCCTCCTCGAAGATCTGAGGCCCCACATGATCGGGATCGGGCCCTATATGACGCACAGCGGCACGCCCTTCGCCGGGGAGCCGAACGGAAGCCTTCCCATGACTCTGCGGCTTCTGGCGGTCCTGCGGCTGATGTTCCCCCAGGCGCTGATCCCCGCCACGACCGCCCTCGGCACGATCCACCCGGAGGGCAGGGAGATGGGCCTGAAAGCCGGGGCGAACGTCATCATGCCGAATCTCTCCCCCGCGGACGTGCGGAAGAAATACCTCCTCTACGACAACAAAATTACCGCCGGCCCGGAATCCGCGTACAATCCCTCTCTTCTCGCCGCAAGGGTCGAAAAGGCCGGCTATCGTGTCGTCCTCACCCGCGGAGACCCGAAGGGGTGGAAGGAATGAGGAGTTAGGAATTAGGAGTGAGGAGTTAGGAGTTGCTGGTGGGCACACAGCGGCTAGTAGACAGTGTGAGGAGTGAATTCAGAATTAAGAATTAAGAATTCGGATTTTGTTCCACGTGAAACATTATTCCGATTCAAAGCCAACCTATCCTCCATGTGCGGAGATTCTTCGTCGCAGGCTCCTCAGAATGACAAAGAAAAGCAGATTGGTGCAGTCAGCCGCACGAAATGAAATTGTCTCACGCAAAACAAAAAGCCGTCAGGTAGAACTTGATGTTCCGCTCTGACGGTTTTTGATTGCCTGGTTCTGTTTGCACATGGATCTGAATCTGCTTATGTACGCGAGGATGAAAAAACTGTTTCAGCTTCCCGAACGCGCGTCCTGTGCCCAATGCGCGCCTGAATCTCCGCCGTAAGGCCGCAGGACTTGTCCTGCGCATGTTTCAGCTGACAAGCAGAGACCGCGCGGAGGTGACGCCATGTATCGGCTCAAACAGTCTGCAAACTGTCGGGGCCCGCGGGGATCTGCGGATTTACCGGCTTCCCTCCGCGCGTCCCTTCCATCCCCTACCCATCAAATACAAATCATATCTCTCCGCCGCGCTTCATCCCGAAACGGTTTTCTCACGCTCCGGCGATCGCGCAGCTTTCGAACGCGATGCTGGGGCAGGCGACGGTGCGGTACTCCCAGTCCAGATCCGATCCGACGGAGACGACCTTCTTCATCAGATCCAGGAAATTCCCCGCGACGGTCACGAGGGCGACGCTTCTCTCCCGCTTCCCGTCCTTCACGAGATACCCGGAGCACTGGAGCGAAAAGTCCGTCGTCACGTGGTTCAGCCCCGCGTGCAGTCCGGCGAGGTTCGTGATGACGAGCCCGTCCCCCATCTCCGCCTGAAGCTCTTCGAGGGATTTCTCCCCCGGCAGGATCGCGCAGTTGAAGGGACTCACGCCCACCGGGGACGCGTACCCTCCGCGGAATCCGTTGCCGGTGGACTCCATGCCCATCCTCGCGCCGGATTTCGTGTTGTGGAGCATTGTTTTGAAAACGCCGTTCTCCACGAGGATCTTCTTTCGGGTGGGACAGCCCTCGTCGTCGTAGTTCGCCATGCGCAAAGCGTCCGGGCACCGCGGATCGTCCACGACCGTGATCTTTTCGGAGAAGATCTGCCCGTCCCGCTTGTCCTTCAGAGGGGAGAGGCCCTTGCCGATGAGGTCGCCCGAGAACATGTCGGTCAGCGCGCCGAAGAGGGAGGTCATCGCCTTCCGTTCGAAGATCACTTTATACGCGCCGGAGGGGACGGGGGATCCGCCGAGCTTTTCGAGGGCTCCCTTCGCCGCCTTTTCCGCGAACGCCTTCGGATCGAATTTCGAGAGGTCCCGCACCACTTCCACGTTGAAGTCGTTCTTGACCTCGCCGTTTTCTTCGGCCGCCGCGCCTGCGTAGAGGATCTGGGTCCGGCCCTCGTCCCGCACGTCCACGCCGAGGGAGTTGACGATCTCCCGCCCGCTCACGGAATCCTGCCATCCGGCCTCCGTGACCTGCTTGATCCGGGGATCGTAGGCGAGAATCTCCTTTTCGACGTCGGCGAGGGCGGCAAGGATCTCGTCGGCCCCCGGGACCTTCCATTCGGAATCTCGCTTTGCCTCCTCCGTCTTTTCTGGCGCTCTCAGGGTGTCGGTCTCCTTCGTGGAGACGATGGCGGCCTGGGCGGCGAGGAGGTCGAGGGTCCCGTCGATCTCTGCGGGGTCGTCGCCGATCTTTTCCAGCGCGAGGACCGCCGTCTTTCCGCCGATCACCGCCCGGAGAGAGGTCCCCGTCACGTCCGAGGTCACGAAGGAATCCATCTGCCCGCCGAACCACTCGACCGAGCGTTCCGCGCTGTGCCCCCGGTAGATCTCGAGGCCGTCGAATCCTTTTTCCTTCGCTCTGTCCAGCCATGCCTGCTTATTCATTTGCCGTACCTCCTACCGTGATGGACGATACGCGGATGGCGGGCTGCCCCACGTCCGTCGGGATGGACCCGCTGGAGGAGCCGCACATGCCCTGCCCCCGCGCGAGATTGTCGCTGACCTTCTCGATGTTCATAAGGATCTCCGCCCCGCTTCCGATGAGGGACGCGCCCTTGACCGGGGTGGTGACCTTCCCGTTTTCGATGAGATACCCCTCCCGGACCGAGAAATTGAATTCGCCGGTCATGGGGTTGACGGAACCGCCGCCCATCGTCTTCGCGTAGAGGCCCTTTTCGATGCCCTCGAAGAGGCTCTCGAAGGAGTCCGTGCCCGCGCAGATAAAGGTGTTCGACATGCGGGAGGTGGGCTCGAACTCGTAGGACTGACGCCGGGAGGATCCCGTGGGTTCCATGCCCATGCGCCGCCCGCCGAGCCGGTCGATCATATAGGATTTGAGGATGCCGTTCTCGATGAGGACCCGGCGTCTCTGGGGCGTGCCCTCGTCGTCGACGTTCTCGCTGCCCCACGCGCCGGGGATGGTGCCGTCGTCCACCGCGCTGACGCAGGGAGCCGCGATCCGCTGACCCAGCTTGCCCGCGAAGACGCTCTGGTTCCGCGAGACGGAGGTCGCCTCGAGGGAGTGTCCGCAGGCCTCGTGGAAGATGACGCCGCCGAATTCGTTGTCGATGACGACGGGCATTTTCCCGGAGGGGCAGTCCTTTGCCGAGAGCATCACCACGGCGGAACGGGCCGCTTCAACACCGACGGATTCGGGGGTCTTCTCCTCCCAGTATTCCAGTCCCTTGCCCGCGCCCGGGTTGTAGCCGCCGCTCTGGAAATTGTCCCCCTCCGCCGCGAAGGCCTCCATCATGAGCCGGGTGCGCACGCGGACGTCGGAGACGAGCAGTCCTTCGGAATTGGCGATCCGGACCTTCTGGCGGACGTTGAGCAGTCTTGCCTTCGTCTTGACGATGCGGGGATCGTACCCCTTCGCCGCCCGCTCCGCCCGGAAGACGATCTCCGTCCTCTCGGCGAGGGACACGGATTCGAAGTCCTTTTCGACGGGATTGTTGTTCGGGTAGGTCTTCTCGGTCAGGGCGATATCGGAAGCGGTCTTCCCCTCCGTCTCTCCGAGGGCGCGGCGCAGATCGTCTACGATGGCGTCGAGGCGTTCCCCTTCGGCGTCGTTCAGATAGCCGTAGACGGACTGCACGCCCTTATAGAGCCGGATCCCCGCCCCGGATTTGACCGTGCGGGCGACGTTTTCGACTTCCGCGTTGAGGGAGGAGACGGTTTCGGAGACCTCTTCCTCCTCGTAAATCTCCGCGAAATCCGCCTCCGATGCCATGCACCGCCCGAGGATCCGCGAAAGATCTTCTTTCTTTAACATCTCTTCCTCCTAAAAGATAGAAATATACTTTGCGTTTCAGAGTCAACCCGCGCGAACAAAAACTGTCCGGGCAAAACATGGAGTTCTGGCAGGCGAATGATTCACGTGAAACAAATTCATCATTCATAATTCTGAATTTCATTCCTCATTCCTACCGGTCTACCAGCCACTAGCCACTGGCCGCCAGCCGCTCCTAACTCCTCACTCCTAATTCCTCACTCGTCCTCTTCCTTCCCCCGGCAGTTTTCGGCGTCGCGGCGGAAAATCTCGGTCATGATATTGGCGCACTCGCCGAGCCTCACCCGGTCTTCGGGAGCGATGCCCTCGAGGGAGCGCATGATCTCGTGCAGGATCTCCCCGAGCATCCGTTCCAGGTGCGCGCAGCCCTCGTCGGTGATCTCGATATAGACCTGCCGCCGGTTGTCCTGATTGTGGGAGCGGCGGACGAACTCCTGTTTCTCCAGATCGTTGACGAGCTTGGTGAGCTGCTGTTTGGTGATGCCCATCTCTCCGGCGAAGCGCGACATGGTGATCGGCCGGCCCCGGAAGCTCCTGAGCGCGTAGAGCATGGAAAAGCCGTGGGAATGGAACCGGTACTGGTTGGTCTCCACCACGTGCCTCTTGGTCATCGCATAATAATTCACCATGAAATTCAGAAAATCCCGCGCGATCCCGATATCCGCCTTCTCTGCCATAGTGCTCCTCCGCAAACTGATTTGGGCTCAGTATAGCATAAAAAAAGAGGACTGTCAACAAACGAAAATGTTGCCGTTTGTGAACAATCCTGTATTCTGACAAATCCGGGGAGGGAGCCTTACTTCTCGGGGAGGAAGGTCTCCACGAGGATCTGAATGAGGGTGGCGGCGAGGAAGACCAGCCACGACAGATGCCACGCGTGGAGGAAGAATCCGCCGACGAAGAACGCGAGGGCCGCGCCGACCCAGAGGCAGCCGGATGCGGTATCGTGCAGGGTCTTTTTCATGTTCCGGTGCTCGTTGTAGGATTCGGCCTCCGAAAGCAGGATCTGCCCGAGGGTGGCCCAGAGGAAGATCAGCCACGTATACCGCCATCCGCCGAAAACGAAGGACCAGAGGAAATAGAGGAGCGTCGTCCCCACCCAGAGCAGGGCGGAACTCTGGCCCACGAGGAAGGAGAGGCGCTTGCGTCCCGCGGCGAGATCGGCGGCTTCCTCCTCCTCGGGGGTGGAGGGGCGGACGTAGGGGGGAACTTCCCGGGTCCCGGCGGCTTTTTTCTTCGGCGCGGTTTTCGGGTCCTGAGACTTCTGGTCCTGGGACTTTGAGTCCCGGGCTTTTGGAGAATCCTTCGGCAGGGCGCGGAGCATGGCCTCGATGCGGTCGACGCTGCGCAGAACGTCCCGGTAGGCGTCGAGCTCGCTCATGCCCGCCGCGACCCGTTCGTCGTACTTCCGGTCGAGATCCTCGGTCAGGACGGGGGCCATGGCGCAGGCGGCGGAACTCCCCGCGCTGTTGCAAAGCTCCCGGATCTTTTTGTTCAGCTCGTCCTTCATCGCGCGCCCTCGCCTTTCCTGTCAAATCTGCCTTCTGCGGTCTCCCGCGGCTGAGCCCATTATACAGGAAATCCCCCCCGCGGTCAAGACGGAGCGCGTTTTTTTCATGGAATCTTAATGGGGGAGGTGGATTCTTAATACTGGCCGGGGAATGAGGAGTTAGGAGTTAGGAGTGGCTAGCGGTTAGTAGAACCGTGAAATGCAGAATGAGGGGAATTCAGAATTATGAATTATGAATTGGCGATTGTTTCACGTGAAACAGTTATTAGCTCTTCAAAAAAACCGCCAGAGAAGAGCGCAACTCTCTCCCCTGACGGTTTTCAGCATATCTGTTTTATCCGCGTCCGGACATTTATTTCTCGATCGCGGCCTTGCGGCTCATGATCGCGTGGAGCTTGTCAAGATCGAACTTGATCCGGCGGTCGAAGGCGTAGATGCCGTTCTTTTCCTGATAGACGTCGGTGAGCTGGGTGTAGCAGAACGCGCACATCTTCGGGTTGTCGAGCAGGACGTTCACAAGGCCTTCGAAGCGGGCATAGAACTCGTCGAGGGACTTCGGAGCCTGACCGTAGCCCCACGCGGCGGACGGATCCTCGTCGATGTTCCAGTAGGTGCCGCCGAATTCGGAGACGAAATAGGGCTGGCCTTCGTATTTCTCATGCCGCCGGTTGTTGACGAAGGGCTCGCCCTCCCCGGTGACAAGGGGCTCGAAGGCTTTCGCGAAGGTCTCCGGATTCTGGTCGTAGTTGTGGACGTCGTAAATATCGGTGATGACGTGGACGTAGCCGGAGGTGTCGATGATCGGGCGCATGGGGTCGAAGTCCCGCGTCGCCTGGTACATCACGCGGAAAAGATCCTTGTTTCTCCGCTCGCCGGTCTCGTTGAAGGGACACCAGCCCACGACGGACGGATGGTTGTAGTCGCGCTCCATCTCGGTCAGCCATTCGGGCAGGATCGAGAGCAGGGCCGCCGGGTTGGATTCGTCCAGGCCCCAGTTCGGGAATTCGCCCCAGAGCAGGTAGCCGAGCCGGTCCGCGTGGTAGAGGAAGCGGGGCTCGAAGACCTTCATGTGCATCCGGGCGCCGTTGAATCCGGCCTTCTTCGAATATTCGATGTCGCGGGCGAGCTCGCAGTCGTCGCCGGGGGTGTAGATCCCTTCGGGGAAATAGCCCTGATCGAGGACCAGCCGCTGGAAGACGGGCTTGTGGTTGATCTCGATGGCGTAGCCGTTGATGGTGACGGAGCGCATCCCGAAGTAGGCCACGGCACAGTCGGAGCCCGCTTCGATCTTGAGGTCATAGAGATTCGGCTCGTCGAGGGACCAGAGCTTCGTGTCCGGTATGGCGAGGGAGAACTGGGCGTAGCGGTCGGTGACGCAGGCCTCGGTGGAAGAGACGGCCTCTCCTCCGAACAGCGCCGTCGCCTTCACGGACTTGACGGCGGAGTGGGCGCCTTCGAGGGTCACTTTGACGTCGATCTTGCCGTTGTCGATGTCGGGGGTGATTTTGACGTTCTTCACGTAGTTCTTCGGGACATACTCCATCCAGACGGTCTGCCAGATGCCGGTGCAGCGGGTGTAGTGGCAGCCGGAATTGTAGTAGCTGTAATACACCTGCTTGCCGGTGGGCTGGAGGTCGGAATGTCCGTTGTCCTCGGCAAAGACGGAAATGACGTTCTCCCCGTCCGCGAGGAATTCGGTGGCGTCCACGGCGAAGGGGGTGTAGCCGCCGCGGTGGGTCCCGGCCAGACTGCCGTTGACGCGGATCTCGGAGTAGTAGTCGACCGCGCCGAAGTGGATCAGCACCCGGCCGCAGTTCAGATCCCAGGCCTCGGGGAGGGTGACGGTCCGGCGGTACCAGACGGCGGGGATGAAGTCGACGTACTCGATCCCGGAGAGCTTCGATTCCGGCACGAAGGGGACGACGATCTCCCGGTCGTACTTCGGAGCTTCCCACATCTTTCTTTCGCGCCCGGAGTTGCCGAAGTCAAAGGCAAATTCCCACGGGCCGTTGAGGTTGATCCAGCTTTCGTCCCCGCGCCTCAGCGTCGGACGGGGATATTCGGGTCTCGGAATGGACATGATGTACCTCCTGAATGATATGTTCTTGTTTATTGAAGTCGTCAGCTGCAGACGGGCAGAAGGGCGAATAAGGAATAAGGACGTTCTACTAGCCGCCAGCCACTCCTAACTCCTCACTCCTCACTCTTCCATCCTGTCCGCATACACGCCGCGGAAGCCCTTTTCGTACCACTCTTCGAAATTCTCGTTGATCGTATGCACGTACAGCGGGACGCCGGTGGAGAGCATCCCTTCGACATAACCGTCGACGGAGCAGAGCTCGTAGGAGAAGGTGAATCCGACGAGAGGATGGGTCCCCGCGAATTCCCCGAGGGACTTCCAGTCGGTCTTGGAATTCCAGTCGAGCATGTAGAGGGTGAAGACGATGTAATCGAAGCCCAGCTCGCGGATCGGGGCGTACTCCTCCTCGCGGTAGATCTGCACGAGGAAGCGGTCTTTCAGATCGGGGCAGGCTTCGGCGATGGCGCGGCATCCCTCGATGTTCCGGTCCTTGATATCGGTGACGACCCAGACCCCGGGGTTCTCCCTCAGCCATGCGGCGACCGTCTCGATCCAGAGGGGGGTGAACTGGCCGTAGATGCGGTATGTGAGGAAATCGTCGAGGGTCGGGGCGACGCCCGGTTCCAATTCCGCGGCGTATTCGGGATGCCAGTCGTGGATGCAGGCGAGCTTTCCGTCGGAGGTGAAATTGAAGTCCAGCTCCACGGCCCGGGCTCCCGCTTCGGCGCACCGGATCAGCCCCTCGAGGGAGTTCGATCCGTCGTAGTCCCGCTCGACCCCGCTCTCGTCGACCCCCCGGAGCCTCCCGGCAGCGTGGACCACCACCTTCATCGCCTCCCGCGCGTCCTCGATCCCCTCCGGTACGGGAAAGGCGGGGACCGGTGCCTCGTCTTCGCCGCAGGAAACGAGAGAGGGGCAGAGGGCGAGAGCGAGGGCCAAAAGAACGGCAATCAGACACTTCATGGCGTTCCTTTCGAAAAAAGGGGAGGGAAAACTGACATTCTCCCACCCCTTTCGGTTGTTTGGATTTTATTCGGCGTCTTCCGCGGGGACGGCCTCGGGCTCGACTGCTTCGGGCTCGACTGCTTCGGGCTCGGCGGCTTCGACGGGCTCTTCGGCTTCCTCGGCGGGGACTTCGTCAAAGTCGTCCTCGGCTTCCGCGGCTTCCTCGAGGATGGAGCGGATGGAGAGGCTGACCTTCTTGTTGTCGTAGTCGATGGCGGTGATCCGGGCCTTGACGATATCGCCCACGGCGAGGATCTCGTCCGGCTTCGCGATCTTGTGGTCGGCGATCTGGCTGATGTGGATCAGGCCGTCGCAGCCGGGAACGATCTCGGCAAACGCGCCGAAGGGCATCAGGCTGACGATCTTGACCTCGGCCACGTCGCCCTCGCTGTACTTGTTGGTGAAGATGTACCAGGGGTTCATCTCTTCGGTCTTGTAGCCGAGGGAGATCCTGCCGCGCTCTCTGTCGAAGCCCTTCACGTAGACGTGGAGCTTCTGGCCGACGGAAACCACGTCGGAGGGACGGCGGATGCGTCTCCAGCTGAGCTCGGAGGTGTGCACCATGCCGTCGACGCCGCCGAGATCGACGAACGCGCCGAAGTCGGTGAGGGACTTGATCTCGCCGTCAAATTCCATGCCTTCCTGAATGTTGTTCCAGAAAGCCTCTTCGCGGGCCTTGCGCTCTTCTCTCAGCACCGCGCGGATGGAAGCGTAGGCTCTTCTTCTCTCGGGCTTGATCTCGATGATCTTGACCTTCTGCTCGGTGCCGACGAGAGCGGTGAGGTCGCCGTCCTTCGGAACGCCGGTCAGGGAAGCGGGGATGAAGACCCGGACGGAGTTGATGTTGATGATGACGCCGCCCTTCACGGCCTCGGTGATCTTGCCGGTCAGGGTTTCCTGGGTCTCGCAGGCTTCCACGATCTTGTCCCAGTTGGATTCGCTGTCCACTCTGGTCTTATCGAGGGTGGCGATGCCGTCGATGTCGGAGACCTTCACGACCTTCGCGCGGACGGTGTCGCCGACTTTGAAGAGGTCCTCGAGCTTCGCCTGGGGGTCGTCGGTCGCTTTTTCGCGCGCGATAACGCCGGTTGTCTTCGCGCCGAGATCGAGGTGGATCTCACCGGGCGTGACGGCTGTGACGGTGCCTTCGACGATTTCTCCTGTATTTAAAGTTTTGAAGGAAGATTCGAGAAGCTCTGCAAAGTTTTCAGTGTTCTCATTCATGGTTTGGTATACCTCCTGTATTAAACTGAACGGCGTCGAAGCACCGGCAGTTATTGACAAATCCGTGACCTCCCGCCCGCTTCTGCGGATCTTCTCCCGCACTTCGGAAGCTCCCGCGGCGTCCGTGAGAAAGACGGCCTCGGGACAGTTCTCCCTTGCGATCTCGTACAGCTTCGCGGAATTCGAGCTGTCGGGCGAGCCTATGACGATCATCACGTCGCTTTCGGCTGCCAGACGGGCACACTCCGCCTGTCTCAGTTCGGTCACACTGCATATTGTATCAAAAATTTTGGCGTTTGCATAGTCCCTTTCGATAAAATTTATACTTTTTTTCCATTCCGTCAACTTTTGCGTCGTCTGGGCGGCAAGGGTGATGCACTTTGAACAAAAACCGGAGGAAGACTGCTTCCCGAGCCACTCTCCGAGGCTCCCGGCATCCGGAAAAACGGCGGTTTCCCCTTCGGCGCAGCTGATGATGCCCTCGACCTCGGGGTGCTTTTCGTTGCCGGAGAGCAGAAAGATCTTCCCCTCCCCGCTGTTTGCCGCGGCGATCTCCCGCACTTTCTTGACGTAGGGACAGGTGCCGTCGATGAGCCGGAAAGCCGGGTTCCGGGCGGCGCATTCCGCGAGGGCGTCCGCGATCCCTTTCAGTTCCCCGTGGGCGCGGATGACGACGGTGAGGGGTTCCCCGCGGTCTGCCCGGCGGATGATCTCTCCGACGTCCTCCCTGCCGATCTCCCCGACGCCCCGGGAGCGGATCCGTGCGATGTACTGATCGTTGTGGATGACGCGGCCGAGGGTATAGATCTTCCTGCCCTCTTCGGGATGGGCTTCGGCGTCGGCAATGGCGGCCTCGAGGGCTCCCGTGGCGCGGCGGACCCCGAAACAGAATCCGGCGTATTCGGCGATGCGGACCCGGATCATACGCTCTCCCCTCCGTCCCGATCCTCCCCGTCCGCCGGGATTTCGTCCGGGAAATTCCCGAGGGCGCAGACATGATCGAAGATGATCCGCGAGGCCGACGCGTACTCCTCCCGCCCGCCGTGGGTGAATCCGAGATCTTCAAAGGACAGGGGGGCGCCGAAGGTCACGGTGTTCTTCCGGAAGATGCCGGTCTTCATGCGGCTGTTCGAGAGGAAGACGGGGACGATGGGGGCCTTGGTGTGGTAGGCGAGCATCCCGATGCCGGGCTTGATCTCGGTCTTCCGGGGGTCCTTGCCGCCCTGCCGGTGTCCCTGGGGGAAGATGCCGACCAGCTCCCCCTTTTCGACGAGGGCGATGGTCTTACGGATGCTGGAGACGTCCGAGCCGCGCCGGTCCACCGGATAGGCTCCGAGGGCGAGGATCAGGGGGGCGAGGGGGGTGGCGAACAGTTCCTTCTTCGCCATGTAGCGCACCTTGCGTCCGGCGGCGGCGGAAATGACGAGGACGTCGGAAAAGGCGGTGTGGTTCGCGGCGAGGATCGCGCCGGTCTCGGGGATGTTTTCCGTCCCGACGCCTTCGATGCGCCAGAGGGCCTTCACAAGGGGGGCGAACAGGCGGTAAATCGTTCGATATTTCATTTCATTCTCGTTCTGTATGAAAAGATCGGGGGAATATCGCCGCGCTTTTTCTCCTGCGGCGGGGAGCAGTTCCGGCTTATTTCCTGGCCTTCTCCCAAGCGGCTCTTGTCAGCACGCCGAGCAGCCAGGCGGAACAGGCTTCGATGGAAAAGGGATCGTTATAGAACACGATCGAATCCTCCGCGGGCTTGAGGGGGGCGAGTTCCCGTTCCATGTCCTGCCGGTCCCTCTCCTCGATGGCGGCGAGGACTTCCTCGAAGGTGACGTCCATCCCCTTTTCCCGCTGTTCCCGGAACCGTCTCTCGGCTCTTGTCCGGGCGGTGGCGGTGTAGAAGATCTTCACGTCCGCGTCGGGCATGATGACGGTGCCGATGTCGCGTCCGTCCATGATGACGCCGCCTTTCCGGGCGAGATCCTTCTGCATTTCGAGCAGGAATTCGCGGACGGCCGGGATCTGGGAGACGGCGGAGGCGCAGAGGGAAGCTTCTTCGGTGCGGATCCGGTCCCCGACGGGTTCTCCGCAGAGGGAGACGACCTGCTTCCCGTCCTCGTAGCTCAGTTCGATCTCAACCTCGGGCAGACGGGCGGCCACGGCCTCGGGATCGTTCGCGGAGACGCCGTGTTCGAGCATATAGAGCCCGACGGTCCGGTAGAGCGCTCCTGTGTCGACGTACACGAGTCCGGCCAGTTCCGCAGCCAGCTTTGCGACGGTGCTCTTGCCCGCGCCGGAGGGTCCGTCAATGGCGACGGTGAGGGATTTGAAATCGGTGGTCATTGTATGTTCTCCTTGTTTCAGGCTTGTTTCACGATTCACGGGGCAAAGATTGATATGAAGGGAAATCCGTTTCCGGCGGATCACTCCGGCTTTCTTTCCGCGGCTGCGGCGATCCCGGCTGCCCTTCCCGTCGAAAACGCGATCTGGAGGTTGTATCCCCCCGTGTAGGCGTTCACGTCGAGCAGTTCCCCCGCCACGTAGAGGCCCGGAAACCGGCGCACCTCCATCGTCTTCGGGTCGATCTCCTTCGTGTCCGCGCCGCCCGCCGTGACGATGGCCTCCTCGATGGGGCGGAAGGCCTTCGGGACGATGCGGAACCCGGAGAGGACGGAGGCGAGGGCTTCCCGCTCTTCCTTCGTGACGGAGGCGGTCTTCTTGCGGGGGTCGATGCCGGACTGCTTCACCACATAGGGGATCAGGGCCTTCGGGAGCAGATCGGTGAGGGCGTTGACGAAATCCCGGGCGGCGTATTTCTCAAAGTCCGAGCGGATCCGGCGGTCCAGCTCCTCGGGGGTCAGGCCGGGCTTGAGATCGACGCTCAGCCTGTATTCCCCGACGGGCCGCTTCTGCATATTGGCCGATGCGGAGAGCACGAGGGGCCCGGTGACGCCGAAGTAGGCGAAGAGCATTTCCCCCAGTTCCGAAAAGACGACGCTGTCGCCGAGCTTCGCCGTGAGGACGACGTTTTTCAGGGTCAGGCCGGAGAGCGGGGCGAAGTTCTCCTTCGTCTCGATGGGCACGAGGGAGGGGCGCAGTTCCGTGACGCCGACGCCGAGGGATTCGAGCATCTTGTGCCCGCCGCCGTCGGAGCCGGTGAGAGGATAGGACACGCCCCCGGTGGCGAGGATCACCCGGTCGGCGAAAAACCGCTGTTCCCCGCCCTTCCAGTCGGCGAGGACGGTCCAGGTCCCGCCCGGTTCCGCGGGGGGCTCCAGTCCTGTGACGCGGGTGTCGCAGAGCAGGCGGACTCCCGATCCCCGGACCTTTCTCACCATCGCCGCCTGGATGTCCGCGGCCTTGTCGGAGACGGGAAAGACCCGCCGCCCCCGTTCGGTTTTGAGCGGGACCCCGGCGTTCTCGAAAAAGGCGATGGTGTCGGATGGGGTGAACCGGCTGACGGCTCCGTAGAGGAATTTGGGATTGGCGGTGACGGCTTCGACGACCTCGCGGGGGGAGCAGTTGTTGGTGACGTTGCACCTGCCCTTGCCGGTGATGCGGAGTTTCTTCCCGGGGAAGGGATTGCGCTCGAGCAGGGTCACGGAAGCTCCCGCCTCCGCTGCGGAAACGGCGGCCATCATCCCAGCTGGACCAGCTCCTACGATCAAAACTGAAATCATTTTAAGTTGTTAGTTGAAAGTGGTTAGTTGTTAGTAGAACGATTAAGTGTGAATGAGGAGTGAGGAATGAAATCTAGCCACTAACCACTAGCCACTAGCCGCTCCTGAAACGCTTGAGTCAAAGACTCACTTCGTATAAACATGGTATTCTTTCCAGACCTGTTCGAGGCGGTCCAGGGTGTCGGTGACCTCGTCCTGTTTTTTCTTGCCGATGTAGGCGATCATGGCGTTGATGAGGCTGAGGGGGGCGACGAGGGAATCGACGAAGGAAGCCATGTCGCTGCCGGCCACGAGGGTGACGTCGGCGTGGGCCGCGATCGGGGAGGACGCGCTGTCTGTGATCGCGACGACCCCGGCCCCTCTGCGGGACGCGTATTCTGTGGCGTTGACGATCCCGGTGGTGTAGCGCGGGAAGCTGATCGCCACGAAGACATCCTCCTCCCTCACCTTCATCAGGTGCTCGAAGATCTCGCTGCCTCCGGCGGGCCGGATCAGGCGGACGTTGTCGAAGAGGAGCTCGAAATAGTAGCTCATGAAGGAGGCGAGCACGGCGGAGGAGCGCATCCCGAGGATGTAGATGTTCCTCGCCCCGAGGATCATGTCGACGGCTTTTTTGAAGGCGGCCCGGTCCACGTGCTCGAGGGTGGCGCGGACATTCTCGGCGTCCCGGGTGAGGATGCGGTCCAAAACCTCGTCCTCCTCCATCCGGTGGTTGGCGGCGTGGACCCGCTGGACCGAGGTGAGGGACACCCGGACGGTCTCCCGCATCTGGGCCTGCATCTCGGGATAGCCGGAAAATCCGAGCTCCGAGGAAAAGCGCACGACCGTGGATTCGGAGACCCCCGCTTCGGCTCCCAGGGCGGAGGCCGTCATATACGCCGCGCTTTCGCAGTGGTTCAGGATGACTCTCGCGATCTGCTTCTGTCCCTTCGAGAGGCGGGGCATGGCTTCCGTGATGAGGGCGAGCAGATCGGAGGTGACGGGCTCTTTCGGCTCCTTCTGCTCCTTCGGGGTCTCCTCCGGTCCGGGTATTTTTCCGCGCGCGCGATTCACGTCCCTCTCTCCTCCGGCTTCTGAAACTTGCCGCGGGCAATTTGCGGCATCAAATGATATTATATCACGGATCGGAGGAAAATGCAAGGGAAAATGCAGACTTGCCCGGGTCCGGCGCACGGTTTCCGGGGAGAAAATGAAAATCTTTTAATCGGTTTTTAACCGTGTTCCGCTTGCATGAAAGCCGGGCTTATGCTATACTTTCGGTGCGGAGCGGGGGACGGCACCCATGACAAAAAACTGCGCTCCGGCAGTCAGCGAAAAAAACATCTCAGCCAACCGCAGGTCGAAGGGGGAGACACCCATGACAGCAAACGGAAGCGGATCCCGGATCCGTGTTTTCGACGAAAGCGGCGAATGGATCGGCACGACCTATCCGAAACGGGCCCGGGGGCTCGTGAAGAACGGACGCGCGCGATGGCTCGCCGACGAAACGAACGCATCCGATCCGGTCATGATCCCGGATTCTATCGTATTGACCCGGCAGTCAGCCGGCGCGGAGGAGGATATCGCTCCGCGGAACAACTTTGAAACGGACAGAGAGGAGAACATCATGAACGAATTCAACAACAATACCAATAAGAGCGAAAACGAGATCCGCATCGAGGCGATGATCGCGAAATTCCAGGAAGACATGGCGAAGGCCCGGGAGATCGCCGAAAAGGCCGCCGCCGAAGCGAGGGAAGCGATGGAGCAGACCCGCGCCGCCGAGGCCGAAAAGAAGGAAGGCGGCCGCACCGTCGGCGAGACCCTCTGCGACCTCGGATCAAAGCTGAACGAGGCGGCGGAGACCGTCTGCGGGGAGATCCGGGAAGCCGCCTCCGAGATCGCCGCCAACGAAAACGTCAGAGAAGCCGCCGGAACCGTGAAGAACGCGGGCGAAGCGGTCCTCTCCGAGGCGAAGAAGAAGCTGAAAGAGGCCGAAGAACGTCTCGCCGAAGCCCGCAAGGCCTACGAGGACGCCGAACGCGCGGTCCCCGAAGATGAGCCCGCCGAAACCGGGGCCGAAGAGGAAAAGGCCGAAGACGGCGAATGCGGCGAATGCGACGTCTCCGCCCGCATCAAGGAGAACATGAAGCAGCTGGCGGACGAGGCCGGGGAGGCGATGAAGGTCGCGTGGACCGAGCTCAAGAAGGGCTGGAAGGAACTGAGCGCGGCCTCGGCGGAATCCTTCGAATGGCTCAGGGAGAACACGAAGGACGCCCGCTCCACCGTGAAGGACGCCTTCCGCGAATTCGGCGAGAGCGTGAAGTCGATGATGGACGACGTCGGGACCTGCGGCGAATGCGGCGGGGACGGGACCGAAGAAGACGAAGAATGCGGACGCGGGACCCCGGAGATCGAGATCGAAGAGGTCGAGGAGCCGGAAGCACCCGCCGAGCCCGAAGCGCCTGCCGAACCCGAAGTTCCCGCCGAGCCCTCCGCATCCCCCGCTTTCGACAAAGCCCAGGCCGAGGCCATGAACACCGCGAGCGCCATCCGGGCCGAAGCCGCTGCCGCCGCGAGAAAGAGCATCGAGGACGAGATCGCCTCCGTGAAGGACCGGGTCGACGGCATCCTCTCCCTCATCAAGGACAAGTGCGCCTCCGGGGAGATCACGGTGGAGCAGTACATGGAGTACAACGACAAATACACCGCCTACCTCCACGACCGCCTCGCCGAACTCCGCGAAGAGCTGAAAAACATCTGAGGGATCCGGATCCGGAAGAGGCGCGGCAGGAGAAGGACGGAAGATGATACAGGCGCGGAGAAGCAGCCCGCGCGTTCGTGAAGAAGATCGTAAGCCGCAGTCCCGAAGATCGCAAGGTCCCCGCAATCGCACACCGTCAGAATGGATCCGTCCGTTCTGGCGGATTTTTTGTTTTATGAATCCGCCCGAGGGATGTGCGGTGCGGGATTTGAGCTTTTTTGTATGGGAGCGCTCCGCCCGCTGCGCTGGGATGGAAGGGGACGCGCGGGCTTGTATCGAAAAACGGTTCACTCTCTTCGCGCGCTTATGCAGATTGCAGACTGAACAAGCCGGAACATGGAGCCAACCTCGCGCGGTCTCTGTCCGTGCGGCTGAAACATGCGCAGACAATGTCTGACGCACCGACGCAGTCGTGCTGGCCTCCGACAGAGATTCAGGCGCGCATTGAAAGGGGGACAATGTCAGGGCTTTTCTCCCGAATGTTTCACGTGGAACAATCGGGATTTCGGAGGGCTGACCCCCATCGTTCCGCTTTTCATTGTCATTCTGAGGAGCCTGCGACGAAGAATCTCCGCACGTGGAGGACGGGCTGGCCTTGAAGCTGGGAGATTCTTCGCTGACAGCACAACTGCGTTGGTGCGCACAACTGCGTTGGTGCGTCAGAATGACAAGCTGGAGGCGGAATGGGACATGCATCGGCTGAAATCTTGGATGAATGTTTCACGTGAAACAATTCTTAATTCATAATTCTGAATTCTGAATTTCATTCCTCCTCACTCCTAACTCGTTGTCTACCAGCCACTGGCCGCTTTCTGCTAACAACTACTCTTCCTCTTGCATTTTCTTCCGGGATTTGGTATAATGAGTCAAAACGATTTCGTGACGAGGAGGCAGTCGGAAATGCCGAAACATGTCCTTGTCGTCGACGGGCAGGGGGGGCGCATCGGGCGGGCTCTGGCGGAAAGACTCGCCGCGCGGACCGATCCCGAAAATCCCGCCTTCGTCCTCACCGTCGTCGGAGCCAACGCTCTGGCCACGGCCAATATGATGAAAGGCGCGTCCTTCGCCCGGGGAGCCACCGGGGAGAACGCCGCAGTGGTGAACGCCGCCCGCGCCGACGTGATCGCCGGTCCCATCGGGATCATCCTCGCCGACGCCATGCTCGGGGAGATCACCCCCGCCGTCGCCCGGGCCGTGTCCTCCTCCCCCGCCGTCCGGGTGCTGGTGCCGATGAACAGGACCCAGTGCGAAAACTACGTCGTCGGCGTGCGGGACGATCCCCTCTCCGTGCTCCTCGACGAGGCGGCGGACGCGGTGATCCGGTTCCTCGGGGAGCAGAAGCCGTGAGCCGCGGGAAAAAGAGCCGGGAAAAGCCGGAAAAGCGGACGGAGCGGGCAAAGCGGGCGGTCCGGTACAGGCGCATTTCCCCGGGGCGTGCCATCGCCGTCGGCTTCCTCTCGGTGATCGCGGTGGGGGCGGTCCTGCTCTGTCTGCCCTTCGCCCACAGCGGGAAGGGGACCGTCACTCCCCTCGACGCGGTGTTTTCGGCGGTCTCGGCGGTCTGCGTGACGGGACTGGTGACGGTGGACACGGGGGCGGCCTACTCCCTCTTCGGGCAGGCGGTGATCGCGGTCCTCATCCAGATCGGCGGGCTGGGGATCACGACCCTCGGAGCCGGGATGGTGGCGCTCCTCGGCGGACGGCTGAATCAGCGGGAGAACAATCTGGTGAAGGAAGCGCTGAACGTGCCGACCTGGGCGGGGGTGGGTCCCCTGATCCGGGCTGTCATGCTCATGGACTTCTCCATCGAAGCGGCGGGGGCCCTCCTCTCCTTCTTCACCTTCCGGCGGGACTATTCCCTCCCCCGGGCGGCTTGGCTCTCCGTGTTCCATTCCATCGCGGCCTTCAACAACGGGGGATTCGACGCCCTCGGGAACGGGGACAGCGTCGGGGCCTACGCCGGGGACGTGTATTTCAACCTCGTGACCTGCGCCCTCATTCTGCTCGGCGGCCTCGGATTCTTCGTGATCCGGGAGCTCGTCACCCGGAAGCGCGGCGAACGGCTCACCCTGCACGCGAAGGTGGTCCTCTTCATGACGGCGGTCCTCACCCTCGGCGGAATGCTCGTCTTCAAGCTGACGGAGGGATCCTCCCTGCCCTGGCTCGGGGCGTTCTTCTCCAGCGTGACGGCCCGGACCGCCGGATTCGCGACCTATCCCATAAGCGGCTTTTCGAACGCCGGGATCCTTGTGATGTGCGCCTTCATGTTTGTCGGCGCGAACCCCGGATCCACGGGCGGCGGCATGAAGACCACGACGATCTTCGTCTTTGTGAAATCCCTTCTGTCCTCCGCGGCGGGCAGGGAGGCGACTGCTTTCGGGCGGAAGCTGAAAGAGGAGACCCTCCACCGCTCGGCTGTCATCATCGGGCTCGGATTCGGCTGGGGGCTGGCGGCAACGGTGCTGGTCTGCTGCTTCGAGCCGGGAGCCATGCTGCGGGACGCCCTGTTCGAGGTCTTCTCCGCCCTCGGGACCACCGGGCTTTCGACGGGGATCACCTCCGCCCTGAGCGTTCCCTCGAAGATCCTCATTATGCTGACGATGTACGTCGGGCGTCTCGGGCCCCTGTCCGTGGCGGCGCTCCTCGCGGAGAAGAAACCGGCGGCCGTATCGAGAGCGGAAGAAGAAATACCGATCGGATAAATATATAGAACAATACAGGTGGCAGGATGAAACAGAAAACGCAGAAGGACGCCCAGCTCTACGCGGTGATCGGGCTCGGGCGGTTCGGATTCGCGCTGGCGGAAGAGCTGGCGAAAAACGGAAAGGACATCCTCGTGATCGACCGGGAGCGGGACATCATCAACCGCGCCGCGGAGTTCACGGACAACGCGTTCGTGACGGACGCGCTCTCCTACGACAATCTCGAAGCCTGCGGGGTCGGCGAGGCGGACGTGGCGGTCATCGGCATCGGCGCGAAGATCGACGTCTCGATCCTCACGGCCCTGAACGTGATGAAGCTCGGGGTGAAGCGGGTGATCGCGAAGGCCACCAGCGCGGAACAGGGGGAAGTGCTCTCCCGGCTCGGCGCGGAGGTGATCTACCCGGAGCACGACATGGCCCTGAGACTGGCGGGACGGCTCTCCTCCCCCCACATCCTCGAATACATCAGCCTCTCGGACACGGTGGATATCATGGAGCTCTCCCTGACCCCCCGGGTGGACGGAAAGACGGTACTCGAACTGAACGTGAGGCAGAAATGGGGCCTCAACATCATCGCGGTCCGCCGGGGAGGAGAGGTGAACACCGCCATCACCCCCCAGCTGAAGCTATCCGAAAACGACACCCTCGCCGTCGTCGGCCGGACGGAGGACATCAATAAGTTTGAAGCATACCTGCATGAGAGAGATTAGTGGGTAGTGGGTAGTGGCTAGTAGACCGTTCTTCTGAACCCTTGCCTTGCCCGCTTCTACTAATAGCTAACAACTGTCAACTGACAACTACTTCGGAGGCATGACATGACATATACCCATCTTCTCGACCTTCCGCCTTCTCCCGGGAATCCGCGCAACAGCGAAGGGGCGTTTCTGCCGCTGACCGACGGGCGGATCGCCTGGATCTACAGCCGGTATCGGGGGACCAGCGCGGACGACCACGCCTACGCGGAGATCGCGGCGATTTATTTTGACGGAAAAACCTTCTCCGAGCCCGAGATCCTCGTGAAACCGACGCCGGGGACGGACGAGACCAACTGCATGAGCGTCTCCGCCGCCCGGATGGACAACGGGGACGCGGCGGTCTTCTATCTCATCAAGCACAAGGGGATCTGGTCGGAGTACGTCATGCGGCGGTCTCCGGACGATTTCAAGACCCTCGGGGAGCCGGTGCGGGTGCTCTCGCCCTTCTATCCGGCCTATTATGTGGTGAACAACGACCGGGTGATCCGCACCTCCGACGGACGCTGGCTTGCCTCTGCCGCATGGACGGCTTCGACGATGGGGTATTTCGGCCAGCGGGACCGGGTGGACAGCCGGGAGAAGATCGCGGTCTACGAATCCCGGGACGACGGGCACAGCTGGACGCAGATCTCGGACTTCCTCTCCCTCCCCGGCGGGAACCGCTCCCGGACGGGCCTGCAGGAGCCGGGACTTGCCGAGCTTCCGAACGGGGTCCTTTACGCCTATTTCCGCACGGATCTCGGGAGGCACTACGAATCTTTCTCCCCGGACGGCGGACGCACCTGGAGCGCCCCCGAGCCCTCCCCCTTCACGGGACCCGCCTCCCCCCTGCTCATCAAGCGGAATCCGTATTCCGGGCGGTATCTCGCGGTCTGGAATCCCGTGCCGGAGGTGCCCTTCCGCTATCTGAACGCGAAAGCCCCCTCGGTGTGGACCGGAGGACGGACGCCCCTCGTGCTGGCGGAGAGCGAAAACGGCATCGACTGGGGCGAACCGGCGGTGATCGAGGACGACCCGGAGGCGGGGTTCTGCTATCCGGCGGTCCATTTCACGGGGGAGCGGGAATTTCTCCTGTCCTACTGCGCGGGGAGCGGGGCGAAGGGGGACGACATGTGCCTCGTCCGGTCCCGGATCGCCAAAATCGCCCTCGACTGAGCGGGATCATCCGGCGGGCGGAAATTTTTCCGGGATTTTTTCGATTTTTTCGCTTTCCCGCGGAACTTTCCCGGGCTCACCGGCGTCTAATCCTTGCTCAGAGTCTCCGGGGTTGTTAAATCATTGTAAACAATTCCGGGCGAATCTTCCTCTTTCGGAGGGTTTGCGGTATAATTACTCTGTATTCATATCCCTGTATCCACACGGAACAAAGAAAGGATTGCGAATCATGAAAAGAAACTGGATCCGGCTGCTGTCGATTCTTCTGACGGCGGTCATGATATTCCCCGCGACAGCGTTTGCGGCGGGAGGGGACGACGGGGAAACACCGGAAGATATTTCGATCACGCTTTACGTAGATGAAACGGAAGAACTTCCCCAAGTTCCCGACGGCACCATAAGCTGGGTGATAGCCGATACCAGCGTCGTAAGCATTGCGGACGGAAAAGCGACGGGCCTGAAAGAGGGCTCTACCATCGCACGTCCGATGGACGCCAACTACAACACGTTCGGACCGGTTTACAGCATTTCCGTCAAGACGGACAAGCTGACCGGCATCGAAATCACCGGGCCTTCGAAGAAATCCTACCGCGAAGACGAGGCTCTCGATATTTCGGACCTCACCGTGACCGAAATGTATGAAAGCGGCAGGACCAATACGCTTTCGGTCCAGAAAAGCGAAGTGACCCCGAAGGAAGCCTCCCTCGACATGTCGAAGATGAAAGCCGGCACGCATACCTTCACCGTCTCCCATGCCGGATTCACCAAGGAGTTTTCCGTGGATGTGTCTTCGAAATCCATCCTCAGCATCACCATCCTCAGCGACAAAACTGATTTTGAAACCGGAGACCTGATTTCCAATCTGACGATTCGCGTCAATTATGACAACGGCACTTACGAAGACGTTCTGAGCACTTCCTCCGACGTCAAAATCACCCTGAACGGCACGACGACGGCCAACCGCAAGCTCGTCGAAACCGATACCTCCTATTGGGTCACCTACAAAGAGATCTACACCGACCACCGCGATATCACCGTGAAAGCGGCCTCCGGTTCGGGTTCCGGCTCCGGCACCACCGATCCCGACAAGCTCACCGTGAAGGTGACAAAGCAGCCGAACAAGAAGGATTACACGATCGGCGAAAAGTTCGATCCCACCGGCATGGAGATCCAGTTCGTCAAGGCGGACAACACCGTGGCGGCCACCATTCCCAGCGGCGACGCCTTCTACTCCAGCATGTCCTACACCTTCAAGCCCTCCGACAAGACCACGGGCAACAACACGATCTCCCTCTCCTTCCCCGTGACCTACCTCGGCAAGAGCTACACCGTTTCCGTCTCCGGCCTGAAGGTCTCCGAAGCCCTCAACACCCTCGAAGTCGAAGCCGACCGTTACGGCGTGATCAAGAATTTCGAGGTCGTGATGCTCCGCAAGTCCTATCCGAACGGCACGACCTTCGCCCTCAAGGATATCGACTACATCGCCGGACGCGACGTGAACAACAAGTCCTTCCTCAAGACCTATTCGCAGCTGGCCGACTACTCCAACCGGTTCAGCATCGAGGTCCTCTCCGTGGACAGCCGCGGCGAAACCTCCCGCAAGTCCTCCTCCTACCGCCAGAAGCTCGAAGAGCGGTACGACACCTTTGAAAAGAGCGGCAAGAAGTATTTCTGGCTCCGCTTCTACATCGACGACTACTACTACGATTTCGAATGGCCCTACGGCGACAGCGGCCTCGGCATCTACTACGGCACCACGCTCCTCGACTCCTATGACGATATCATCGAAGCCCTCGAGGACGCGAACGATCCGGACCGCAAGTGGCAGACCAGCTCCTCCGGCAGCGCGTCCACCATCGCCGACACCCGGACCCTGACCCTCAAGATCAGCGAGGACACCACCATCACCCAGCGTTACGGCCGCATCGAGCCCGAGCGCAACATCGAAATCGACACCAACGGCAAGAACCTGACCCTGTACACCGACTCCTTCGTCTTCAACCGGAACAACAAGTACAAGGTCACCGTCACCAACACGAGCACCACCTCCTCCAAGGTCACCTACGGCGACGAGAGCGCCCTGAGCTCCATGATCCTCGCCAAGGGCGACACGCTGACCTTCGAATACAATTCCGATTCGAACGCTCCCCTGCCCGGCACCTACACCATCACCATTTCCGAGACCAAGTACGGCGCGGTGACGTCGAAGCCCGAAGCCTCCAGAAACGGCACCATCACCGTTTCCCACGG
>CACZNC010000027.1 GCA_902782445.1 uncultured Ruminococcus sp.
GGCCACGTCCGCGAAGCCAGCCAATTTCAGAGTTTCGGCGTAGCGTTCCATATCGGCCTCCGACGCGCCTGTGAACATCTTCATGAGCGCGTCTTCCCCGGTGGGCCCTTCCTTATCGTCCGCGAGCATGCATCCGGCATTGTAGATCCCCTCGAGAGCCTCTCCGCCCTCGAACGGCGGGATCAGGGGTGAGAATGGAGCTTCCATAGCGTCCTCCCATCGTTTGATTTACAAAAACAGTTCCACCGCGTGTTCTTTCAGAATGATTTCGCCTTTTCGGATCTCTCCGCCGTTTTCCCCGTCGATCGTCCAGGAGACCGCGTCCTCCGTCTCGAAGCGCAGGCTCTTCGTGTGGGCGAAGACGATGAATTCGCTGGACGTGTCCTGCATCAGCACCGCGCCGAGCATCTTCGGATTGTCCGCGGGGTTGTCCGGCCGGCGGATCAGGATGATCTCCATGAGCCCGTCGGACAGGCTGATGTGTTCCCGCATTTTCAGATCGAATCCCCCGACCCGGCGGGTGTTCGACATCATGCCGTATAGAAAGTCCCCCTCCACGACGCCGCCGTCGTACTCGATCCGCATGGGGATCGGCCGGATGGAAGGCAGGCTCTTCATGCCCTCGAAGATGTACGCCGACCAGCCGAGGCTCTGTTTCAGGGGCTGCGGGGTGGCGTAGGATGCCTCGGTGAACGCCCCGAACGCCGCGACATAGACGTAGGGACGCCCGTTGAACACGCTGACGTCGATGGGCGTCGCCTCTCCCAGCGCGATCCGTTCGGCGGCCTGGACCGGTTTGCGCGGGATCCCCCAGCTCACGGCGAAATCGTTGGTCGTGCCCGCCGGGATGTACCCGACCTTCGGTTTCCTTCCGAACTCGAGGACGGCGGAAACCGTTTCGTTCAGAGTCCCGTCCCCGCCGGCGCAGACAACGGTATCGAACTGCTCTCCGATGCTTTTCACGGTGTCCTGCGTGTCGTTTTTGCGCTGGGTGACATGGGTCGTGACCGCGTATCCGCCTTTTTCGAAGCAGTCGATCACGTCGATCAGATGCGGGGTCAGGGCCGAGCGGGCCGTCACCGGATTGATGAGCAGAAGCAGTTTTTTCATTCTCCGTCCCTTTCCCGGTCATAGACCGCCAGCGCGTGGGCCGCCTGTTCACCGATGCGTTTCAGGCCGCGGTTGTTGAAGTGTCCCGGTGCCCCCGGCGTGATCCAGTCGGGATCCAGCGAGAGGGAGGCCGTGATCCGCGAAAGCATGAGAAAATCGGGATCGCACCCGCAGACCGTCTCCTGCGCCGTCATGATCGCCTCGTCGAATTCGTGTTCCGCCGTGAAATACCCGACGCGGATGATGCCGAAGCGTTCGATCCCGGCGTCCCGTTTCAGAGCGTCCTTGTATCGGATCAGCCGCTCGAGATAGACCTCCGTCGGGACGTGCTCAATGGCGTCGGATTCTCCCTGCAGCCAGACATAGTAGATCCGCTCCGGTTTTCCGCCCGCCGCCCGCTTCGCCCCGAGGGTTTTTTTAAGGGCCGTGCGGTAACGGTCCGTTCCGGGGAGCCATTCGTCGATGCGGGTCGCTCCTTTCGCGGCGTGGACGGCGAGTACTTCCCGCCCGGTCTCACCGCGATAGACGCGGCAGAAATCCGGGACCAGCGAGCCGAAGCCCTCCGACGCCCCGTCGAGATCTGGGAGGATGCGCTCCCCCGCCGGATGGACGAGGGGGACGATCGAATCCGTGAGGAATTTATATTCCCACACGCCGGGCGCCGCCTCGTTCGGGACCGGGAGCCCCTCCGTCCGTCCTTCCATATTGCTCTGGCCGCCGAAGATCAACAAATCCATTTGATGTCCTTTCCGTGATGAAATCAGCCGCAGTCCGCGGGTCCGGCGAAAAACCCGGCGGGGGAAGGACCTCTCTTCGGACCCTTCCCCCGTCTTTTTGTCTCGGGAATCAGAAGAAAATCGTTCTGCCGGTCTCGATGGACTCGTTGCAGGCCAGCGTCAGTCTCAGGGACTTGACGGCTTCGCTGTAATCCGCGAGGATCCGGGAACGGTCTCCCGTGCGGACCGCGTAGATGAACGCCTCGTCCTGAATGCCGGTCTGTTCCTTGCCCCGCTGGTATTCCTTCACGCCGTCCTTGTCGGTGATCTTGAGCCAGCTGCGGAGGCCGTATTCGAGGACCGCGTCCTTGCAATAGATGTTCATGCCGCTCTGCATCCCCGCGGGACCTCTCTGGTAGCAGGCCGTGAAGATCGTGGCGACGACGCCGCTCTTGAACTTGATGACCGCGGAGGAATAGTCGTGGACGTTATAGCCGGGAACGCCGTATTCCTCGGGATTGACGATGCCGCGGGCTCCGGCGCAGTTGACGTAAAGCGGTTCGCCGAAGAGATAGAGGGCCTGGTCGAAGAGGTGGATGTTCTGCTCCACGACCTGACCGCCGGAGGTCTCCATCTGTCTCCACCACCACACGCCGGGGATGCCGCCGTACCATGCCGCGGTGACGAGACCGACCTGCTTGTCCTGAATGTAGTCCTTCATGATCTGGGTCAGGTTCTGGTATCTGTCCTGGAAGCCCGCCGCGGTGATGAGGTCCTTTTCCTTGATCTTCTTCTCGATCTTTTCCGCCGTTGCCATGTCGAGGGCGACCGGCTTTTCGATCAGGAACGGGATGCCCTTGTCGATGATGGCGGGTTCGATGTCGCCGTGGACGTGGGGGGGAACCGCCATGAAGATGGCATCGGGCTTGGTTTTCTCAAGGAGCTCGCGGTAGTCGCGGAAAATCTTCCCCTCGGGATCGGTCTTCGTTCTGTCCGCGTAGCCGTAGGCGCGGGATTCGTCGATGTCGCAGAAGCCGACGTATTCGATGTTGTCGAGATTCTCCATGCACTTCTGCACATGGGCGCCGTTGCGTCCGCCGCAGCCGATGAATGCAACCTTCGTTGTAGCCATAACAATCTCCGTTTCTCCGTCCGAAGAAAATCCGGGAACCCCGCCGGACGGGTGAGTTCCGGGGTCCCCGCGCCTGTTCGACGGCTTCGCTTCCGTCCGGCCGGCGCCTGCCCGCTTTCAATCATTATAGCAATATGTACACACAAAGTCAAGTTTTTCCCGGAGATTTCGGAAAAATATCATGAGGTCAGGGCAGCGGATCCGGTTGACTCCACGGCCACGATCCCGGCATGTGGTGTCGGCCAGGTCATTTCCCGGTTGGTGAAGGGGATCCCGCTCTCATGGCAGAGGATGACGTTGATGACTCCCGCGTGGGTGACGAGAAGCGTGTCCCCGTGGAGTCCTTCCGTGTCCCGCCGGAATTCTGCCCACGCCGCCTCGATCCGGTCCCGGAACGCCCGCGGACTCTCCCCGCCTGGATAGGGCTCGTCGAAATCCAGCGCGGCGAAGAAGATCCCGGGGTATTTCTCCCGCGCTTCCGCCTTTTGCATCCCGGCCAGTCTGCCGTTGTTCGTCTCCCGGAATCCCGGAACCGGAAGGACGGGCAGGCCGAATTCCCGCGCGGCGATCTCTGCCGTCTCCCAGGCCCGGGGCAGATCGCTCGCGTAGATCCGCCGGATCCCGGGGAAATCCCGGCGCAGTTTTTCCGCCGCTTCTTCCGCCTGCCGTCTTCCCTCCTCCGTCAGCCCGGCGTCGCTCCATCCTCCGAGCCGGTCCGGGTCGTCCTGTCCGTGGCGCATGAGCACGATCATTCCATAGCCCTCCCGAAAATGCAAAAAGAAAACCGGATCACACGGACCCGGTCTCCCGATGTTTGTCTGAATGAAAGCCGTCCGATTATTTGTACTTGCGCTTTCTGGCTGCTTCGGACTTCTTTTTTCTCTTGACGCTGGGCTTCTCGTAAGCTTCTCTCTTACGGAGCTCGGCCTGAATACCGGAACGCTGGCACTGTCTCTTAAACCGACGAAGCGCGCTGTCCAGGGATTCGCCTTCTTTGACTCTGATTTCCGCCACTCTATATCCCTCCCTTCGCTCTGAGCAAAGGCAACTTTCTATCGTTTACCTCTCAGAGATTATACACGATCGGCGCGCGGTTGTCAAGATGTTTTTCCGAATTTCACCGGAGAATCCCGGATTATTTTGCCACGATGTTGACGATCCGCCCGGGGACGTAGATCTCCTTGACGATGCTCTTCCCGGCGAGCAGGGGCGCGATCTTCGGATCCGCCTTGGCCGCGGCGATGGCGTCGTCCTTCGAAATGTCCTTCGGGACGAGGATGGTGCCCTTCAGCTTGCCGCCGATCTGGACCGCGATCTCGATCTCGTCGTCCACCGTCTTCGCCTCATCCCATTCCGGCCACGGAGCGAGGGAGAGGAAGCCTCGCCCTCCGATGTTCTCCCAGATCTCTTCGGTCAGGTGGGGCGCGAAGGGATTGAGGAGCTTGATGAAGTCGACCAGCTGATCCTTTGTGAGGCTTCCCTGATCCGCGATATCGTTGAGCAGGGTCATGAGAGCCGCGATGGCCGTGTTGAACTTCATCTCGTCGATATCCTCGGAGACCTTCTTCACGGTCTTGTGGAAGGCGGTCTCGAGCTTCGGGTTTTCCTTGCCGGAGACCATCTCGGGCAGGGAGGCCACCCGGTCGAGGAACCGCTTGCACCCCTTGACGGAGCTGTCGTTCCACGGGGCGGCGGAGCCGTAGTCGCCCATGAAGAGGACGTAGACCCGCAGAACGTCCGCGCCGTAGACGTCCACCACGTCGTTCGGATCCACCACGTTGCCCTTGGATTTCGACATCTTGTCGCCGTCCGGGCCGAGGATCAGTCCCTGCGCCGTTCTCTTGGCGTAAGGCTCTTCGCAGGGGACCGCGCCGATATCGTACAGGAACCGGTGCCAGAACCGGGAGTAAATCATGTGGCGGGTGACGTGCTCCATGCCGCCGTTGTACCAGTCGACGGGCATCCAGTAGTCGAGGGCTTCCTTCGAGGCCAGCGCGTCCGGGTTATGCGGATCGGTGTAGCGGAGGAAGTACCAGGAGGAACCGGCCCACTGAGGCATGGTGTCCGTTTCGCGCTTCGCCGGGCCGCCGCACTTCGGGCAGGAGCAGTTGACGAAGGAGTCGATCTTAGCGAGCGGACTTTCCCCTCCCTCGCCGGGCTCGAAGTTCTCGACCGGGGGCAGTTTCAGGGGGAGTTCCTCGTAGGGGACGCCCACCATGCCGCACTTCGGGCAGTGCACGATCGGGATCGGTTCGCCCCAGTAGCGCTGACGGTTGAAGGCCCAGTCCTTCATCTTGTACTGGACGCCCTTTTCGCCGATGCCCTTTTCGGAGAGGAAGGCAATCATCTTCGCGATGGCTTCCTTCTTGGTCTCGATCCCGTTGAGGAAGCCGGAGTTTATCATTTCGCCGTCGCCGGTGTAGGCTTCCTTCGAAATATCGCCGCCCTTGATGACTTCGACGATGTCGATGCCGAACTTCTTCGCGAATTCGTAGTCGCGTTCGTCGTGAGCCGGGACCGCCATGATCGCGCCGGTGCCGTAGCCCATCATGACGTAGTCGGAAATGTAGATCGGGATCTCTTTGCCGTTGGCGGGGTTGATTGCTGCGATGCCTTCGATGCGCACTCCCGTCTTGTCCTTCGTGAGCTGGGTCCGCTCGAATTCGGTCTTCTTCGCGCACTCCTCCCGGTAGGCGTCGAGGGCGTCGATGTTCGAGATCCGGTCTCTGTATTTCTCGATCACGGGATGCTCGGGCGCGATGACCATGAAGGTCACGCCGAACATGGTGTCGGGGCGGGTGGTGTAGATCCTGAGCGATTCGTCGCATCCGGTGAGCCTGAAGTCCGCGAACGCGCCTTCGGAACGGCCGATCCAGTTCTCCTGCATGGCCTTGACGTTCGCGGGATAATCCACCTTCGCGAGCCCTTCGAGGAGCTTGTCGGCGTATGCGGTGATGCGGAGATACCAAACGTCCTTCGACTTCTGGATCACTTCGCTGTGGCAGATATCGCATTTGCCGCCCTGGGAATCCTCGTTGGAGAGGACGACTTGGCAGTGGGGGCAGTAGTTGACGAGGGTGGTGGCGCGGAAGACGAGTCCGGCGTCGAACATCTTGCGGAAGATCCACTGGGTCCACTTGTAGTAGTCCTCGTCGGTGGTGTCCACCGTGCGGGACCAGTCGAAAGAGAATCCGACCCGTTTCAGCTGGGACGTGAACTTGCGGATGTTCTTGTCCGTCACGATCCGCGGGTGGGTGTTGGTCTTCACGGCGTAGTTTTCCGTCGGGAGGCCGAACGCGTCGAAACCGATGGGGAACAGGACGTTATAGCCCTGCATCCGGCGTTTGCGGGAAATGACCTCGAGCCCGGAATAGGCCTTGATGTGGCCGACGTGCATCCCCGCTCCGCTCGGATAGGGAAATTCCACGAGGGCGTAGAACTTCTTCTTCGAACGGTCCTCCGAGGCGCGGAAGATCCCGGCCTCTTCCCATCTGTCCTGCCATTTCTTCTCGATGGCGGCAAAATCGTATTTCATGGCTGATCTGACTTCCTTACAACATATTTTTCCTTACGAACATCGTTCACGAAAGCGGACTTTATGGGTTTTGATCGCTCCCCGTAGAATGCGAACAATCTCTGATTGTGAGCTCTCGAACGATAACTCTGATAAGGTTGGATGACTATATTGGTGTGTCGGAAACAAGCTAAACGAAATTGTGTGAGTATTTTCCAACCCCAATCGAAATTTCTTGCCAGGCCTCTTTTTCAAAGAAGCCGCGTCTCCCCTATCTGTTCAGTCCTCGGTGATCAGGTCGGAGATATCGTGCTCCGTCGTGTCCTGATAGAGCTTTTCGAGGTTATAGAATTCGCGGCTTTCCGTGTTGAACAGATGAACGATCACGGCGCCGAAATCTTCGAGCACCCACGATCCGGTGTCGGCCCCTTCGACGTGGTGGGGCTTGATGCCGTAGGGCTCCAGCTTGAATTCGATTTCGTCGGCCAGAGCGCGGATCTGCGTCCGGGAGGAGCCGGTGGCAATGACGAAATAATCGGCGATGACGGTCCTGTCCTCCACGTGAAGGAGCCGGATGTCGCGGGCTTTCTTCGCGTCGAGGATGGAAACCACGAATCTCGCGAAGGTCTCGGGGTTGGTGAGCTGTTCCGGCGTGAGGGTCTCTTCGATCGGCAGCTTGGCGGTCTCGTTGTCCATAGGGTCCTCCTTATATTTTTTTCGTTCGCCTTACGGCATGAACGGAATGGCGATGGAATCCTCCGCGATCTCGTCGGCCGTATATTCGGACGTATAGGCGTAGTTCGCGGGCGCGTAATAGATGTCCGTGTAGATCGGGTAATTGTAGCAGAAGGTCCAGTTCTTGTCGAAGAAGCTGTCCTCGATCATGCGGTCGTAGATGTTGAAATAATCGTTGATGATCTGAAGGGTGGCGGCGCGGTTGACGACGTAGTGGGCGTTCCAGCTCTCGTTCGCCATGTCTCCGGGCACGGTGAGCATCGTCACGTTCGACATGCCGATGTTCATGAACGCCCGGGAGAAGTAGACGAGATCGGACACTGTCATATCCGTGGTGACGTTCGCGAGGACGACCTGGGCGAGATCCGTGATCTTGCCGACGTCCATGTTCTTGAGCAGGGTGACGACCTTCTGGTAGAGGGCGGTGAGGAAGATCTTCTGGGCGTTGACGCGTCCGAGGTCCGCCTGCACGTAGCCGGAACGGAAGCGGACGAAGCCCTCGGCGTTCTTGCCGTCCAGCTCCACCCAGCCCGCGGGGATGTCAATATAGAGATCCTGCTCCGGGTCCTCATATTTCATGCGATCCGGTACGAACACGGCGATGGGGCCGACGGAATCGACGATCTTCGGGAAGCCTTCCAGGTCGACGAGCACGGTGTAGTGGATCTTGATGCAGAGGCTCCGCTCGAGGATCCGCGCGTAGTCGGAGAGAGCGGTCATATAGGGGTCGCTGTACCCCTGATGGGAGTAGATGTTGACAAGGGACGCGTACTGGGCGTTGATCTTGTCGGTGTTGACACCCGTGGTGATCAGCGTGTCCCGGGGGATCTGCATGACGGACATCCTCCCCTCGCCGGCGTTGACGTTGACGATCATGGTGATGTCGGCCAGCTTCGCCTGCTTGTCCATGCCGACGACGAGGATGTTGTAGTCGTTCTCCTTCGCGTTCCACTTGCTGGTGACGGCGGGTGTGATCTTCGGGGCCTCCGTTTCGGCTTCCTTCCCGGGATCCTCGGAGGGATTTTCAAAAGGCGGCACATCCTTTGTCGGATCGTCCGTCACGTTCTCGCCCGTGCCCTCGTTGTAGTGGAGGGGCGGGCCGGCGTTGGGATCGTCCGTGCGGATGGGTTCCGCGTCGAAGGGGAGCGGATCGTCGACCTTCGCCTGCGGGGGCTTATAGAACAGGATCCACGAGGCCGTGACGATGACCGCCGTATAGAGGATGAAGACGACGGCGATCAGGGCGATCTGCGATTTTGTCAGCCGGGTGTTCTTCTTCCTCGCTTTGTTCTTCTTTTTCGAGCGGTCCTTCTCCTCCCCGTCCTCCTCTCCGTCGTCGGCGGCCATGTGTTCGGCGTCGCCGTCGGGATAGTACAGGGAAATATCGTCGTCCGCATCTTCGTAACCGGTTTCCGAAGGATCCCGGAAATCTTCTTTTTCCTTTTCGTCGACGGGATCCGTCGGACGCTTTTCTTCCATTTCTTCGTTCTTCATGGACGGTCTGATCCTCCCGTTTCAGCGTTTCGCTCCGTTTTTCGGAGATGAAGTTTCAGAAGGCGGTCATTCCGCGCTGCGACGGAATCCGCGGCGATGGGGAGCCCGTCCCGGATCAGGCCCGCGAGCGTCAGATCGAAGGATTCGATCATGATCTCGTCGAAGACCTCCCGGGGATCGTCCCCCTTTTCGATGCGCCCCCAGAAATCGCGGCGCAGTTTGACGCAGTCGTCGAAGGTCCGCGTCTCTTCAATATAATCGGCGAGGTATACGATGCTCTCGAACATGCTCATCCCCGCCCGGCCCGTGGTATGCCAGCGGATGCCGGAGAGGATCTCGCCGTCGGTGAATTCGGCAAAATCGCGGGACGCCACGGCCGCTCCCGTCATCGCGTGGAACACGGAGGGGGAGAGCCGGTCGGTCTCATCCGTTATTATACCAAATTCCGCGCAGATTTTCAACTGTTTTTCCGTGTCTTCCTTTTTTGTGATGTCGTGCAGAAGGGCGGAAGCGCGGAGGGCCGGGATCCGCTCGGGCAGGTAGATCTCTCCGAGCCGCGCGGCTTCTTTTTCGACAGCGCGGGTATGGGCGTAGCGTTTTTCCGTCAGTCTCGGCTTCACGAGCCCCGCGAGCCGTGCGAGATCCTCTTCCGTCAGGTTTTTCCGTGTCATTCCTTCGCTCCGTATCCGTAGAGTCCGTCCCGCCGGATGATCTCCGCCACGCCGGGGGGAACGAGATCGCCGAAATCCTCCCCCGCCGCGGCCATCGCCCGGATCTTCGTGGAGGAGACCCTGAGCGGCGCGTCCGGCAGAAGAAGGATCGGCTTTCCGAACCGCTCTTCGTATTCGCGTTTCTTGTCGTAAAGGACGGAGATCTCCGCGATCCCCCGTCCGTGCGCCGCGATCCTTGCGAGGGAGAAGATCTCCTCCGCCCGGGCCCAGCGGTCGAGGGTCAGGAACATGTCCCCGCCGCAGAGGAGCCAGATCTCCCGTCCCGGGGCGGCGAAGTGTTCAAGGGTCAGAATGGTGTAGCTGACGCCTCCCCGGGAGATCTCGTAATCCGAAACCTCCGTGTCGGGCAGGTCTCCGAAAGCGGCCCGGCACATTTCCAGCCGGACCTCCGGGGAGACCTCGGCGTCGACTGTCTTGTGCGGGGGCACGAAGGTCGGCATGATAAAGAGCCTCAGCCTGTCCTCCGGAGCGGTATCCGGCGGATTCACTGCCGCGAGAAAGGAGGAAGCCGCCCGGACGTGTCCGAGATGGGGGGGCGAGAAAGTCCCTCCGAAGATCCCGACGCGCTCTCTGATCGTTTTCATATCAGTGTGGAAATGGCTCTCTTCTCGGGTTTCGAGGACTGCCTGAAGAGGATGATCTTGCGGCCGATCACGGCGACCAGCTCGGATCCCGTGGCGGCGGCGATGGCTTCTCCGGCCTCCCGCGCGTCCTCGTCGGAGTTCTCGAGCACGCTGATCTTGACAAGCTCCCTTGCCTCCAGCGCGTCCCCGATGGACTTCACGGCCGCCTCCCCGACGCCGCTCTTTCCGATCTGGAAAATGGCGTCGGTCCTCGAAGCGACGGATTTGAGCGTCGCCCTCTGCTTGCTTGTGAGCATTCTTTATCTCCTCAATCTTCGTTTCAGTTTCCGAACAGGACCGCCAGTCTCTTTGAAAACTCAACCATGGCGCGGCCCCGGTGGGAGACGAGGTTCTTTCTCTCCTGCTCCACCTCGGCGAAGGTCGCCCCGAAATCGGGATACCAGAAGAGGGAGTCATAGCCGAATCCGCCCTCTCCCCGCTCAGAGGAGAGGATCTTCCCCTCGCACTCGCCCCGCACGCTCATGACCCTCGCCGGATCGATCCCGCGCTTCCAGGTGAGCCGCTCGTCCGGTCTCCATTCGAGGGGGACGACGCAGGGCGAATCCTCGGGGAGCACCAGCGTCATGACGCAGACGAACCGGGCCGTGCGCTTCTCTTCGGGGACATCCGCCAGCGCTTTCAGCAGCTTCGCGCGGTTTCTGGCGTCCGTCGCGCCTTCTCCCGAATACCGGGCGGAGAACACCCCGGGCGCGCCTCCTAGAGCGTCCACGGAGAGACCCGAATCGTCGGCGACCCCGACATATCCGAGGAAAGCGGGGACCGAGGCTTTGATGAGGGAGTTCTCCTCGAAACTCTCCCCGTCTTCCGCGATCTCCCTGGTCCATCCGATCTCGGAGAGCGTCCGCACTCTCATGATATTAGACGACGCGGAGAGGAAAAAAGTTTCCAGTTCCGCGATTTTTTTCCGGTTATTTGACGCGAGCACCAGTTCCGTCATGCTTCTTCCCCGTCCTCTTCCTTTTCCGTATAGACGTCGTCGGAGATCAGGGCGTCGACGAACATCTTCGCGTCGAAGGGCTGCATGTCGTCGATCTGTTCGCCCACGCCGATGAATTTCACGGGAATGTCGATCTCGTCCTTGATGGAGAAAACCGCGCCGCCCTTTGCCGTCCCGTCGAGCTTGGTGAGGATCAGGCCTGTGATATCGGCGGCTTCCTTGAATTTCTTCGCCTGCTGGACCGCGTTCTGCCCCGTTGTGGAGTCGAGGACAAGAAGGGTCTCCCGCGCGGCGTCCGGGAGCTCGCGGCTGATGATGCGGTTGATCTTCGCCAGCTCGTCCATGAGGTTGCTCTTGTTGTGGAGCCGCCCGGCCGTGTCGATGATGAGGACGTCCGCCTTTCTCTTGTTGGCCGCGGCGATAGCGTCATACACCACGGAGGCGGGATCCGCTCCTTCCTTCTGGGCGATCAGTTCCACGCCTGCGCGTTCGCACCAGACCGCGAGCTGGTCGATGGCAGCAGCGCGGAAAGTATCGGCCGCCGCCACGACGACGCGCTTGCCCTCTTTTTTCAGATTGTGGGCAATCTTGCCGATGGAGGTGGTCTTCCCCACGCCGTTCACGCCGATCACGAGGATCACGGAGGGGCTGGTGGAGAGATCCAGTTCCCCGCCCTCGCCGATCTGGTCCCGGAGGATCTCGGCGAGCTCGTTCTTCACAAGATCCGCGCTCTTGATGTTCTTCGTGCGGATGCGGTCCCGCAGTTCGTCGATCACCTTCTCCGTGGTGACCGCGCCCATGTCGGACATGATCATGATTTCCTCGAGTTCTTCGAGAAGATCCTCGTCGACCTTGCGGAAATTCTTGATGACTTCGTTCAGCTGGCCGAATACGGCGTTCTTGGTCTTCTGCAGACCGGCTTTCAGTTTGTCGAAAAATCCCATTTCAACCTCTCGGTGATGTAATTTGCGCGGACCTTATTTCAGATACTGTTCCCGGTCGTCTCCCGCGCCGAGGGTGAAGACCTTCGAAACGCCGCTCTTCTGCATCGTGACGCCGTAGAGGGTGTCCGCGATGTCCATCGTGCCGCGGCGGTGGGAGATCATGATGATCTGCATGTTCTTCGAGACGTTCTTCACATACCGCCCCACCCGTCCGACGTTGACTTCGTCGAGGGCCGCTTCGATCTCGTCGAAGATGCAGAAGGGGGAGGGATTGACCTTGATGAGGGCGAACAGCAGGGCGATGGCGATAAAGGCCTGCTCGCCGCCGGAAAGAAGATTCAGGTTCTTCACGGTCTTGCCGGGAGGGGCCGCCGTGATCTCGATGCCCGATTCCAGCGCGTTGTCCGGATCAGTGAGGATGACCTCCGCGTGTCCGCCCCCGAAGAGTTCCCGGAAGACCTCGCCGAAATAGGCGTTGATCCTTCCGAAGGCTTCGAGGAACATCCGCTTCATGTCCTCCTCGATCCCGCGGATCACCTTTTCGAGGTCCTCCCTCGATTCCCTGAGATCCGTGAGCTGGGCTTTGATGGTCTCGTAGCGGGTCTTGACCTCGTTGTATTCGTCTACCGCTCCCACGTTGACGTGCCCGAGGGAGCGCATTTTTCCTTTCAGCTCGTTCTGTTCGTTCAGCCGGGCGGTCCGCTCGCCGTCCTTCACCGGGGGAACGTCGTTCTCCTCGGCGAATCTCTCGGCGGTGGCCCAGGTCAGTTCGTAGTCGTCCCAGAGCTTTTCGTGGCTCTTCTTCTCCTCTTCTTTCAGGGAGGCGAGCCGGGCTTCGTTCTTCGAGTGGGCGATGAAGGTGAGTTCCTTCTTCGAGGTCTGTTCCTGTTCGGTCCGGCGGAGAGCGGCGAGTCTTGCGTCGATCTCGTCCCCCGTTTCGTCGAGGGTCTTCTGCCGCCCGCCTAGGGAGTCGATCTCCGCCCGCAGTCCTTCGGCTTCTTTTTCCCGTTCCTCGGCTTCTTTTCCGACTGCGGCGATCTTTTCGGCGAGTTCTTTCGCGTGGGTCCGGCGGGTCTCGGCGTTTTCGGCCTGTTCCCGGATCTCTGCCCCGGTCTCCCGGATGGATTCGGCGGCCGCCTCCTGATCGCTCGTCAGCCAGGCCAGACGGATGCGCACCTCGTTCGCGCGCTCCCCGATCTCCGCGGCTTCGAGTTCCGCTTCCCCGCGCTCCCCGGCGATCTCCTCCCGTTCGGAACGGATGCGTTCGGCTTCCGCTTCGGCGTCGGCGATCCGGCTTCTCAGGTTTGCAATCTCCTCTGCGCTCTTTTCGCCCGATTCCGTCATGGCGAGGGCGTCGCGCTTCATGTTTTCCGTCAGTTCGGTGAGGGTCCTGCGGCGTCCGTCCGCGTCGGCGTAGGTCTTCTCCTCCGTCGTGCGCAGGGCGTCGAAGAGCTTCCGTCTCTCTTCCTCCCCCTCGTTGTCCCGGGCCGCGGCTGCTATCTTCTCCTCGGCGGACTTGAGCTCTGCGCGGAGGCCTTCCTGTTCCTTCGCGGCCTCCGAGCGCTCCTTTTTCATCGAGGCGATGAGGGACGCCCGGGAGAGCATTCCGCTGTCCCGCTTGGTGACGCCGCCCGTGAAGGAGCCCCCCGCGTTGATCTGCTGGCCGTCGAGGGTCACGGCGCGGATCCGCCATCCGCTGGCTCTCGCCGCCTCGGTCGCGTTGTCGAGGGTGTCGAACACCGCAAGCCGCGCGAGCAGGGATTTGACGATATTCCGGTATTCCGGCGCGGAGGAAGCGAGCTCGTCCCCCCATCCGAGGAACCCCCGGGCCCTCTCCGCCGCGTCGTATTCCCGTCCCCTCTCCGCCGGTCTGACGGTGGTGACGGGATAGAAGGTGGCCCGTCCGGCGTTCCCGCGTTTCAGGGCTTCGATGGCGGCCTTCGCGGTGTTCTCGTCGTCGGTGACGATGTTCTGTAAGGCGTTGCCGAGGGTGGTCTCGATCGCCGCGATGTATTTCTTGTCGACGGAGATCAGGGTCGAGACCGGCCCCCGGATCCCTCCGAGCCTGCCCGCCTTCGCCTCGTTCATGATAAAGCGGACGCTGTTGTTGTAACCGTCGAAATGCTCCTGCATCTGGGAGAGCGCGCGGATCCGGCTGTCGAGGGAGTCGATCTCGGCCTGCTTCGCGCGGATCTTTTCGGAAGTTCCGTCCGCCTCCGCCCGCATTCCGGCGATCTCTTTTTCGGATCCCGCCAGCTTTTCGGCGATCTCTCCGGCGGCTTTTTTATAGGCTTCGATCTGGTCCCCGGCGTCTTTCAGGATCCGGTCGCATTCCGCGATCTCCGCCTCGTATTTCCCGAGGTCGGCTCCGATGGACTCCGAGCGTTTTTTCTGATTCTCGACGCTGATCTCGAGCACGTTCAGCCGCACTCTGAGATCCGTGAGCAGCCCCTCGGCGTTCTTCTGGAGGGTGAGCTTTTCTTCGAGCGTCCGGTCCTTTTCCCGGATCACGGAATCGAGCTTTGCGAGCTGCTCCGTATATCCCGCGTATTCCTCCTCTGCCTCGGCGACGGACCGGGCGATCCCTTCGGCGCGTTCCGTCAGGGCGGCGAGCTTTTCTTCCTTCTGCCGGCGGGAGGACTCCGCGGATTCGATCAGCTGATTCTCCGAGGCGAGTTCCGCTTCGGCGTGCTGTTTTTCCTTTCTGAGGATCCGGGCGTCGGATTCCGCGGCGTTCATGCGCTTCACGGCGTCGGAGGTGGCCTCGTGGTTGCGGCGGGAGGTCTCCTTGTTCGCCCGGGACTGTTCGTAGAGCCGCTCGATCTGGCCGGAGGTGACTTTCAGCGAGTCCTCGGCCATTTCCAGCTCGTGAGCCGAGAGGGCGGTGTCCCCTTCGCTCTTTTCGATGGCCTTTTTCAGCCGCCCCGCGTCGTAGAGCCAGAGGGCGACGTCGCATTTTTTCTTTTCGGCGTAGAGCTCGAGGTATTTCCGGGCTTTCGCGGCCTCTTTTTCGAGGGGTCCGACCCGGGCGGCGAGTTCCGCTTCGATATCCGCCACCCGCTCCATGTTGGCCTCGGTTTCAGCCAGCTTTTTTTCGGATTCGGTCTTTTTGTAGCGGAAGCGGGAAATGCCCGCGCTCTCTTCGAAAATGCCCCGCCGGTCCTCGCTCTTCTTGGAGATGATCTCGGCGATGCGTCCCTGCCCGATGATGGAATATCCCTCGCGCCCGATGCCGGTATTCATGAAGAGCTCGTAGATGTCCTTCAGGCGGCATTTCCTGCGGTTGATGAAATATTCGCTCTCCCCGCTCCGGTAGTACCGCCGGGTGACGGTGACCTCGTCGTAGGGGGACTGGAGAGCGCGGGGCTCCCGGCTGTCGTCGAAGGTGACGCTCACCTCGGCGAAGCTCATGGGCTTCACGTCGTCCGCTCCGGCGAAAATGACGTCCTCCATCTTCGAGCCGCGGATGTTCTTCGAGGACAGTTCCCCCAGCACCCAGCGCATGGCGTCGGTGATATTGGACTTGCCGCTCCCGTTGGGGCCGACGATGACGGTGGTCCCGCCCGAGAATTTCAAAACCGTCCGGTCGGGAAAGGACTTGAAGCCGTGCAGCTCCAAAGATTTCAGATACATGGGCTTCTCCCCTCCTTCCCCGGCGGCTCCGAAAGATGAATTTCTCCTATTATACCGCGAAACGCCGTGATTTTCAACGGATTTCACGAATTTTACAATGTATTTATTCTCTGTTCTTTTTTCCGTCCGCCGGAATCAAAAGAAAGGATGTCCGAAATGGCGCGCCGATTATGGGAAACGCACTCTTCCGGGCATCCGGGTGGGACAGAAAACCGGGAAACGGAGCCGGCCTTATTCGGGCAGTTCCCCGAACAGGACCAGAGCTTCCTTGGCCGCGTGCTGTTCGGCTTCCCGCTTGGTCCTCGCCGCGCCGCGTCCGATGATATTGGAGTTCAGCCGAGCTTCCACCGAGAACTGTTTGTTGTGGTCGGGACCCTTCGCCTCCACAAGGACGTACTCGAGGATTTCCCCGCTGGCCTGCTGGACGATCTGCTGGAGGGCGGTCTTGTAGTCCACATACACTCCCGCTTCCGTCACCGCGCTGATCTCCCGGGTGACAAAGGGCATGAGAAAGGCGGAGACGGCCTCGAAATCCTCCCCCGTGTCCAGATAGATCGCGGCGAGGAGGGCTTCGAAGGCGTCCGCGGTGATGGAGGGGCGTTCCCGTCCGTTGTTCATCACCTCGCCGTGTCCGAGGAACATATAGCTGCCGAGCCCGATCTCCGAGGCATACTTCGCCAGAGCCTTTTCGCAGACGACGGCGGCGCGGATCTTCGTGAGGTCCCCCTCCTGCTTGCTGCGGAAACGCTCGAAGAGATAGGAGCTGACAATGATCGAAAGCACGGAATCCCCGAGGAATTCGAGCCGCTCGTTGTAGGGCGCGCCCTTCCCTTTGGACTTCATCTCGTTGTGATAGGACGAGTGGGTCAGAGCTTCGATCAAAAGATCCCTGTCCTGAAAGGTATATCCGATTTTCTTCTCCAGCTCTTCGGCCGGCATGGGTTCGAGATTCATGTGGGTCAGCCTTCCTGTTTATCCTCTGCCGAGGAGGTCGCAGCCCGCGCCGCGCTGTATTCCGCCATCTTCTCCGCGATCTGCGCGGTCACGCCGGTGGTGACGTAGGCCTCCGCCTGCCGGATCGCCGAACGGATGCACTTCGCGTCGGAGCTCCCGTGGGCCTTGATGACGGGCTTCTGCAGTCCGAGCAGCGGCGCGCCGCCGTATTCCGAAGCGTCGAACGTGTGCTTCACCTGTCTCAGCGAATCCTTCATGGCGAGGAAGGAGAGCTTGGTGAGGGCGTTCTTCGTGTACATATCTTTGAGCAGGGAGAACATGAACTTCGACATGCCCTCCACCAGCTTGAGCGTCACGTTTCCGGTGAAGCCGTCCGTCACGAGCACGTCGCAGGGGCCGAAGGGGAGCTCCTTGCCCTCGACGTTTCCGCGGAACCGGATCCCCTCGAATTCCGAGAGTTTTTTGTAGGCGTCGATCTGCACCTGGGTCCCCTTGTGCTCTTCCGCGCCGTTGTTGAGCAGTCCCACCTCGGGATCGGCGACGCCCATCACGTTCTTCATGTAGACGGAGCCCATGATGGCCCACTGGACGAAATAGTCCGCCGTGACGTTGATGTTCGCTCCGGAGTCCATCATCAAAATCGGCCGCTCGAAGGGGAGCACCGTGGCGATCCCCGAACGCTGGACCCCTTTCATCGTGCGGACCATGAGGGAGGATCCGGCGTGGAGCGCGCCCGTGTTCCCGGCCGAGACGAAAGCGTCCCCCCGCTCTTTCAGGAGGCGCAGTCCCACAGCCATCGACGAATTCTTCTTCCCCCGCACCACGGACATGGGGTCGTCCTCCATCGTGATCACCTGATCCGTGTGGACGATCTCGAAGAGGCGGGAATCCGCTCCGGCCGCGTGCAGGACCTGCTCGATGCGGAGGCGGTTTCCGACCAGCACCATCTTCGACGTGCTTTCCTTCGAGGCTTCGACCGCCCCCCGGACAATCTCGGAAGGCGCGTTGTCTCCGCCCATTGCGTCAATGATGATTTCCATACGCGCTCCTCTCCTCAGTCATTGCGATGAAGATCCGGTATCAGCCGGTCGATCTCTTCCAGCGCGCGGGCGGACAGAGCCTCGTTCCGCGCTTTTTTGCCGCCCTTCACCTTCCTCTCAAGCGGAGGGACGATACCGAAATTGGCGTTCATCGGCTGGAAGAGCGTTTTTTCCCCGTGGGAGATATACCATGCCATCGCGCCGATCATGGTGGTCTCCGGGAAGAGGAAGGGATCCTCTCCGAACGCCCGGCGCGCGGCGTTGATCCCGGCGCAGAACCCGGACGCCGCGGACTCGATATAGCCCTCGACCCCCGTCATCTGCCCGGCAAAGTACAGATTATGATCGCCCCTGAAAGAATAGTCCGCGTCCAAAAGATCCGGCGAGCAGAGGAAGGTGTTCCGGTGCATCACGCCGTACCGCAGGAATTCCGCCTGCTCGAGCCCCGGGATCATGCGGAAGACCCGCCGCTGTTCGGGCCATGTCAGGTGGGTCTGGAAGCCGACGAGATTGTACATCGTCCCGGCCTCGTTTTCCTTCCGGAGCTGAACGACGGCGTAAAACTCCTCGTCCGTCCCGGGACGGCGGATCCCTACCGGCTTCATCGGTCCGAACCGGAGGGTGTCCTCTCCCCGGCGGGCCATGACTTCCACCGGCATACAGCCCTCGAAGACCGTCAGTTCCCCGCCCTCCTCAAAATCGTGGAGCGGAGCTTCCTCGGCGGAGATCAGAGCCTGCCAGAACGCCCGGTATTCCGCTTCCGTCATGGGGCAGTTGATGTAGTCCGCGCCGCCCTTGCCGTAGCGGGACGCGAAGAAGGCCTTCGACATATCCACGCTCTCGGCGTCGACGATGGGGGCGGCCGCGTCGTAGAACCAGAGGCTTTTCCCGCCCGTCAGACCGCGGATCGAAGCCGCGAGGGCGTCGGAGGTGAGGGGGCCCGTCGCGATCACGGTGATTCCCTCCTTGGGGATCTCCGTCATCTCCCGGGACACGACCGTGATCTTCGGATGGGAACGGATCTTCTCGGTGATATAATCCGAAAACCGCACCCGGTCCACCGCCAGCGCGCCGCCCGCCGCCACTCTCGTCGCGTGAGCCGCCTCCATGACGAGGGAACCCATCCGGGTGAGCTCCTCCTTGAGAAGCCCGATCCCGGTGGTCAGTTCGGCGGAGCGCAGGGAATTCGAGCAGACGAGCTCCGCGAATCCGTCGGACCGGTGGGCGGGCGTCCTCTTCTCCGGCTTCATCTCGAAGAGCCGGACGCACACCCCCTGCCGGACCGCCTGCCACGCGGCTTCGCATCCGGCCAGCCCCGCGCCGTAAATATCAATGGTGTTTGTCATTTCAGTTCAGTCCGTCGGCCGGACGATCCGCTTCCGGCGCGTCCGCTTCTTCCGGGACCTCGGCCTTGTAGCCGCATCCCTCGGTCTTGCAGAGAATAAGGTTCTTCCCCTTCTTGCGGTAGAGCATCCCGCCGCACTTCGGGCATCTGTCCTTCAGCGGGAGATCCCAGGAGGAGAACTTGCACTCCGGATAGCGGGAGCAGCTGTAAAAGACGGAGCGGTTCTTGCCATGCTTCATCACCAGATCCGCGCCGCACTCCGGGCAGCTGACCCCGAGAGGACGGTTTTTCTGGCGGGTGTTCTTGCATTCGGGATAGCGGGAGCAGGCGTAAAAGCTGCCGTACCGTCCGCTGCGCAGGATCATGTCCGCGCCGCAGAGCTCGCATTTTTCCGCGGCGACCTCCGTCTTCTTCTCCACAAGTCCGTCGCCGGTCTGGGCGAGAGGCTTGGTGTTCTTGCAGGCGGGATAGTTCGGGCACGCGGCAAATTTGCCGAAGCGTCCGTTTTTGACGACCATCCTCGCGCCGCATTTTTCGCAGATAATGTCGGTCTCTTCCGCTGGGACTTCCACCTCGTGATCTCCGACGGCTTCGAAGGCCTTGTCGAGCTCTTTCGAGAATCCGCCGTAGAAATTGCGCAGGACGTCCAGCATGGTGTCGCGGCCGCTCTCGATCCCGTCGAGCTGATCCTCCATCGACGCCGTGAACTGGCTGTCCACGATATCCGGGAAATACTCGCCGATGAGCTTCGTCGTGACCTCCCCGAGGGGCGTGGGGACGAGGGACTTGCCCTCCCGCTTCACGTAGCCGCGGGTGGTGATGGTGGTGATGATCGTGGCGTAGGTGCTCGGCCGTCCGATGCCGTTCTCCTTGAGCAGCTTCACAAGGGAAGCTTCGGTGTAGCGCGGCGGCGGCTCGGTGAAATGCTGTTCGGGCGCGACGGATTCGGCTTCGAGCTCCTCCCCCTTCGTCAGCTGGGGCAGGCGCGCGGCCTTTTCCTCGTCCGGCGGATTCCTGTCGTCGGTGGATTCCTCGTAGAGAGCCATATAGCCCGGGAATTTGACGGTATAGCCGCTGGAACGGAAAAGCCAACCCGCCGCCGTCAGATCGGTCTGGACGGTGGACAGTTCGGCGGACTCCATCTGGCTGGCGATGAACCGGTCCCAGATCAGCTTGTACAGCCGGTACTGGTCCGGGGTCAGCTGCTTGCGGATCACGGCGGGCTCCAGCATCGCGCCGGAGGGACGGATGGCCTCGTGGGCGTCCTGGGCGCCGGATTTGGATTTGTAGACCCGGGGTTCGGCGGGATAGTACTGCTCGCCGTACTTGCCGAGGATATAGGCTTTCGCCGCGTCCCTCGCCTCGTCGGAAATACGGAGGGAGTCGGTTCTCATATAGGTGATGAGACCCTGCACACCCCCGTTTTCCGCGCCGACGTTGACGCCTTCGTAGAGCTCCTGCGCCACCCGCATGGTCCGCTGGGACTGGAAGTTCAATTTACGGGAGGCTTCCTGCTGGAGGGTCGCGGTCTCAAAGGGCGGAGCGGGGCTCTTCATACGCCGTCCGAGCTTGATGTCGTCGACGAGGAAGGTCTTCCCGCGCACGTCGTTCCAGATCTTTTCGGCTTCTTCCCGGCAGGTGAGATCCATCTTCTCGCCCGTGGATTTTGGGCCGTGGAACTTCGCCGTGAAGGTCTTGCCGCCGCTCGTTTTCAATACCGCGTCGATGGTCCAGTATTCCTTCGGCTCGAAGGCGCGGATCTCGTTTTCCCGGTCCACGATGATGCGGGTCGCCACGGACTGCACGCGCCCGGCGGAAAGACCGCTCTTCACCGTCTTCCAGAGGAAGGGGGAGAGCTTGTAGCCCACGATCCGGTCGAGGAGCCGCCGGGTCTGCTGGGCGTTGACGATGTCCATGTCGATCTCGCGGGGGTGCTTGATCCCTTCCTTGACCACGCTCTTCGTGACGGCGTTGAAGGTCACGCGCTTGGCCTTGTTTGCCGGGATCCCGAGGGCGTTGACGAGATGCCAGGCGATGGCTTCCCCTTCCCGGTCCGGGTCGGTCGCGAGATAGATCCGGTCGGCGTTCTTGACTTCCTTTTTCAGGTCCCGGATCAGGTCGCCCTTGCCGCGGATATTGATATAATGCGCCTCGAAATCCCGGTCGATGTCGATCCCGAGGGTGGATTTCGGCAGGTCGCGTATATGCCCCTTCGACGCCACGACTTTGTAGGAAGAGCCGAGATAGCCCTTGACCGTGGTGGCCTTCGAGGGGGACTCCATAATCACAAGATTCGTCATCCTGAGAGCTTGTCCTTTCAACTGTTCTCCGATGCCATGATATCGTCCGGCGCGACGCGCATGAAATATCCGCCGCTCCCGGATTCGACCGCGCCCGCCAGTTCGAGGACGGTGAGCGCGCTCAGAACGGAACCGATGGGCGTTTCGGCGTCCACCAGCTCGTCGGGCAGGGTCGGAACGCTCGGTTTCATTTTATTATATACCTTCCACTCGCTTTCATCAAGCAGTTCGAGTTCGGTTTTTCTCGCCGGAATGACCTTTTCGGCAGAATTTACAGTTTGTTTTTCACTTTTTCCAAAACTGTTCTCTTTTTCCGGGGCGGCTTCAACCGGGGATCCGACGGGCTCCGCTTTCGCTTCCGGCTCCTTCGGCTTCTTCTGACGGACAGGACGGGCGGGCTTTTCTTCCCCGGCTTTTTCCCGTTCCCGCTCGCCGACGGCCTGGCGGAATTTCTCGTCCGCTTTGTCCGCCGCTCTCTCCCGGACGTCCTTCGCGCGGGTTCCCGGCGATCCCGAGGTGCGGGGGCCTCCCGTTCCCTGGGTCCCGATGCGGGTCCGCTGCATGGCTTCCAGGGAGAGGCGTTCGAAATCGAGATTCCGCATCCGGGAGTGGGCGAGGGGCAGATTGACGGATTTATAGAGGAATTCGAATTCCGCGAGCACGTCCTCAGGGTGCACAGCGGGGAGGGCTCCTTCGCGGATGAGATCGTTCGTCCCTTCCGCGCCTTCGTCCCCGATCCGTCCGGGGACCGCGAAGAGCTTGCGTCCCTGGGCAAGGGCCAGCTTTGCCGTGATAAGCGCGCCGCTTCCCCGTCCTGCTTCCACGACGACCGTCGCTTCGGACAGTCCGCTCATGATCCGGTTGCGCACGGGAAAATGGCTCCCGACCGGCGGCGATCCGGGGGGATACTCCGAAATCACGGCGCCTGAGGAGAGGATCCTCTGATAGATTTCCCTGTGTTCCTGAGGATATACGATATCGACGCCGGATCCGAGCACCGCGATCACCGATCCGCCCGCGTCCAGCGCGCCGACGAGAGCCATGCTGTCCGCGCCGAGGGCCATGCCGCTGACGACGGTCGCGCCGCCGAAGGCCAGTCCCGCGCCGAGGGAGTAGGCTACCCGCCTGCCGTAGTCGGTCATTTTGCGGGTCCCGACGATGGCCGCGGCGAGACGGTCCCGGATCCCGGGGATCTCACCGAGCACGTAGAGAACGAGGGGCATGTCGCGCAGGGTCGTGAGGATCCCGGGATAGCCTTCGCCGTCGGGGGTGAGGATCCGGATGCCCCGGTTGTCGCACCGCGCGGCGATCTCCCCGGCCCGCTCGAGGGAACGGCGGCGCAGTCTCTCATGGATGGCGGCGGCCGCTTCCTTCCCGATCTCGCCGTCGGGCTCCATGTCGTCCGCGGCTCCTTCGTATACGGCTTTCGCTCCGCCGTACCGACGCACGAGCAGAGGAGCCCAGGGGCTGCCCTGTCCGAGGGTCTCGGCAAGCCAGATCCAGTACAGTCTTTCGTCCATTTCCCTCACTCCTTCTCCGGGCTCAGCTCTTCCCGAGCGCCCGGTAATATTCCCAGAGGATGCAGGCGGCGGCCGCGGATGCGTTGAGGCTCTCCGGTCCCTCCGCCATGGGGATGCGCAGGCAGGCGGAGGCGGCGTCGAGGATCTCCCGGGGCAGGCCGTGGCCCTCGTTTCCGATCGCCGGGCAGTCGCTCTCCTCCGGCTCGAACTCTCCGAGGGTCAGCTCATCTCCACCCAGCGCGGCCGCGAGCACCCTTCTCCCGGAAGCTCTCAACACCCTCGCGCATCCCGCCCCGTCCTCCGTGATCCAGAGGGGCAGGCGGAACAGGGTCCCCATCGCGGCGCGGACGGCTTTCGGCTGCCACGGGTCGGCGCACCGGGAGAGGATGACCCCTCCGACGCCGAGGGCTTCCGCGGACCGCAGGATGGTCCCGAGATTTCCGGGGTCCCGCACCTCGTCGAGCATGAAGAGACGCCGCCCGCTCTGCCACGCCGAAAAGTCCCCGCCCTCCGCGTCCGGGATGCGAACCGCGGCGATCACGCCCTGGGGGGACTTCTCCGTGGAGATCTTTTCGAAGGCGGGGTCCGAGAGCAGGAGCGCGGGGATCCCCCGTTTCCGGGCTTCGAGGGCGAGGGCGAGGGCGTCCGGGCTCCTCTCCGCGGCAAAATCGGAGACGAGGACCTCCCGGACTTCGGCGTCCGAGGCGAGGGCTTCGCGGGTCAGCTTGATCCCCTCCGCGAGGAAGAGGCCCGCTTCCCGCCGTCCCTTCGCTTCCGCCAGTTTCGAGAGAGCCGCGACTCTCGGGTTGGAACGGGACGCGACGCGCTCCGCTCCGGTTTCGGCGGCAAATCGTTCAGGCTGCATGGCGTTTGTGCGTTGCTGTATTTCTGACAGAAAGACGGGGTGTCACTTTAGCCGCAACACCCCGGTTGTTCGAATTGATGGGATCAGAGAGCGCCTTTGGCGGTCTCGCAGAGGGCGGCGAAAGCGTCCTTGTCGGCGATGGCGATCTCGGACAGCATCTTGCGGTTGAGATCCACGCCGGCCTTCTTCAGACCGTGCATCAGAGTGGAGTAGTTCATGCCGTTGACCTTCGCCTGCGCGGAAATGCGGGCGATCCAGAGGGAACGGAACTCTCTCTTCTTCTGCTTGCGGCCGATATACGCGTAGTTCCCGCTCTTCATGACGGCCTGCTTCGCCATCTTGAAGTGCTTCGACTTGGCTCCCCAGTAACCCTTCGCAGCCTTTAAGACCTTATTTCTTCTCTTGCGCGTCATCATCGCGCCTTTTACACGTGCCATGATTGTCTATCCTTTCCTGTTCTACCTGATTCAGTCTTTGTTGATAAGTCTCTTGACGGTCGCGGTCATCGCGGGGCTGAGGATCTGGCTGCTTCTGAGGTGTCTCTTTCTCTTCTGGGTCTTCTGGCCGAGGTTGTGGCGGTGATCGGAATGGAACACCTTCACCTTGCCCGTGCCGGTAACGGCATATCTTTTGGCAGAAGCCTTATGCGTCTTGATCTTTCCCATTTTTCCGGTTCCTTTCGGTGATAAAAATGTTTTACGTTTTTGTCTGCACGGGAGGCGGGCCGTGCTTCAGCGCGATTACTTTGCCGCAGTATTCTTTACGGGAGCGATGAACATGGTGAGCTGGCGTCCGTCCAGCGCGGGCTTTTTGTCGACCGTGCCGAATTCGGAAACCGCTTCTTCAAATCTGGCGAGCATGTCGCGGCCGAGCTCCTGATGGGCGATCTCGCGTCCCTTGAAGCGCAGGCTGACCCTCACCTTGTTCCCTTCCTGCAGGAACTTGATGGCGCGGTTGGCCTTCGTCTCAAAATCGTGCGTGTCGATGCGGCAGGAGAGCTGCACTTCCTTGACCTCGACGGTCTGCTGCTTTTTCTTGGCTTCCTTTTCCTTCTTGTCGATTTCGTAACGGTATTTGCCGTAGTCCATCGCGCGGCAGACGGGAGGCTGGGCAGTCGGGGCGATCAGGACGAGATCAAGATTCTTGTCGTAGGCGTAAGTCTTCGCGTCGTTCAGGCTCATGATGCCGAGCTGACCGTTGTTCTCGTCAATCATCCGCACTTCCCTTGCCCGGATGTCGTCGTTGATAATCAGTTCTTTCGCGCTAATAGTTATGCACCCCCATGTAATAAAACAAAATCGCACGGAGAACTTTCCCCGCACGAAAAAAACACCGAGCGATTATGAACCCTGTCGAGCGAGACCGCAGGGTGAGAACGGGAAAAGTTCTGCTTCCTTGTACGGAGCTATTATACACGACGGAGACCCGTTTGTCAAGTCCTCCCGCCCGATTCGGAAGACAAAATTTTCCCCTCTCCGGCCTCGGCCTTTGTGAGATTCCACGAACGCCGCCCCTTGCTTTTTCCCCGGGAATATGGTACAATACCCCGGCCGGATCCGTTTTTATCCGGTCCCATCATCTTTCGGAGAGTACGCAATGCTTTCAGACAGCAAAAAGCGGGTCCGCGACTGGCTGATGATCCTCGCCGGTACCCTCATCCTCACGGTCGGCGTCTATTTCTTCAAGATCCCGAACGGATTCGCGCCGGGCGGGGTCAGCGGCGTCGGCACCATCCTCGGGCGGATCACCCCGATCTCCCCGGCCACGTGGATCACGATTCTCAACGTGGCGCTTCTTCTGATCGGCTTCCTCGTTCTCGGCAGGGCGACGGGATTCCGCACGACGGTCTGCTCCCTGCTCTTCTCGGGGCTCACACAGCTCTTCGAGAAGGTCTTCCCCCTCGAAGGGCCGCTGACCGACCAGCCGTTTCTGGAGCTCGCCTACGCAATGATCCTGACGGCCTTCGGCTCCGCCCTGATCTTCCACGCTCAGGCATCCTCGGGCGGCACGGACATCATCGCCCTGATCCTGAAGAAGCACACCGCCCTCAACGTCGGCATGGCGCTGCTCTGCGTGGACTTCCTCATCGCCCTCTCGTCCTTCTTCGTCTTCGGGATCCGGACGGGGCTCTTCTCTCTGGCGGGTCTCTTCGTCAAGGCCTTCCTCGTGGACAGCGTGATCGAAAGTCTCGACGCCTGCAAGTACTTCGTCATCATCACGACGAAGCCGGACGACATTTCGGATCACGTCCTCTCCTCCCTCGGCCACGGCGTGACGGTCTCCCACGGGGAAGGCGCGTACACGGGGGAGCGGAAGACGATCCTGCACACGGTCTGCCGCCGCTCCGAAGCCGTGGGCCTTCAGCGGAAGATCAAGGAGATCGACCCCGAGGCGTTCATCATCATCACCACGAGCTCCGAGATCATCGGCCGGGGATTCCGGGGAGCGATGTGAATCAGAGCAGCGCGGGCAGGACCTCCGCCACGGACTCCCGGATCACGGCGTCGGCGTATTCGTCGTAGGGCGTTTCGTCGAAGTTGACGATCACGAGGGAGCAGCCCCCGCCCCGTCTTCTGCCCATCCGGGTGATGAGGGACGCCGCCGGATTGACGGTCAGGGACGAGCCGCCCACCAGAAGAAAGTCCGCCTGCTCGATCTCCTCCCTGGCCGCCGTGAAGACGTCCGCCGGAAGGAATTCGCCGTAGAGGACGACGTCGGGGCGGATCGTGCCCCCGCAGGTCTCGCAGCGCGGGATGCCGGAGGTCGAGGAGATCGCGTCCCGCTCGGCCGGGGATCCGCATTTCATGCAGTAATTCCGGGCGGTGGATCCGTGCAGTTCGAGGACGCGGCGGCTTCCGGCCATCTGGTGCAGCCCGTCGATGTTCTGGGTCACGACGGCCTTGAGGATCCCCCGCTTTTCCAGCTCCGCGAGGGCATAGTGGGCGGGATTCGGCCTCGCCTCGGGGTGGAGCATGTTCCGCCGGTAATAATCGAAGAAACGCGCCGGTTCGCGCAGCAGACAGGAGTCGCTCAGAAGGTATTCGGGCGACTCTTCTTCGCTTTCGGTATACAGTCCCGCGCTGCCCCGGAAGTCCGGGATCCCGCTGGCGGTGGACATGCCGGCTCCCCCGAAGAATACGGCGTGCTCGGACTGGGCTAGCTTCTCGCGGAGCGTTCGGATCAGGGTTTCGTTCATCTGGGCCGCCTCCTTTTTTGTTCTATTCTATCACAGATCCCGCCGCGTTTCAAGTTCCGGCTGAAAAATAAAGTCCGAACCTTTCAGGATCCCCTTGCGCTTTCCCGGGAAATCGGGTATAATGGAGACAAACCGAACCGAATCCGGAAGAAAAGGAGATCCGTTCATGAAAAAACTGACCGCGTTTCTGCTGGCCCTGACGCTCTGCGCGCTGAACGCATGCGCCAAAGGATCGGAAGGAGAACCGGGATCCGCTTCCCCCGCGCCCACCGGAGCGACAGCGGACGAACCCGGAGCCCCCGCCGAGACCGAGACGACCGCCGACCATCTCTTCGCCGTCGAAAAGACCGATTACGGCGGAAAGACCCTGCATCTCTTGACGACGGAGACCCAGCAGTACGAATTCGACGCCGAGGAATACACGGGCGAGGGCGTGAACGACGCCGTCTACGACCGGAACGCCGCGGTGGAAGAACTGCTCGGCATGAAATTCGACTTCATCTACCGTCCGGGCGACTGGGCGAACAAGGACGCCTTCTGCCGCCTGATCGAATCCAGCGTCATGGCGAACGACGGGGCCTACGACGTCACCTCCGGGATGGTATCCTGCGTCATGCCCATCGCCGGGGGAGCCATGTTCCGCAATCTCTCCGACCTCGAAGACCTGAATCTCACCGCTCCCTGGTGGGTGACGGAAATGCCGAAGAACCTCACCCTCGGCGGAAAGCTCTACGGGATCATCGGGGACGTCTGCCTCTCGATGTACAAGGGGCTGTCCGTGATCTTCGCCAACGTGACGATGCTGAACAACAATCAGGCGGAGGACATGTATTCCGTCGTGCGGGAGAACCGCTGGACCGCCGACAAGATGGCCGAAGTGGCAGCGGCCTACGCGGTGGACGGCAACGGGGACGGGATTTTGCAGACGGACACCGACATCGTCGGCATGGCGGTCTACGACGTCCCGTTCCGCTCCATGCAGGCCTCCCTCGACTGTCCCGTGACGGGACTGGACGAGAACGGGATCCCCTGCGTCCTGCCCGTCTCCGAGAGGACGGCGTCGGCCATCGACAAGCTCCGCGTCATGTTCGTCTCCCCCTTCGTGCCGGAGAAGGACAACGAAGCCGAAATGTCCGCGCTCTTCGCCAGTCAGCGGGCGGTGTTCTACATGGGCAAGCTCCAGTCCCTCGATCAGTTCCGCGACATGGAAAACGACTACGCGGTGATCCCCTTCCCGAAGTTCGACGAGAATCAGGAGAAATACTACACCCTGATCCCGACGGCCTCCCAGATCCTCTTCGTACCCGTCACGGTGACGGAGACCGGATTCGTCGGGCAGGCGCTGGAAGCCCTCTCCTATTACAGCTGGAAGAACGTGATCCCCCAGTACTACGAGGTCTCCCTCAAGAACAAGCTCGCCCGGGACGCCCAGACCCGCGAAATGCTCGACATCATCCGGGACGGCGCGGTCCTGCCCTTCGACTACGCCTATTCCACCGCCCTCTCCGGCAGCCCGTGGCCGAATCAGGTGATCTCCCAGTGCGCCCTCGGGAATTTTGAATACGCCTCCGCCATAGCTGCGAACACAAAATCCTGGACGGCGAACATCAACAAGGTCATGGAGCGGTACGAATAAGATCCGCCGGCCGAAAAAAACGGACTTCCCTGAAAACAGGACGTTCCAGTTCTGATCCGCTGAAAAAGAATCCCTTTGCCGCAGGAAAGCGAAATCTGCACGGCAGAGGGATTTTTTCTGATTTCGGGGAAAGACTGCGACGCGGAACAGAGGATCTCCATGTCCTATTCATCCCGCAGGCCGGTGATCAGTTCCTTCGCATAGGGGAGGGAGCGGATCCAGTCGCAGTAGACGTGCCATTCGGGGAGCTTGTGATTGCGGCGGGCATAGTAGATGTTGATGAGGTTCTCGTAGGAGAGGGTCGTCGTCCGCATCTGGTTGTAGGACGAGGGCAGGAGCTGGATCATGTCGTGCCAGTAGGCCGTGTCCTTCGTCTCGTTGTACTTCTGCCGCCGCTCTTCGAGGACTTCGATGGTGTGATCGAGGCAGGCAAGGGCGGTTTCGCTCATGCGGTCGCAGGAAAAATCCTCCCGGCCGAAGGGTTTCGAGTGGATGCGGTGCATGGTGGAGGTGGAATTGGCGACGGTGCCGACCTTGTAGGTGTCGTACTCCTTCCACCAGTAGAGCGGGCCCGTGACGTCCACCGAAACGAAGATCATCCTGAGATACTTCCGGTGGTCAGTCCCGGATTTCGCCAGCCGCACGGCAAGGCCGAGATCGGCTTCTCCGACGACGAAATTGCCGTCCTCGTCATATCCGCTGTCGGACTTCGCCCAGCTGTTCAGGGGATTGCGCATCCCGCGGAGGGCGTTTTCGAGATTCATGACGGCGGTGCGTTCACATTTCAGCATGGTCCCCTCCTTCTTCCGCGTCTTCTTCCTGCGCGGACTCTTTGTCTTTCTTCGCCTCTTCCCGCGCCGCTCTCAGCTCGTCCACTGTGAAAACGTAGGTCTTGCCGCAGAACTGACAGCGGGTTTCCACCGGTTCGCCGGATTCGAGGAGCTCGTTCATGTCCGTCTCGTTCAGGCTGACGAGGGCTCTGAGGTACTTGTCCCGCTGGCAGGGGCAGACGTAGCCGATGTCGAATTCGTCGAACATGTCGTAGGGGATATCCCCGAAGACCGCCGCGATGATCTGTTCCCCGTCCATGCCGTCCGCGATCTGCTTCGAGACGGATCCGGCGTTTCCGATGTTGTTTTCGAGCTTTTCGATATCCTCCTCGTCGTATCCCGGCATGAGCTGGACGAGATACCCGCCCGCCGCGAAGCACATATTCTCACGGTCCACCCGGACGCCGAGGGCGCAGACGGTGGGGGTCTGTTCGCTGGACGCGAAGTATTCGGTGACGTCCTCCGCGATCTCGCCCGAGACGATGGGGGAAACTCCGACGTAGGGATCGTTCATGCCGAGGTCCTTCACCACGTAGAGGGATCCCCGTCCGACCGCTCCGCCCACGTCCAGCTTGCCCGCAGCGTTCGGAGGCAGCTCGGTCTCCGGGTGCTCGGCGTATCCCCGGACATTGCCCTTGTAGTCCCCCACGCAGACGACGGAACCGGCCGGACCGTCCCCGCGGATCTGGAGGGTGAGGGTGTTGTCCCTGTCCTTGAGCAGGGAGGCCATCAGCGAGGCTGCGGTAAGGGCGCGCCCGAGGACCGCCGTCATGGTTTTCGAGGTGTGGTGGATCTCGCAGCTTTTCCGCACGATGGCGGTGCTGTCGCAGAAGAGAACGCGGATCCCTCCGTCGCGGGAGATCGCGCGCTGGATGATGCTGGTTTCACGAGGCATGAAGATTCGTTTCCTTTCGGATCCCTGGTCAGATTTTCCGATTGACTGTTTATTTGATTATACCATTTATCCGCCCCGTTTGCAAGTCCCATCCGTCACTTCGAAGAGGCGGTTTTCGATTTTCCTTTCAAATGATACGGCGGCGGGCCGTTTTCGGCTGAGGCAGAATCTGGCCCGGTCCGCGGCGCATAAGCGTTTTTTCTCCGGCCATACTAACGGGGAATCCAACGAAAGGACAGGTTTCAGCGATGAAAAAAGCATTTCTGATCCTCGCGGCCGCGGCTCTGCTCATGACTTCCTGCGCCCCGGACAACCTCGGCGGGAGCGGCGCACCGAACGGCACGGAATCCCCGACCATCGGAGACGAAGCGGGTACCGACGCCGGATCGGCGAACACCGGGACGACGGAGGGAACGACCGAAAACGGAACGAACAGCGGCATGACGAACGGCGGAACGGACAAGGGCACGGCAAACGGCGGAAACGGAACGGGCTCCGACGCGAACGGGACCGGCGGCGTATCGAACGGAGCAAACCGCCGTGACACCGAAGGCGGGACCTCCACCGTGCGGCGCAGGGTCTGGAACGGACTGCGGCGCGAACTGCCCGACGACACCCTCGGGGATCTCGACGGGGACGGCACGGTGGAAAACCGCTACACCGAAAGAATGGAAGCCCCCGCGGGCGCGTTCCGTCCGGTCACGAACGTGGCGAGCACGGAGGACGCGAAGAACTTCATCGGGGCGAACGTGCTCTCCCTCTGCCGGGCGGATCTGCCTGAAATGGCGGCGGCCCGGGTCCTCGGCGCAAAGGAACGGCACGAATTCTCCGACCGGGGAGGCCTGACGGCGGCGGACGGGGTGCGGGACGTGATCGTCTCGGAGGCCTCGGACGGCGGGGACTTCTCGATCACCATGCTCCGCACGGACGGCTCCCATACCCGGGCTCTCTCCCGCGCGCTTGGCCGGAGGGTCGACGTGGACGAGTGGCACCATGACGCCGACAAGACGGTCTCGGTGACGCTGGACGACGACATCGTGGTCCTCTCCGGCGACCGGGAAAAGGTGGACGCTGCGCTTCTCGCTTTGGTGCGGGCGGCGGGCGGAGTCTATGACAAAGTCGGCGAGACGAGAGTCGTCACCGGCTGATCGTCCTCAAAAATCAGAATGCCGCGCGGATCCCCGGAAAAGGGCGTGCGGCATTTTATATGTTTTGGATTTATCCGGCGGTCTCTGCACAGGATCCGGCGATCCGGCCCGCGACCACGGTTTTCTTCACGCGGAAATCCTCTCCGAAGACCGTAAAGTCGGCGCGGAGACCGGGTTCCAGCGTTCCGCGGTCTCTGAGTCCGAGGATCCGGGCGGGAACGGCGGTCATCATGTATACGGCGTCGACCGTCGAAATCCCGGCTCCGGTCACCGTGCGGAGCAGACGGTCGGCAGTCGCCACGGATCCGGCGAAGGCGCTCCGGTCGGTGAGCCATGCGACGCCCCGCTCCACGACCACCGGCAGTCCGTTGTCCTTGGCTCCCAGAACGCTCGGACCGTCTCCGGCGCCCGCCGCCCGCATGGAGTCCGTCACGAGGGCCGTGTTTTCCCTTCCCTTGAACTTCACGGCGAAGCGAAGGAGCTCCGGGGGAAGGTGGCATCCGTCCGCGATCAGCTCCACCGTCATGCCGTCGAGGTAGTACGCGGCTTCGAGGACCCCGGCGACCCGGTAGGCGTTGACCCGGTGCACGGAGCTCATGCAGGAGTAGAGATGGGTCACGTGGGTGAATCCCGCCCGGAAAGCCCGCTCGCATTCGGCAAAATCCGCGTCCGAATGTCCGATGCAGGGGAGCACGCCCCGTTCCCGGCACACCCGGGCGAAGCGTTCGGCTCCGGGCAGTTCGGGAGCGGCGGTCCAGCGCAGGATCCGGTCGGAGGAGGCGAGGATGGCGTCGGTCTCCTCCTCGTCGAAGGGCCGGATGAAGCGGTCCTCCTGCGCGCCTTTCTGGGAGGAGGCGAGATAGGGCCCCTCGAGATGCAGGCCGGGCATGGAGGGCAGGTCGGGATCGTTTCGCACCGCTTCGTATGCCGCAGCCGTGCGCAAAATCCCCTCCCGGTCCACGGATGTGGTAGTGGGGATCACGGTGGTGGTGCCGTATTTCCGGTGGGTGAGGGCGGCGGTGCGGAAGGCTTCGGGAGTACCGTCGAGAAAATCCGCTCCTCCCGCGCCGTGGGTGTGCATGTCGATCCATCCGGCGGAGAGGTATGCGCCTTTCCCGTCGACGGTCTTCTCCGCGGGCAGATCCTCCCCCGTGACGGCGAGGATCTTTCCGTCCTCCTCGTAGATCTTCATGCCTTCGAGGACGGAATCCGGGCTGATCACGCGGAAGTTCTCATATTTCGTTCGGATGCTCATGGCGTCACACCGTTTCGGGCACGACCGGCGCGCCGTTCTGCTCCATCGAGCGGATCAGGGCGTCGATGACGAAGACCGGATAGACGACTTCCTCCGGCGTCTGGCGGACCTTGCCGTCCTTCAGCATCCCGTACACCTCCATGAGTTCCGGCATGTAGTATTCCGCACCGAGGTCCACCCTGACCGTCCGGACATCGTAGCCGCCGAGATACACGGTGATGGAATACCCGGTCCCGAAATACCCGGTGACGGTGAAGGAGGGATAGCGGAAGGACGCCCGGACGCCGTTTTCCTCCCGGTATGCTGAGACCTCGGCGATCTTCTGTCCGAAGACCTCCGTCACCATCTGGACGAGGTGCTGGGAATAGAACCAGAAATTGCCGTACTCGTTCACAAGGTTGACGGGAGCGGTCACGTGGCCTCCGGTGACGGCGTCCGGCTTCTCGGCGGCGAGCTTTTTCATGGCAAGGGTCCCTTCCGCTCCGGCGAGGGAGGATCCGCCGCAGAGGGGGAATCCCTTTTCGCGGGCGAGGCGGACGACCTCTCTTGCGTCTGTGACGGAGGCTGTGATGGGCTTGTCGAGCCAGATCCCACATCCCCTGTCCATGTAGGGGCGGGCGAAGGGCAGGTGGCGTCCCCCGTGGCGGGCAGTCACCATCACGGCGTCGACCTCCCCGAGAAAGGCGGAGGGATCCGTTTCGGCCCGGGTGACGGCGGTCTTTTCGAGGATCGCGCGGTTGGATGCCTCGTCCCCCGCCACGCCGACGAGCTCGATCTCAGGAAAGCGGCGCTCCCCGTTCTTCGGAGCGAGGACGGAGGCGAATCCCATGCAGTGGCTGTTTTCGCTTCCGAGAATGGCGATTCTGTACATCGTTCCCTCCTTTACAGCGTGCAGGGCAGCGGGTTCTGGGCGTGGACCAGCTCCATGATGCGGATCTGCCGGATCAGGTGTTCGGGCTTGATGAGGAGGTCCGCGCCTTCCGTCAGGTGCTCGTAGAAGTTCTTATAGAAGACTGCGGGCGCGGCGTCGAAGGGATTTCCGGCCATGTCCTCCTCCTGTTCGTGCCAGTTCAGCTTTTCGGAGCAGTAGGCGGGGGAGATCCCGTCCGGTCGGTTGAGGGGTTCGAAGGTGAAAGCGGGCATGGGGCAGTCGTCGAAATACTTCCAGCGGATCTTCGAAAGGGTCGCGTTGAGGGATCCGCGGGACGCGCTGATGCGGTAGGTGTAGTCGCTGTACCCGTCGGAGGGGTTGATCTCGAGGTCGACGAGGGGCTTTCCCGGAGCGGTGAGGATGAGCTTCGCGTAGTCTTCGGCGTCCCCGGCGGAGTTGATGCGTCTCAGCTGGGAGAAGACCTGGGGCATCCCGTCGTAATCCAGCAGCGTGAGGGCCTGATCGAGGGGGTGGGGACCGGTGTTCTGCAGGCATCCGCCGTAGTACCGGAGGGAGGTCTGCCAGTCCCAGCGGCGGGTGAAGCCGGAGAAGCGGATGGAGATCTCCTGCACTTCGCCGAGGAGGCCGGAATCGAGGATCTCCCGAATGCGGACGAAATAGGGGGCGACGCGGGACTGCTGGAACACCGTGAGGGTCTTCCCCGCCCGCTTCGCCGCTTCGATCATGCGCTCGCACTCCATCGAATATTTCGAGAAGGGCTTTTCCGAAACGACGTTCTTCCCGGCTTCCAGCGCTTCGATCGTGATCGGGCAGTGGGTGTGGGAGAAGGTGGCGTTGACGACGAAATCCAGGTCGTCCCGGGCGAGCAGATCCCGGTAATCCTCGTAGACGTCGCACCCGTATTCTTCGGCGGCGCGGGCGCGTCTCTGTCCGATGAGCTCGGCGACGGCGGCGACTTCGAAGCGTTCCCGTCCCGCTTCCGTGCGGAAGAACGCGCCGTGGATATCCCGTCCGCTTCGTCCCTGTCCGATGATGCCGACTTTCAGTTTTTTCATGCGGTTCTCCTTTGTTCGTTCTGGTTGTGGCGGATCCGGCGGCTGAAACTGCCCCGGAGGATGAGTCATAATATCATTTTATAGGGGAAAACGCGGCTTCTTGAAATGAAGCCCTGCTGAACAAGTTCAGCGGCAAGAACTTCTGTAATGGGAAAGGGATAGGCTATATACACAACGTACAGTCGAAACCTGGGCACACCAATGTAGCCATCCAACCTTATCAGAGTTATCGCACGCGAGCTCAATGTTACGGCTGACGGTAGCGAGAATTCCCGAAGGGGATTCTCGGGGGTGGGATGGCCCGTGTCATGTTTGGATATATGGTATTATGTTATGGCTGACAGTAGCGAGAATTCCCGAAGGGGATTCTCGGGGGTGGGATGGCCCGTGTCATGTTTGGATATATGGTATTCCCACCCCGTCGTTCGCCTTCTACATCCCGAGCTCGAAACCCATATAGTCAGCTAATTAAGCTGAGAATATCATCAGAGTGTAGTCAGATCCCGTCCGCTGTCCCGGTCGCAGTAGAGGACGGCGTGGGGATGGCGGCGCATGATCGTGGCGGGGCAGGCCTCGGAGATCTCCTCCGTCACGGTGCGCCGGACCGCCTCCGCCTTGGTCGCCGCGGGGACGGAGCAGAACATGGCTCCCGCCCTTGTGAGCGCGGGAACGGTGAGGGTCAGGGCGTAACGGGGGACATCCTCGATTCTCCCGAAGCACCCGTCGTGGACCTGCTGCATCCGGCAGACCTCGTCCAGCGGGACCGTTTTCACGAGGGCCGGATCGGAGAAGTCCGCCACGCCCGGGTCGTTGAACGCGATATGTCCGTTCTCGCCGATCCCGAGGACCGTGATGTCGACGGGGTACCACGCGAGAAGATCGGAATACCGGCGGATCTCCTCCCCGGCGTCGTTCGACGGGTCGATCAGGTGGACGGCGCGGAAGGGGACCCGGTCGAAGATATGCTCTTTCAGATAACGGGAAAACGCCTGGGGGGCGCCCGGAGCCAGTCCGACGTATTCGTCCATGTGGAAGGCGCGGACCCGGGTCCAGTCGATCCCTTCCTCGTCGGCGAGGGAGCTGAGCGTCTCGTTCTGGGACGGAGCCGCCGCGAAGATCATGGAGATCTCCTCCTTTTCGGCAAGCAGGCGGCGCATTTCGTCCCCGATATCCTTTGCCGCCGCCCGTCCCATGCTCACGCGGCTGTCGAATACCCGCACTGTCAGCAGGTCTTTTCTTATGGAAAACAGTTCGCCGTTCATAGCGGTCCTCCCGGTCGGTCCTCTTTTTTCTGATTATACCACATTCCCGCGGATTTGAACAGTCCGAAGGAGAAAATCGACAAAAAAGGACCGGAGGTTTTTTCCGGTCCCGGGGGAGATATGCCGTCTACACGAGCCTTGTCTTGCTCAAATCCGCGCGGAGGTAGTAGATCAGGGTGGTGAGGGAGCAGACAAGCCATCCGGCGGGGTAGCCCATCGCAATCGGGATAATCTCGTTGTGGATGAAATTCGCCATAACGTACAGGTAGATCTGCCGGAAGACGACGAAGGAGAGGAGCATGATGATCATCGGAGCGCGGCTGTTCCCGGCTCCTCTCAGCGCGCCGGAGCAGACCTGGTTGACGATGCAGAGGACGTAGAACGGGGTGATCGTGCGCAGAAGCAGGGTCCCGTACCGCACGACCTCCGGTTCGCTGTTGAAGAACGCGACCGTCCAGGGGGCTCCGAGGATGACGGGGACCATGCACACGACCGTCGCTGCCGCCGCCATGCCGAGGGAGATCGACACCCCGCGTCTGGCCCGGGCGACCTGATTCTTTCCGAGGTTCTGCCCGACGAAAGTGGTGGAGGCCAGCGCGATGGACTGCATCGGCATGAAAAGCAAGGCGTCGACCTTCGCGTAGGCGGTCCAGCCGGCCATTGCGTCGGCTCCGAAATAGTTGATGTACTTCTGGACGAAGATATTCGAGAAGGAGGTGATCGCCATCTGCACCGCGGCGGGGATCCCGACTTTGACGATCCGCCCCATGATCGGCCAGACGATTTTCAGTTTCCGGGGGATCAGGCGGATAGCGGACGGGGCGCGCAGAAGGCTGACCGTCACAAGCACGGCGGAAACGAACTGGGCGAGGATCGTGGCCAGCGCGACTCCGGCGACTCCCATTCCGAAGGCGATCACGAACATGAGGTCGAGGACGGTGTTGAGCACGGCGGAAACCACGAGGAAGAGGAAGGGCCGCCGCGAATCGCCCACCGCCCGGAGGATCCCCGCGCCCATGTTGTAGAGCATGAGTCCCGCGACGCCCGAGAAATAGATCGTCAGATAGGTGACGGTCTCCGGTCTGACCTCCGGCGGAGTGTCCATCATGTCGACCATGAAGGGGGTCATGAGGATGCCGACGCCTGTGAAGACCACCGCGAGGATCAGGGTCATGGCGAGGGAGGTATGGACCGTGTCGGAGACGCCGCCGTCGTTCTTCGCGCCGTAGTACTGGGAGATCACGACGCCCGCCCCGCTCGCCAGCCCGAGGAAGAAGCCGATCAGCATATTGATGATGGGTCCCACATGTTCCCGACGAGCAGCGGGAAGGCGAACGCGATGATATGCTTCGGGATGCTCCCCTCGGTCATGTCCACGTCGCCGCGCCGTCCGAGGGCAAAACGCCGTTTCCGGGTCTGTTCCATGATTCAAACCTGATTTCCTCGTTGTTTCCGAGATATAATGATACAGGATTCCCATGCTTTCGTCAAGCGGTCCGGAGGATTTTTTCAGAATTTTCCAGTTTTTTATGATTGTCCCCTTCCCCGCTCCGCCCGCCGCCGCTCTCCGGCCCCGAAAAAAACTTTTCGAAAAGCCCTTGACAAAGAAACCCTTCGGTGATATAATACAAGGGCTGTCGGGAACGGAATGTTCCGTGAGGCCATCTGGGTGTGGCGCAGTTGGAAGCGCGCTACCTTGGGGTGGTAGAGGCCGCTGGTTCAAATCCAGTCACTCAGATTGAAAATAAGCGTGGATGGTGCGTGATTCAAAAACCGCACGAAATCCACGCTTGTTTTGTGTGAATCCCACAAAGTTTCTCGTCTACATCGTCCCCCTAGCTTCATTCTTGACCCCCAAAATTACAAAAATTGACATTGTATGTGACACGAAATATGACACGAAATCGGGCGACACATCCCCTAACTGGAAGTGCCGGTCTTTTTTCTATTCCCGCGGCACAGGTTCTTCCACTTTTTTGAAGCTTCTCATGCCGCATATATGGTTTTCGTTGTTATTGAGAAGCATCTTGCCATAGTTGGGAAGCTGAAAGTTCCGCCTCATCTTACCCCATCCGGGATGCGGCAGATATGGCATCTGTTCGCCTCGGCGGAAAACTTGGCCGCGTGTTCAGCCATGAGTATGCCCGCTTTGCGCCGGACGAATCGGGCGGGATCGCCAGAAAAACGTCCGGCATTCCCCGGGGATGTTTTTCTTGACAGGCCCCGGCTTTTCCTGTATAATGAAGGAAAGACCGGCAGCATCCGGGATCCGGGTGAAGACGAAGACGGACCCGTAAACCGGGAGCGAAACAGGCAAGTCGGCGGACATGAGGCGCGGAGGAGGAAAACATGTGGAGGACCATCCTGATTCTGGCAGTTGTGCTTCTCTTCGCCGGGACAGTCTATCTGACCGCAGCCGTCGGCAGGTTCGCCCTGATCCGTCAGTTCAGTCCCGCATGGAAACGGTTTGTTCTCTCCTTCGTGATCATCGCGGCCGTCTTCCTCGCGTTCGCCGTCTTCATGTCTCCGGTCAACGCCTTCGTGGTATTCATGCACGCGCTTGTTTTCTTCCTCTTCTACGGGATCGTTTTCCGGGTGATCTCCACAGTCAGGAAGACGGGATTCCGTGTGAACTGGCAGGGTTGGCTCGCCATCCTCTCCACCGCCGCCGTTCTCTCCGCCGCCTATTTCCTCTGCCATCACGTCTGGCAGACCGAATACAGCCTCACGACGGCAAAGGAGATCGGTCCGCTTCGCATCGCGCTGATCGCCGATTCCCACATCGGAACGACTTTTGACGGAGACGGCTTTGCGGAGCATATCGAAAAGATCAACGGGCAGTCCCCTGATATCGTACTGATCGCCGGGGATTTCGTGGACGATTCCTCAAAGCGCGCGGACATGGAAAAAGCCTGCGCGGCGCTCGGGAACATGGATGCCCGATACGGGGTCTGGTTCGCATACGGGAATCACGACAAGGGCTACTCCCGGAGCGGACGGGATTTCAGCGTGGCGGATCTTGCCATAACCCTTGAACAGAACGGGATCCGCATTCTCGAGGACGAGGCGGTCACAGTCGGCGGCGCGGTCATTGTCGGCAGAAAAGACGCCTCGACGTCCCGGCGGAAAGAACTGTCCGAACTTCTGGCCGGCGTCGATCCCGGGAAGTATATCATTGTGATCGACCATGAACCGTCCGATTATGAAAAGGAATCCCTGACCGCCGCGGATCTCGTGGTTTCGGGGCATACCCACGGAGCCCAGCTCTACCCCCTGAAATACATCGGCGAAGGTTTCGGCATCAACGACCGGTCCTACGGGTATGAACGCAGGAACGGAACGGATTTCATCGTCACCTCGGGCATTTCCTGCTGGGCTATGGATTTCAAAACCGGAACGAAATCGGAGTATGTCATCATCGATGTGGAGCCAGACTGACGAACCAGTATTTAAGGCAGAAAGAGCCTGCGGATTATGAGACATAAATTTGGCCTGACCGGCAGAATTCTTTTCACGGCTGTTCCTCTCCTTCTGCTCGCCGGAATTGCCTGGGGACTGCGTTCCGTTCAGCAGGCCCGCGCAGAGCATAGTCTCAGCGAGGAGGAATTTCAGGACAGGGATACCATCTATCTGGCGGGCGGATGTTTCTGGGGCGTGCAGAAGTTTTTCGCCCAGTTCGACGGTGTCGTTTATACGGAAACCGGCTACGCCAACGGGCCCGGAGGGGATGCGCCGGACTATCAGGAAGTCTGTTCCGGGGCTGGTTATGCGGAAACGGTGCGGATCGTCTATGACGAGGAACGCATCCCCCTCTCCGAACTGCTCGGTTACTATTTCGCGGTGATCGACCCGCTGTCCGTCAACCGGCAGGGGAACGACACGAGCATCCAATACCGCACAGGGATTTACTACACGGACGAAGACCATCTCCCCGTCATCCGCACGGTTTGCGAGGAAAAAGAGAAAGAACTCGGCACGCCCCTGGCCGTGGAGGTGGAGGAGCTGAGAAACTACTACCGGGCGGAGGAGGATCACCAGAACTATCTGGACAGGAATCCGGGCGGGTACTGCCACATCCCGGCGGCGATGTTCCGCCTCAAAACACAGCGCGAGACCGAACTCCGGGAGCGGATCGGCGATCTGGCCTATGAGGTGACGCAGAACGCCGCAACGGAGCGGGCCTTCACCGGGGAATACGACAATTTCTTCGAGCGCGGGATCTACGTGGACGTGGTCTCGGGCGAGCCGCTCTTCTCTTCCCTCGACAAATACGACTCCGGGTGCGGATGGCCCGCGTTTACAAAGCCGATCTCGGTGGATGCCGTGACCGAAAAGAAAGATACCTCCCACGGCATGAACCGCACGGAGGTCAGAAGCGGTTCCTCCCATCTGGGTCACGTCTTCCCGGACGGTCCGAGAGAGACGGGAGGGCTGCGCTACTGCATCAATTCCGCCGCACTTCGGTTTGTCCCGTATGAGAAGATGGAAGAGGAAGGTTACGGGGACTATATGTCCCTGTTCGACGAAAAACCGTAAGGCAGACAGACGGGGGAATGAATCTCATGCAGTACAGAAAAGATAAACAGGGCAACGATCTTTCCGCCCTCGGCTTCGGGTGCATGCGGTTTCCCCGGAAGGACGGGAAGATCGATCTCGAAGAGACGGAGCGGGAGATCCTCGAAGCGGTCGATCTCGGGATCAACTATTTCGACACGGCCTATATCTACGGAGGAAGCGAGGAAGCCCTCGGGGAGATCGTCGAACGGAACGCCCTCCGGGACCGGATCCGCATCGCCACGAAGCTGCCGCAGTACCTTGTGACAAAGAACGCCTCTCTGGACAAATACTTCTCCGAACAGCTGAAGCGTCTCCGCACGGACCGCGTGGACTACTACCTGATGCACCACCTGACGGATCCTGCCATGTGGGAAAAGCTGAAATCCGTCGGCGCGCTGGAATGGCTGGCGGAGAAGAAGCGGTCCGGGGAGATCGGGGCGGTCGGTTTCTCCTATCACGGAGACACGGACGGCTTTCTGAAGATCCTCGGCGATTACGACTGGGACCTGTGCCAGATCCAGTACAACTATTTCGACGAACACGCTCAGGCAGGCGTCGAAGGACTGCGGGAAGCCGGTAAAAAAGGGATCCCCGCGGTGATCATGGAACCGCTCCGGGGCGGCAAGCTCGTGAACATGCTGCCGGAGGAGGCCGTCCGGGTGATGGAGAAGAGCGGACGCGGATGGACCCCCGCCGAGTGGAGCTTCCGCTGGCTGTACGATCAGCCGGAGGTGACCGTAGTGCTCTCCGGAATGAACTCCGCCGAAATGCTCCGGGAGAACTGCCGGACTGCCTCGGATGCGGGAGTCGGACTGTTCACGGAGGGGGATTTCGCCGTGATCCGGGAAGTCACAAAACGGATCCGGGAGCGGGAAAAGGTGGGATGCACCGGATGCCGGTACTGCATGCCCTGTCCGAAGGGCGTGGATATCCCCGGTTACTTCCGCTGCTACAACGCCATGGCCATAGAGGATGCCGCGACCGCGCGAAAGGAGTTCATCCAGACGGTGGGTCTGACGAAGGAACCCGCCTTTGCCTCCCAGTGCGTCGGCTGCGGGAAATGCGAAAAGCACTGTCCCCAGAACATCCCGATCCGGGAAAAGCTGAAAGAAGCGGACCGCGCTCTCCGTCCGTTCCCCTACAACGCCCTGATCGCCCTCGGGAGAAAAAAGCTGTTTCGGCAGGCAAAGACCGGGAAAGCGAAATAACCGGTTTATCCCTTCGGGGATGCGGCGGAGGATGCCTGCCCCGTTCTCGTGACGGCCGGTACAGTCGTGAAAACGACACCGAAAACATGGTATGAAGATCAGCTTTCCCAACCAATCGCTTATTCAGACATAAAGGAGAAGATCATGAGCTACCAGCAGTACGTACCCTACACCCCGGACGAAGGCCGCTACGATGGACGCATGCCCTATCGCCGGTGCGGCAGGAGCGGTCTCAAGCTCCCCGCCATCTCCCTCGGCCTCTGGCACAACTTCGGCGACATCACCCCCTTCGGCGTCCAGCAGGGGATTCTGCGCGCGGCGTTCGACTGCGGGATCACACACTTCGATCTTGCGAACAACTACGGCCCGCCCTACGGCGAAGCGGAGCGGAACTTCGGCGAGCACATGAAGCGCGACTGGAAGCCCTTCCGCGACGAGCTGGTGATCTCCACCAAGGCGGGCTATGACATGTGGAAGGGTCCCTACGGCAACGACGGATCACGGAAGTACCTCATCGCGTCCATCGACCAGTCCCTGAAGCGCATGAACGTCGACTATGTGGACATTTTCTACCACCACCGCCCGGACGACGGCACCCCCATCGAGGAGACCATGGGGGCGCTCTATGACATCGTGAAGAGCGGAAAAGCGCTTTACGCCGGGATCTCGAACTACAATCCGGAGCAGACGAAGCGAGCGGTCGCCTGCATGAAGGAGATGGGAATGCACATGCTGATCCATCAGCCGAACTACTCCATGTTCAACCGCTCCATCGAGCGCGGACTGACCGACGTGTGCCGGGAAGAGGGCGTCGGGATCATGGCATTCGGGCCTCTCGCGGGCGGAAAGCTCACGGGACGCTACCTGAACGGAATCCCCGCTGATTCGAGAGCCGGTCACGACCCGCGCTTTCTCCGCCCTTCCGACATCAACGAGCAGCTCCTTTCCACCGTGCGGAAGCTGAATGAGATCGCCGAGACCCGCGGACAGTCCCTCGCGCAGCTGGCCCTGGTCTGGGCGCTGAGACTTCCCGAGGTTACGTCGGTCCTCATCGGCGCGTCCCGGGCGGAGCAGGTCCGGGAGAACGCGAAGGCCCTCGGAAACATGACGCTCACCGAAGAAGAGCTCGCCGCCATCGACGCGGTGCTGGCAGATCGGTGACGGACTTCGACAGATCAACGCGAGATTTCCAACTTCAAAGGAGCCAGCTCATGAAACGCAAAAAGTTTCTTGCCGTCCTTCTCACCTGTATCCTGCTTTTCATCCTGTCCGTTCCGGTGTGGGCGGATGCTGTCAGCCTGCCGCTTGACAATCCGAATGACCCTTCCGTCGAAGAGACGAAGCCCGAGGTTCCCGCGGCTTCCGGCGGCACATCCGAAGCACGTGACCTCTCCGCGCCCATCATCATCATCTCCGCCTCCGTTCTCGTGATTGCCGGCGCGCTTCTCGTTCACACCCTCGTCGGCGGGAAGAAAACCAAATGATGCGGCACCCGATCCCCTTTCTCCGCAGCGACGGATACCGTTTATGGAGTCATAACCTCAATTTTCATACTAAATCCCTTCTAAGGGGTTACGCGGCTTCTTGAAAGAAGCCTGGCAAGAACTTCTGAAATGGATAGGGACAGACTACATCAATAATGTGAAGTTGATGCCTTGACACACCAATATAGTCTTCCAACCATATCAGGGTTATCCTTCGCGAGCTCACGGCAAGGCCGTTCGCATTCTACGGAGAGCGATCAAAACCCATGAAGACAGCTTTATAGAAGGAA
>CACZNC010000028.1 GCA_902782445.1 uncultured Ruminococcus sp.
GCGCCTGCGAAGCGGTCAAGGAAGGTGGAACGGGACAGGATCGCGACTTTTTCGAGGATATAGGGCTCGTCGAATTCCATACCGCAGAAGCCGTCGCCGACGCCCAGCGGGTCGAAGAAGGTTTCAGGCTTGCCGTCGAAGGCGGAAGCCGCGCCGGAGCCTGCCGTGCCGTCCCAGCCGGTTTCGTTGCCGATGATTCTGCCCATCATGAAGTTCCCGGATTCGCCGGAGGCCGGATAGCCTGCGGGAGCGGCGGGAGCTTCAGTTGCGGCAACAGTCGGAAGAGCCGCGGCCAGTCCGTCGGGGATGTAGTAGATATACACCCAGTAGGTATCGCAGGACTTCAGCGAGCTGTCATCCATGCCGGACGGGGCGTAGACGTAGAAGCTGTGCTTGCCCTTGGTGGTCTCAAAGGTGGAGACGACATAGGTGTGATCCATGCATTCCCACAGGTCGATGTAATGGCGGTTCTGGCCTTCGGGATCGTCCAGCGCCCAGTCGGTGCCGCGCTCCGCTCCTTCGCGGGCCACGTACTCGATCATAAAGAGGTAGGTGCCGTCGGCCGGAGCTTCGAAGTCATACCACACGCAGGAGTCCATCTTGCAGCAGTAGCCGTTGCCGCCGGACGCCAGGTTGTGGAGGTTGCCGCCGATCTCGCCGTTGTAGCCGGAGATCTCGTCCATGTCGGAGTTCACGTCCACGATGAGTTCACCCTTGATTTCGGGCTGCTCGGTGTAGAAGCGGTATTCGCCGCGGACTTCCACAGCGCCGTCGTTGATCTCGGCAGACGCGCCGCCGACTGCGGGAGTACCCGCACTGTCCTGATCGGCACGGAATGCCTCGGCGGCTTCCTTCGTCGGGAAGAACGCGATGTAGTCGATGGCGATCTCGTCGCCGGAACTCATGGATCCGCCGGAATCGGAACCGTCGTCGCCCTCCTGCCACATCGGGTCAAGACGGATCCATTCCACCGTGCCTTCCCAGTAGGGTTCGGTGATGGCGTACTGAGGATCCTTGTAGGCGTTGACCGTTCTCACGTTTTCATCGGGGATGTAGATGATGTAGGTATGCCACTGGCCGTCCGTCGCCACGTCGATGTGCGTGCACTCGGAACCAGTCAGGCCGCGTCCGTTGGTATGGCCGAAGAGCTCGATCGCCGTCGCAGGACCGGAGTTCTTCACGCGGGCCTTTGCCCAGACGATGTCAGAAACATCCTCGGCCTCAAGGTCTACGGAGACGTAAGGGTCGTTGCCGCCCGCGACGAAGACGTAGTAGTCATTGCCCGCGTCGTCTTTTTCGCCCCAGAAGCTGACGCCGTTGTTAGAGTTCGCACCCATATTGTCGGACATCGCTTCATCCTCGTTGAAGTCCCAGAGGATGGTGGGCTCGACCGCGCCGGCAGAACCGGAAGCAGAAGCCGTACCGCCGGTCTCTGCGTAAGTCGCCTTCACCTCGTCAGCGGTGAACGCACGGGGATAGAACCACGCGTCGTCGAGGGTCAGGAACGGATAGGACTGCCAGCCCTTCTGCTCGGTCGCTTCGTTGCCGAGAAGGGTGAACGGAAGCGGAAGCGCGCCGCTCAGGGAGCCGACCAGCTCGCCATTGGCATAGATATCCATCTTTTCGTCCGCCCCGGTGTAGACAAAGGTCATCATGACCCACTCGTTACGGGGAGCGGCGTAATCGGATTTGTTGTCCACGACGCCGTTGATCGTATTGCCGACCACTACGCCGCCGTCATGGATGATGCGGATGGAGCCGAGGATGGAGGAGCAGAGGAAAACGTGCTCCGTATTGTCTTCGACTTTGCACCAGAAGTTGGCGGTGTAGTTCTCCGCGTCGACATACTTGCCGAGGAAGATGTACTGTTCGTTGTCGTCGAGGTAGACAGCACCGTTCGCAGTGCCGTCGCGGCCTTCCACGAACGTGGGGTCTCCGACCAGCTCGCCGGTCAGAATGTCGCCGTCAGCCTTCGCATCGCCGTTGAAGCCGAAGTGCACGCCGGATTCGGGAAGCGTGAAGTCTTCCAGATCGAATTCCGCGAACGCAGGGATCGCCATCACCGCGATGAGGAGGATCGCAGAAAGAAGGATGAGAGCTTTTTTCATAATCGTGTCCTTTCTACTAAAGATGGATTTGCGTTGGTCCACCGCCGGCGGGATCGCAGAAGCGACGGGCGATCCGTTCCCGGTTTCAGACTGCGCCTCTATTATACCGCACTTGGAGGACATTTTCAACACTTTTTTGGCTCTCTTTGTGAATTTTTTTGTGGGGGAATGACATCATTCGCTCCGAAGAATAGACGAACGTCGGAAAAAGAATGAACGGACGGCGGAAAAACGCTCCCCTTTCCCCTCCCCGAAGTAAAAAGCAAGCCCGACCGAAGCCGGGTTTGCTTTGAAGGTTATTTCGTTCTGCGCCGCACCGGGATGAGCAGATCGAGCTGGTTCGTGAGCGGCTCTCCCGCGTCGGTTTCGCGGATGCGGTCGTGATAGTTCAGGTGCTCTTCCAGAGAATCGAACATGTTCTCCGGGTTTCCTCCCCCGGCATATTCGTATTCTTCGCTCTTCATGACCCAATCTTCGAAGAGGGACCATTCCTCAAAATTTCCCATCCGGATCATGTGCGCGGCATAGGTGCCCCCGGGAAAACGCTTCTTCTCGAGCGGCGGAGGCACGTCAAACCCGTCGGGAACCGTCACCCAGAATTCGTATCCGTGCCAGCCGGATTCGTCGACCGGGCTCGGATGGTTGAAGCCGTAGAGCCGCAGTCCGGGATGCTTCTCCCACAGTCTTTCGGACCGGACGAAATCGGCGATCATCGCGCCCGCCCTCTCCTCCGGGTCCTCCCCGATGACGTGGGCCGCGGCGACTTCGCTTTCCGGCAGATGGACGATGCGCACGTCCGCGAGGGCTTTCTCCGTTTTTTCCATGATTTTTCTCCTCTCTTCCTGAATCTGTGTGGACGCGGGAGAGAGGGACTCAGCGAGCGATATGAGACGGCGGTCTTCCAGCAGCGCGTCTCCGGCGGAAAGCGAACGGCGGAGCCTCAAAGCGTCGAGAAACTCCGCGATCACGCCCCGGACCGCGCTCAGATTTTCGATTTCCTCGTCCAGTTCCGAGAGGTTCTTCTCAAACACGCCGATGGCCGCGGAGGGAGTGGGATCGTCGAGGATCTCCCCGATCTCCTTCAGCGGGACCCGCAGTTTCCGCAGAACCAGAATCGCGCGCAGACGCCGGATATCCTCTTCACGGTACACGCGGTAGGCGTATCCGTCCATCCGTTCACTTGACAGAAGTCCCAGCTTTTCATAATGCCGGAGCATCCTCGTCGAGACGCTCAAAGTCCGGGTCACCTCGGAAACGGTCAGCATATCGCTCACGAAATCAGCTCCTTTCCCTGTCCCGGAGCCATTATAAACTGCGACACCGTGTCGGAGTCAAGGGGTTTCGGAAAAATCACGGATATTTTTTCTGGCCGTCAGTTCCCCTCTTTCAGGAAAGTCACAGAGAAGAAATGCTCGGCGGAAAAGAGCATCGGGATCCGCTCGGGGGTCACGACGTTGAGGCCGGACGTGGCGGTTCTGCCGTCCTCCGCCGCGATGCCGAGCTCGATCACGACGGTAGTCTCGCCTACGGTGATCTCCACCTCATGGGCGACGTCGTAGCGGATCGGGAGGCTCCCGTGGGGCGGCAGAAATCCGGTCAGGAACACGTAGGTCCCCTCCTGTTCTCCCGCGGGAAGACCGGACCATCCCGCCAGATCTTCGTCGAAATTGAGAACAACGCTCTCCCCGTCCCCGTTGAAGGTCATGGTCCCGTGATCCGATACGAATACGCCGACGTGGGGATCGGGCGCGGGGGTGTCCGGCTCATAGGGGAGATTGTCCGGTTCCCAGCCCGGGTTCCGGCAGCCGCCGAGGAACAGCGCGGCCAGAAGGAGGAGAAGGCCCGTTATCAAAACTGTTTTTTTCATCATTTCACCACCCATTCCGCCGTTTCGGGGATATGTTTCCGGATCCAATCCTCGACTAAATCGAAGTCGTCCCCGTCGGCGTAGACTTCATTCCAGCCGAAATACGAGATCTTGATGACGCTGTGCTTTTTGTCGACGACGACCTTTTTCACGTCCTTGAATTCGGTGACGGAGACGTTCCGGCCGGAAGAGAGCATTCCCGCGCTGACGGCTCCCCGGTTCTTTGCCAGAACGCCCATGACGACAGCAGCTCCGCTTATGTCCTCCGCCTTCTTCGCCTGCTCCGGGATCTGGGCGTGGACGAGCTTTTTGTCGTCCATCTCGAAATCCACGATGTACTTCCCGCCCATGATCGCCGCGTAGAGCAGATATCCGAGGACGAGCAGGACCGCGAGGATCCCGGTCAGAAGAAGGATCAGCTTGCCGAGAAAGATGAATCCGTCCTTAGAGAATCCGTCCGCGATCAGAGTGATGAGCCCGATGATGAACACCGTGATCCCGAGGGCGATGAGCAGGGCTTTCACGACGGCCAGAAAGACCGTAGGGTTCTTGAACAGGCTCATTTCATACCGCCAGCGGTATTTCGAATCCGATACTTCGATGGGTTTGCACTGCATGGTTTGCCTCCTTGTTGCGTTATATTTCAGCCGTCAGGCATTTTCGATCTCTTCGAGGACCATCCGCATGGCGCCTTCGACGGTCATGCCCTTCTCATAGCCCCCGTTGTCGTAAACGGACTTGTCCGCTTTCCCGGTCAGGAATTCCACTTCCCTTTCCGCTCCGGGGATCTGCTTCATCTCTTCCGCGAGCTTGTCAATCGGCTTGTAGTCCATCTGATCCGGAAGCGCGTGCTTGAAGTCGACCTCTCCCAGTACGTCCAGACCGCTCTTGGCAAACAGATCGTCCACAAACTCCGAGACTGCGCTGAACAGCGGAACCGCGGCCCAGACGGTCTCGGCCTCCTGCCGCAGCGGGATGAAGATGTATTTATTCGGATCTAATTTCACAATCCCGTTATAGGCTTTATCCATCGCCGCGCCGGTGCCGAGAGAGTCGTGTTCACCCACATAATCCCACAGAATGTTGTTCAGCTGACCGGGCAGAGGATTGTCGGTGCTTTTCAGGATCGGCATCAATGCGGACGGCAGTTCCGGACATACCTTGACGACCGCGCTGCGGACGCCGTTCACCGCATATTTGACGCCCACTCCCGCAAAATTACCGGCTTTCTTTGCCATTTCAAGCAGAGGCGCCTCGAATCTGCTCATGAATTTCGTCAGATATGTCTTCAGGTTCGGGAAGTAATTGCTGAGGACCTGCCCGGGTGCGATCTTTTCCAGCGCCTGCGCGATCTTCTTCGTCCATGCGGGGAGAGTGGTCGTCCATTTCAGCAGCAGCCCGATCAGGAAAGTCTTGAGCAGCTGGAGCGAAAGGTCTCCGAGGATCGCCTTGAAAATCTCATACTGATCGGCTTTCGGGTATCTGGTCTTGTTTTTCGCATACATCATCAGGATGATAATGCCGAACATACCGGACAGGCCGACCCCCCAGGATTTCCAGTCTTCCGCGGATTTCTTTTCAATCAGATCGAACACGATGACGCCCACCGTGGCGAAGGCCGTATCTTCAAACAACTGCCAGAGGGCCACTTCAAACTGATGATCCAGTTCCTTCTGGCGAGCCTCTATTTCAGCCTCCGACTTTACGCGCGCGTCGCCTTCCAGACAGTAGTACAGAGCGTCTCTCTCTCCCAACGGAACTGCCAGAACGTACTTGATAATAAATTGCATCATCGGAAGCGTAACCGCCGCGATTTTTGCGCCCTGTTTCAGATCCCCTTTCGCATATTTGGTGCAGACAGCATACCAGAGCGCGGCAAACGCCATGTCGCACATCCACCGCGTGGTTTCGCAGACGCCGATCCACCAGTCGTAGCAGGCAGCCCGTTCCAGTCCCTTTTTGTATTCTCCCTCCCAGTAATATTTGCCTGCGCAGAAAAGCGCGTAATGGATATGGATCAGTCTCTGCCGCGTCGTCTCGGGGTTGTTCACGACTTCCATCAGAAGTTCGACGGTATGTTTTTTCAGGCTGTTCTGGCTGTCGGCCGGACCGAGTTCCTTCCGCGTCAGATCCGCTCTGGGGCCGAATTTCTCTAAAGTCTCGTCCACCTCGGGAAGCCCCTGCAGCTGCATGACCTGAATGAGGAGCAGGATCTTTCTCCGCACCTCCCGAATGTCGAGATCGTTCTGCTGTTCGCTGATCCCGGTGAAGCCGAACAGGATCGTTCCCTCCTCATAAGGCATGCCCGGCTTGTCCCATCCCAGCGTGAACGTCCCCTGATATTCCGTATTCGGATCCTCGACCATCGGGGTGGTCAGGGTTTCCAGATTGATGGCGGTGATGCCCTTTTTGCCGGGTACTCCCTGTCCTGCCGTGCTGTCGGGGGCATGGATATAGCTTTCGTAATCGAAATGGATCCGGTGCGTCAGCTTCGGCGCGGACGGGTCGAGGACCAGGCGGGACTGCGGATCTTGTGCGGGTTCCAGCGCGAAGAATTTTTCCGTGTAGTTTACGGGTTCGTTCGGCTGATCGAGGTCGATCTTTCCGAGCTTGTTCCGGAAGGCGACTCCGGTGCGGATCTTCGCGGGCCAGATCTTCGGATTCAGGGCTTTTTTGTCGATGTAGTCCAGCGTGTCGACCACGATCCGGTCCTTTCTGACCCATTTCTCCCTCACCTGAGCCGCATCGAACCAGATCCCCTTCGGGAAGACTTCCGCCTTGATGACAGCCTCCGCCTTTTCTCCTGGGACGGAGGTGGTGACGGTGATTCTGATCTGACGGAGATCGGGCCATATGCCGAGCCCGCTTTCGGGTTTGGGAAGGCGGCAGGTGACGAGGAATTTCCAATCCCACGCGTTCTCCCCCTGCAGCATTTCCGTCATGTGCTCGTTCACGCTCTCTGCGCCAAGGTAGGATATGCCCGAGGGACCGAGCTTTTCCGGCCTGATATCGAACGCGCCGTCTTCCGAAACCGCGCGGACGGTGTTTTCCGACGGCTCTCCCTGAAGATCGTGGAAACGAACGCGGAGTTCGACGGGATCCGGGTCCCCGATCATGAAGTACTCGACGCACCGATCGCGCTCCGGCTTCCATCTGACAGGCCCGATCGCGCCTTCGGAGAGAGCCATGCCCTCTTCCCTCGTCCCCGGACCGGGATTGAGGAATTCGACCCACGGATCGCCGTAGACCTGGAATTTGATGTGCTCCCGGTACTTGCCTCCCTTGCCGACGAAGCAGACGGAGATCTGACAGGTTTTCGCCTGCGTCTCCTTGTCCCGGATGTACACGCGGGCCTCGACCCTGCCCTGAGCGGCGTTGTAGACGGGCTCTTCCACCTCGGCGACGTTGTCGAGATAATCGAGGATCTGGATCCGCCTCGTCATCTCAAAGGCGGTGGGGTCGTTCGGGATCTCGTACCCGGACCGGAACGCCTTGATCTTGGCGTAAATAATCGTGTTGCTCTTCGTGTCGCCCTTTTTCAGGCCGTTGCCGAAGTTCTTGCCGACATAGAGGCGGTAGCTGACTTTATCCTTTTCTTTCTCCTTCTTTTCCCCCTCTTTTTCCTTTCCGTCATCTCCTCCTTTGTCTCCGCCGCCGCCTGTGACAGAGCCGACCATCGCGCCGATCACAGCCGCGCCTCCGACTGTCCCGACGACATTTTTCACAATTTTGGAGAACTTTGAACCCTTTTCGCTCACATCGTTGATATAGTCCTCAAAAGGGTTGCCTTCTTCGGTCTTGTCGTATCCTTCGATGATCCCCTCGGTGACGATCGTGCCTTCGTTGTAGCCCTCTTCCTTCGAGGCGTCTTCGGAGAATTCCTGCACGATCCCGCTCTCGCCGTATGCGGTGTCGCGGACGATGAATTTGAAGCGGTAGCGGATGGTGACGATCTTGTCGGACTGGGTCAGTTCGTTGACATAGCGGACCTTTTCCATGCAGTCCGCGTAAACGACCTCGTCCCCCTCTTCCAGCGTATAGATCCACGCGGATCCGCCCGGGTGCCCCGATCTCTCGTCCCATACGAACTGTTCCGCGTCCTCGGCCCACTTTCCGTTTTTCCGGACGGCGCGGACGTTGGAATACATGGCGGAGTTTTCCGTCGGAGGATACCTCTGCTCGTCCCGATAGCTCGGATCGTTCAGAGGAAGGCGTCTGAGCGCGTCGCTGTCCATCTTGTTGTTTCGGACGTTTACCACGCATACCTTGATCGTATCGCCGGAGTTGACGTATCCGGTGTAAACGACCTCATTCGCGGCTCCTTCGGTCGTTTCGGACTGCTTGACAAGTTCCCAGTCTTCATTGGTGTAAACGAATATCGAAAAAGTATTATAAAACTTGTATTGACTGTATTTTTCCTGTTCTCTCTGGATCGTGGGATTATATACCGTAATATCGCGGACATACCCGGAACAGTATGAATTGGCGATCTGCCACAGTTCGTTTCTCCCATGTTCCGGGGTGGATAAATGATACATCCCCGTCTCAGACCAATATGCGTCAAAAGACTGCTTTGCCCAGAAACTGTCTCCGAGCAATTCATGCCCGACCCAGTAGATCGTGGACGGATCGCCCTCGTCATAATACTGCCCGAAAAACTCCCGGTCCGGGTCTTCGTTCACCTGGACAGCGGAGGCGGGCAGGCCGAGCGAAACGGAAATAAACGCCGCACCCAGAGCCGCGAGGATCCTTTTGATCGTGACGTTCATGCGTTTTCTCCTTTCCTGCCCTTTCCGACGGCGTTGACGATCAGGCCGACGAGCAGAATCAAAACGGGGACCAGATACGGGATCAGCCCCTCCGGGAGGTCGAGATCAAAGGAGGAATAGAGCATGTCCGCGAAGCCTTCTCCCAAGCCGTCCGAAGTTCCCGTCCCGCAGAGCGCCGCCCATCCGGCGAATCCCGCGGCCGCGCCTGTCAAGAATCCCTTGAACCGGCCCGGGAGCAGCAGTTTTCCTCCGTCCCCGGTCTTCCGGGAGGAGAAGGACGCGGAGAGGTTGACGAGGAAGCCCTTGTTCAAAGAGAGCGCTTCGAGGGACATCATCGCTCCCATCGCGCCGACCATGAATCCCTCTTCCCCGGCAAATCCGGCAGTGAACTGATAGGCGATCGCCGCGAGAGAGAAACCGATCATCGCCGCGCCGAGATTGAATCCGGGCTGGACGAAGATATTTTTGATCCCCCGGACGAGCTTTCCGATCCCGCCGTAGAGCACCGTGCAGAACCCCGCGCCGACCACGCCCTTCCCGAGCGCTCCGCCGACGGTCTGCATGACGGTATCTCCGCCCCCGCCGAACGCGTAGGTCAAGAGGCCCAGGTTTTCGACGAGATCCCCCTTATTCCCCAGACTGCGCTGACGGTCCAGCCAGATCCAGAGCGCGGAGATCGCCGCCGTAAAGAGCAGGGCACGTGCGTGGGCGAAGATCTTGAACACGCCGCCGAGAAGCGATCCGAGCCCGCCGAAGAGGGCCCCGATCACTCCGGCCGTCCAGCCCTGGGGTCCGAATGCGGGAAGGGAGGGTTCGCCTTGATCCGGAAAAGCTGAGGGAGCGGCAAGATCGACGACAAGCTCGCCCCCGCCGTCCGGGAAGAAATGCTCCTCTTCCGTCTCGGGCATCCGGATGTCTCCGAGCGGGACAAAGGGGGCCGCGGTCCCGGTTTCCGGAGGATACGCGCCGTTTTCTGCCGGAACCGCGCCGCTCTCCGAGGGGATGCCGTCTCCGCTTTGAATGACCGTTTCCGAATCGTCCCATACCGGCCCCGCGGATCGGGTCTGCGGGGTTTTGGCGTTTCGCACCGGAGGATCCTCTTCCGCCCGGGGCATGTCGGGAACCTTTTCCCCGCATTTATAGCAAAAGCGGTCGTCGTCATTGAGTTCCGCCCCGCAGTACATACAGTATTTTGCCATGTCTCCTCCCCCGCCGCGATCCCGATGCGGACCGGTACGGTTTCAGCGAAATACATCTTATTTTTTCCATTATACCATACGTCATGAGGTTGTGCAAGAGCCGCGGCGAAAAACTCACAGAAAACAGGCTCGTTCACAATCCAAAAAAGCCCGGCGGAAACCGAGCTCTTCTGTTTTGCGTTCTCAGTCGAGGAAATAGACCTCCATGTCCTTGACGAAGCCCTCGACGCTCATGAGGGGCGCGTTCGGGTCGTCCGCCGGCATCCAGATATCGAGCTGCCACGGAGCGAGCCCGGAGCCCGTATCCTCCGACACGCGGTAGCCGAAGTCATAACGGTCGTTTTTGACGTACATGCGGGTCCCGATGGGGATATAGTTCAGGTTGGTCGCCACGGTCTGCGTGCTGACGTAATTGCCCGAATAGGTGTAGTTGTAAATATTATAGTATGTAGCTGAGCAGATCCGCTTCCAGGAATAGGAATAGGTCGTACCGTCCTTGCCGACGATGGTCCCGCCGACGCCGATCTCGTACACCTGGGGCACCATGGCCGTGAGGACCTCTTCCCATTCGAGGGTCCGGTCGATCTCCGCGCCGTTCTTGTAGGTGACGGTGTAGTGCATGATGCTCTCGCCGTCCGCGCCTTCCTCCAGTATGTTGACGTCGCCGCGGGGAATGGTGTCGATCCCGATCTCCTCCGTGGTCCGCGCCTCGATCCGGTGTACATCCTCGGAGCGGTAGGCGTACTTGTCCACCGATACGGTCATATCCTCCGCCAGCCAGTCATCCCAGAGATCCACGGAGGGGACCTCGCCTTCCGCAAGCTCGATGCCGTTTTCCAACAGAATCAGGCCGAGGGTCGTCCCTTCGGTGTAAACGGTCAGATCGTCCCGGTCGTAGAAGTCCACGGTGATCCAGTATTTCGGATTCGCGGGTTCCTCTTCCGCTGTATCGTAGCCTTCGTAGTCCTCATAGACCTCGTAGTCCCATGAAGCCGCATCCGGGGAGTCCATGGTGAAGTACAGCCGGGCGGAGGGGTCCGTCATGCGGGTGAGGATGGCGGCGACTTCGCTCCGCTTGATCGGGTTGTCGGGATAGCAGGAGTGCGCCTTGTCGCTTCCCTGCACGATCCCGGCCCGGTAGAGCGCGTAGATCGCCCATGCGTTCGGGTACCACAGGGAGACGTCCGGGATCGAGTTGTCCGGGACGGAGTTGATCCGGCCCAGCGCGTCCGTCGGAACGGCGTTCGCGAAGATCGCAAGGAACGCGCCGCGGGAGGCATAGCCGGTCCAGTTGTAATTGTCGTCGATGATCCCGACCGTCCAGGCGTAGTCGACGTAGTTCTGATACCAGGGCGAGCCGTTCGAAAGGGTGATCTCCCCCGTCCACCAGAGCTGATTCAGGCAGGAGGCCAGCTTCACGGCTTCCGCGTAGGTGAGGTAGTCGTCGGGGCAGAAGGTCGTTTTCGTCTTTCCGTTCACCAGCCCCGCATTCACCGCGTTCATAACGTCCCGATAATACCAGGCGGATTCGGAGATGTCGGTAAACGGGTTGTAGTCATACGCCGCGGCCGGGGATGCCGACAGAGCGATCAGTACAGTCAGCAGCGGCAAAAGCAGCAGGTTTTTTAGTCGGTTTTTCAAAGGTTTCCTCCTCAAAAAGCGGTTCTGCGGGTCCGGGATCGGAATCCGCGGGGAGTTCCGAAGCGTTTGTTTTCGGCGTGTAGGCCCGGACCGGGTTCTTTTATCATAGCACAGAGACGGGGAGCTTGTCAAGGGCGAAAAAATGAAGGTTTTCCGTCTTCTTCTGCCAAATCCGGGAAACTCTTGCCTTTCCGGGGATAATGTGGTATACTGGACGCGGAAACCGAAAGAAAACGGGAGGTCCCCCATGTTTCAGGGCAAAATGAAAGCCGTCACGTTCAGCTACGACGACGGCGTGACGCAGGATCAGAGACTCATCCGGCTGTTCGATAAGTACGGCCTCAAATGCACCTTCAACCTCAATTCCGGTCTGCTCGGGAAACCCGGTTCCCTGATCCGGGAAGACGTGACCGTGGCCCATGTGAAGCCCCGCCCCTGCGAAGTCCGCGGAATCTACGAAGGCCACGAGATCGCGGTCCACACGCTCACCCACCCCGCTCTCTCCGCCCTTTCCGACGAGGATGTCGTCCGGGAAGTGGAAGAGGACAGACTCGCGCTCTCGGAACTGGCGGGATACGAGGTCGTCGGCATGGCTTATCCGGGCGGGACCCATGTGATGAACGAACACGTGGCCGATCTCATCCGCACCCGGACGGGAGTGAAATACGCGCGGACGACCACCTCGACCCACAGTTTTGATCTGCAGAAGGATCTGTTGATCTTCAATCCGACGGTGTACCACCATATCGAATGGGACGCGCTGTTCCGGCTCGGGGAGGAATTTATCGAACTGAAGCCGGACCGTCCGCAGATCTACTATATCTGGGGCCACGCCTACGAATTCGATATCCACGGCGACTGGGAGCGGTTCGAGGAATTCTGCCGCCTGATCTCCGGGCACAGCGACATTTTCTACGGCACCAACCGTCAAGTGCTTCTGCCGGACAATGAATGAGTCGGCACGAGCATTCGCGAAACGATAACAACAGGGAGGAAAACATGGATAAAGCAGAGAAAACCCTCAGACTCCTCTTCATCGGAAACAGCCACACCTTTTTCAACGACATGCCGCTCATGGTTCAGAGACGGGCGCGGGAAGCGGGATTCGACTGCTCGGCCGTCATGATCGCGCACGGGGGATGGTACCTCGCCCAGCACGCCGAAGAGCCGGACGTCCGGTTCAACATCCTCCACGGAGGCTATGACTACATCGTTCTGCAAGAGCACGCCCATCCCTTCGGACCGGAGGAGAAATACTTTTCGGGTATCGCGAAGCTCGGGGAGTTCATCCGGAAGACCGACAGCGTCCCCGTGATCTACGAGACATGGGCTCAGGAAAAAGAACCCGGGATACAATCCCACATGAACGAAGTCCACAGGCAGGCGGCGGAGAAGATCGGCGCGCTTGTTGCCCCGGTCGGAGAGAAGTGGTGGGAGTACAAAAACAGCCGCCAGGATCTCGAACTTTACTGGTCGGACGGCGCCCACGCATCCCCGGCCGGATCCGATTTCGCGGCGGAGCAGATCTGGCAGACGATCCGGGATGATCTCGCGCGGAAAGGATCCTAAACGGAGGAATGCACGATGAAAAAAGTCATATCGGTCCTTCTGGCCGCAGCCTTTGCCGTTCTCCTTGCCCTCCCGGCCTACGCGGACGCGGCGCTTCCCCCCGAATTGGAAATCGGATACGGGGGCGGAAGTTCGGTCCCGGTGGTCGTGATCGTGCTCGCCACGGCTGTCGTGCTTCTGGCGGCGGGTCTGATCGTATGGGTGATCCTCAGAAAGAAGAAGAAATAAGCCTGGCAGAAAACAGCAAATAAACAGAAATCCCCCTTCCCCGGCCGAATGCGGAATGAACTTCCGGCTGGAAAAGGGGCTTTCTGCTGTTTCGGTTACCTCAGTTCGAAATGGCGTCCATCGTCTTCTGCATGGACTTCGCCATGATCTTTTCTATTCTCGTCATGGCCGACACGAACGTCCCGGCTTCACCGGTAAGTCCGGCGGTGATCGTTCCTTCTATGCCTCCCCAGTTATAGATATGGCCGATCTCGAACCGCGCGTCGGAGGCGTACAGCATACGGAGGATGGAGATTGCTTCCGCGTCGCGGACGTATTTGTAGTTCACAAGCTCTTCGAAATAGCACTCGCGAACCAGTTTGTGCGATTCTGCGCAGAGATTCTCGAGCACCACGCCTGCGCGTTCCGTATCCGCAACCGTGATCGGGATCATCATCGGCTGGATCTGGTTGGTGATGAACGAAATGTACTTCTCCTGCTCCGCGTCGTACTTCGGGAAGGGCAGGACATAGTAATCGAACTCCGTATCGCGCATGACGCTGAGTCCGCCGACGGTAAAGGATGTGAAGAGCGTCAGATCGCTGCGGAACCGGCCGGCAAAATCCCCGTTGTGCTCCGCTAAGGTCTTGTCGCCGAGAACCTCGGAATACCGCGAAACCACATCGAAATACTTTTCGCTCACGCCGTCATAGACGATGCTGCCGTCCGCGCCGCGGCTGAACAGTTCTACATCGGCCGCGTGTGTGAAACCGAGCTCCGTCGCGGTTTTATAACCCGTAAAGCCGATACGGTCCTCCGCGTCGCCGAGCTGTCCGTTGCCGTTGAGGTCCTCTGCGCCTTCTTTGACCATCGAGAGGAACTTGTCGATCGTCCATTCCCCTTCCTGTACGAGCTCATAGGGATCGGTCATGCCGTGGTTCATGACGAAAGGCTTGTTGCAGATGATAATGCTCTGGAAGTCGAAGAGATAATAGTTGATATCTCCGAACGCCATATAGGTGCGGTCGTTGAGGCGGATGCTGTCCATCGCGTTCTGGTTCCACCAGGGAGCGGTAAAATCAAATCCCGAAATATCGTTCAGGTTCAGAACATACCCCTTCTGAAGGAAATTGGTGACGGCCGTCGTGCTGTGCTGCCAGAAAGCCTGGTAGTAATCGTCGCCCGCCGGGATCGAGGCGCTCATGGTGCTTGTGACGTCTGCGAGGCTGGTCTTGTCGAACACGATGTTGATGCCGAGGCGGTCGTTGACGTTGAGGGTCCGCTGGTAGATCGCGTCGTTCACCGCTTCGCCGTTCAGCTCTTCCACGCAGATCGTCGAAGTGGCGGCGGAGGTCTCCTCGTACTGGAGCAGGGGGAAATCCGCTCCGCCGTAATCCGCGCCCGGAAGATTGACGTAGATATCCGGTTCCGTCTCTTCTTCGACAGGGGTTTCTGCGGACGGGGCCTGCACATCGGTATCTCCGACGTCGGCCGGGGCGTCCGTGTTTTCCGCGCTCTCCCCGCAGGCCGCGAGGATGAGCAGAAGGGCCAGAAGGAGGCTCAGAGCGCGAGCCGTGTTTCTCTGTTTCATGATCTTCTCCTGTTCAATTGAAAATTACCGGCCTTATTATACCACCGCACCCGCAATTTGGCAATCCCCCCCGGGAGAAAAAAGTTTCAAGCACGATAACGGCGGGAGAGCGCGGCGTCGGATCTTCTTTTCCCCTCCCTGCTCTTGACAGACTCCCCGTTTTTTGGTATGATATTGTCGAAAAGAGTCGGCCGGTACGGCTCGGACGGAGAGATTCCGTCCCGGATCAACATGCTCGGGAGGGCTGGACATTTGGACCTGAACAACAGACGTTCCGTCATTCTGCTCGCCGCGATCGTAATGGTGACAATCGGCATCGTCGCGGTCGTGATCTGGGGTTCCGTCCTCAGCCGACAGGACCCGGATACGCCCCAGGGGACGGTGATCGCGCAGAAAAAAGACGACTCCGGGAAGGGGAAAAAGATCCTCGACACGGAGCGGGAGATCCTCGTCAAAAACATGGAGGAAGGGATCCGCGACATGGGCCTCCTCGTCACAGAAGAGTATTATTTCACCGACACCGTCACGCAGTCGAAGGTCAAGACGCTGTTCAGTATCCCCCTCGGCTTTACCGAAACGGCCTACATCGCCACCTACGACGGAGTCGTAACCGCCGGGATCGACTTCGAGGGGATCGGAATCGAGCTCGATCTGGAAGGAAGGGCCGTCACCGTCCGAATGCCGGAGGCAGGGATCCAGAACGTGGACATCGACCCGAACAGCTTCGTGCTCTATTCGGAGAAAAACGGGCTCGGGAATCCGCTCTCGGTTTCGGATTTCAACGACGCCCTTGTGGAACTGGAGGACAAGGCCCGGACCCGCGCGCTCGAACGGGGACTTCTCGAAAAGGCGGAAGAAAACGCCCGGCGGGTCGTCGTCAATTTCATCGGCGGTTTTCTCGACCTGGCGCTCTACGATATTCTCTGGGAATCGGAATAAGGAGGTCTGAATGGAAAAAAATCTCTCAAAAATCCTCGTCTCGCTTCTTCTGGTGCTGGTGTCCGCCGTCTCCTTCTTTCTCGTGTCCGGGCTCTGCGACGGCTCGACGGTCAACAATTCCCTCCTGACCTCCATCGAGGACAAGACCTCCACCGTCATGAAGCTAACCTCCGCCTCCGCCATCGCCTCCGCGGGCATTTCCGCGATCCCCGGCGACACCGCAACCCCGATCGCCGAAAAACTGGCGGATCTGACGGGGTATTTCCTGATCGTACTGAGCGTTCTCTATACGGAAAAAGCCCTGCTCACCCTTCTCGGACTGGCCTCCTTCAAGATCCTCATTCCAGCGGCCTGCGCGGTGGCGATCCTCGGGATCTGGTTCTGGGGCAAGGGAAAACTGCTCGCCTGGAAACTGGCTCTGTTCGCCCTTGCCATCGCCATTGCCATTCCAGGAAGCCTCCTCATTTCGGACGGCATATACGACACCTATTCCTCCCGGATCGACGCGACCCTCGAATCCACCGACGAACTGAACGAACAGACCGCACCTCTGGCTGAAGCGGACAAGGACCTCTCGATCATATCGACCATTCTGAACCGGCTTTCCGAAACGGCCACCAGTCTGTCGGGCAAGGCGGCGGATCTTTTGAACAAATACGTGGAGTCCGTGGCGATCCTGCTCGTGACGAGCTGCATCCTTCCCTGCCTCGGGCTCGTGTTCATCCTGTGGCTCATCAAGATGTTCTTCGGCTTCGACGTGCTCTCCCGCGTCAAGGGGACGAAAGTGTCGGATCGGCCGGGTCCCGTGCAGGAGAGGAAACCGTAAGACTGAAAATCATTCATTTTGCCGGAGGATAACATGATGAAAAGCGAAACCGCGAAAATCCGCGAAATCGTCAGAACCGCTTCGGACCGGATCAAGAACGTCCACATCGGCCTCTTCAAGAATACAGACAAACCGCTTTTCCTGATTTCGGAGACCTACCCCGGGATCTGGATGGAGCATGTATACGATTCGGTGTTCTTCGCGTCCCGGAATCCGGAATATCTCTTTCTTGCCGAAAACACCGTCAACCTCTTCATGGACAGGCAGACGGAGGAAGGTCAGCTTCCCTTTGCCGTCATGCGCAGCGGAAGCACGCGGTACGCGCAGATCCAGGAGTGCGTGTCCTTCTACACCCTCTGCCTCGAGGTCTGGCGCATGAACCGAGATCCCGCGTTTCTCAGAAAAGCCTACGAATCCGGGAAGAAGTGGGACGGCTGGCTCCGCCGGTACCGCATGACCACAGGCCGGGGACTGATCGAAATGTTCGTCGGCTACGACACGGGCCACGACAACAGCGGCCGGCTCGAAGGCATGGCCTGTCAGGGGAATTATGTCAAAGACGGCGTCGAGCAGAACGCGGGCGTCCTTCCTCCCGACGACGGGATCACCCCGATCCTCGCCGTGGACATGAACGCGAACTTCTACGGGGATGAAAGAGCCCTCGCGGAAATGGCCCGCGCGCTCGGACTGGACGAAGAAGCCGCCGCATGGGAAGCCTCCTCCGCCGAGGTCAAAAAGAAGCTGTTCGAACACTGCTGTTCCGAAAAGGACGCCTTCTTTTACGACGCGGACCGGAACGGGAATCTGCGGAAATACAAGTCCAGCACGATCTTCCACCTCTTCCTCGAAAAGGTGCTGGATCCCGCTAAAGACGCCGCGCTGATCGGGAGGATCTACCGGGAGCACCTCAAGAATCCCGACGAATTCTGGACGCCCTATCCCTTCCCGTCGATGGCGGTGAACGATCCCTCCTGCGCGCGTCACGCGGACCGGAACTGCTGGGGATACTACACGATGGGCCTGATCGTCCTGCGGTGCACCCGGTGGATGGACGCCTACGGATGGAGCCGGGATTTCGACACGGTCTGCGAAAAATGGCTCGAAGCGTGGACGCGGTGCTTCGACAGGGTCCCGCTCGGGCAGGAGATCGACCCGTTCACCGGGGATCCCACGCCCTGCTCCCCCTGGTATTCCAGCGGAATGCTGAGCTATATCTATGCGGCTGAGCGGCTGGGGATCGCGGAGTAAGTCGCCTCCCGCCTCGGATCGCAAACAGGAATCTACGAAAAACACAGCCCCGGAACAGAAACCGAGGCTGTTTTTGTATCGGAGGAACCGGGGGATTTTATCAGCTGACGCAGACTCACAGATTGGTGATCAGCAGGACCGCGCCGGAGACGATGAGCAGGATATAGGCGACTTTCAGGAATACTTTCTGATTCAGTTTCCCCGCCAGCAGACTGCCGCAGACGACGGCCGCGGTCAGGGGGATCAGGCTCAGCAGGGAGGCGGAAATCACGGGCTGCGTAAAAGAGCCGTCGAAGAAATAGCTCCCCAGCAGGAAGATGTTCAAGAGCGCCCAGACCCCGCTCAGCGTCGTCCGGAATTTCTGTTTCTCCGGGATCGCGCCGACCGCGTAAATGACGAGAAAGCTGCCTCCCGAGACGAACAGCCCCTGCATGACCCCCGCAAGGCAGATCGCAAGCGGAGAGACCCATTTGGGCATCGGCTTATCCGACGGGAAAAAGAGCTTTCTCACGCCGATGCACATGACGATGATCCCGTAGATCACCTGCAGGAAATTCATCTGCACGTTTTTGAAGAGCCACAGCCCTGCCAGCATGAAGACGAGCATGGTCCCGGTCATTTTGAAGAGTTCCGGGTAAACGATGTCCTTCCGGTTTTTCAGCGCGACTATGGCGGCGGAAAGCCATGCGCAGAGGGTGACGACCGGTTTCGCTGTCGCAAGTCCCACGGCGGAGATCCCGAGGGGCATCGCGATGAGCGGTCCGCCGAAACCGGTGAGAGACTGGACTGTAAAGGCAGCGAGGACGATCAACAGGAACAGAACGGTCATACCCTGCCTCCTCTCCGTTTTTTTCCATTTTACACGATCTTCCAGGATTTTGCAAGCGGTTTTTGAATACTTATAAGTTTTTCATGGATTTATGCAAAAAACCGTTGACATACGGGGAGAAAAGTGATAAAATATGAGAAATTATTTCATCCAATGGAGTTGATGTGCTTGACTGATTTTTCCATCCGCGCAGTCGGGGATTCTGCCGTGACCGTCGAATTCGGAACCGGCATCGATCCCGCTGTCAACGCGAAGGTACACGCGCTCCGGTCCCTGCTTTCGGAAGAAGGAGTGCCCGGTATTACGGACATGATCCCGACCTTCTGTTCCCTGCTGATCTGCTACGATCCGGGCGTGATCCGCTTCGGCGAGATCTGCGGGAAGATCAGAAGGGTGGCGGAGGGCAATCTCGCAAGCGCCGCCGCTCCGTCGAGGACCTTTCTCATTTCCGTCTGCTATGGCGGGGATTACGGCGAGGACCTTCCCTATGTGGCGGAACACGCGGGGATCTCCGAGCGCGAGGTGATCCGGCGGCACTCCGCTCCTGATTATCTCATCTATATGCTCGGATTCCTCCCGGGCTTCTCCTATCTCGGCGGGATGGATCCGGTTCTCGAGACCCCGCGCCTCTCCCAGCCCCGTCAGCTGATCCCGGCCGGTTCCGTCGGCATCGGAGGCAGTCAGACCGGACTTTACCCCCTCGATTCTCCCGGAGGCTGGCGTCTGATCGGCCGTTCTCCCGTCCGTCCCTACGATCCGCGGCGGAAGGAGCCGATCCTCTACCGGGCCGGGGACAAGATCCGCTTCGTTCCCATCGACGAGCGGGAATACAGAAAGATCGAAGCCGCCGTGAAAGCGGGGTCTTACGAATGCCCCTATCTGGAAGGAGGTAAGCGCCGATGAGCATGGAGATCCTCACCCCCGGCCTGCTCTCCACGATCCAGGACTTTGGCCGGTTCGGCTATCAGGCAAGCGGATTCGCCCCCACCGGCGCCGCGGACTCCCTCTCCATGAAAAAAGCCAACGCCCTTGTCGGAAACGATCCGGGGGAAGCCGTCATTGAAATGATGCTTCTGGGCGTCACGGCCCGATTCAACACCCCCTGCGTCATCGCTCTGACCGGCGCGGATATGATGCCGAAGGTCAACGGCGGAGAAGTCGAAAACGGCGCGGCGATCCGAATCGCAAGGGGGGACGTGCTGGAGCTTTCGGGGACCCGGGACGGGATGGGATGCTATCTCGCCGTGTCGGGCGGGTTCGATCTTCCCCTCGTCATGGGGAGCCGCTCCACCGGACTGCGCTTCGGCGTCGGGGGATTCAACGGACGCAAGATCATGCGGGGCGACGTTTTGAAACTCCGCGCTCCCGTTCCCGATCTGCCGGATCTTCCGCGGCGCAGGCTCACGACTCTGCCGGTTTTCGGCAAGCACGTCGTGCTCCGGACTGTCCCGGGACCGCAGGACTATATGTTCTCCGAATCGGAACTGGAAGGCTTCTTCTCCCATCCCTATTCCGTCACCAACGCCACCGACCGCATGGGGATCCGATTGGAGGGCGAACCCATCGTCCCGAAGAAGTCCAGCGATATCATATCCGACGGGACAGCCTTCGGCGCGATCCAGGTCCCGACGGGAGGCCAGCCCATCATCCTCATGGCGGACCGGCAGACCACGGGGGGCTACGCGAAAATCGCAACCGTCATAACCGCCGATCTGCCTAGAGCCGCCCAGATGCGTCCCGGGTGCACCGTCCGCTTCATGCCCGTCACCGTGGACGAGGCGCAGGATATCCTGGCGATCGAAAACAAGGCATTCGAGGAGGAATACCGGCTTCTGAACGGCGTATATCCCTCCGGCTCATGAAAGGAGAGACCATGACCGATTATACCTCCGCCTCCCCTTCCGAAGTGCGGTCCCTGATCCGACAGGAGATCGTCACGGAGAACACCTCCGGGATGTGCGCGGGATACGCCCAGGCAAATCTTGTCGTACTTCCCCGGGATCTCGCCTTCGACTTTCTGCTCTTCGCCCAGAAGAATCCCTACGCCTGCCCGGTGCTCGAGGTCTGCGACGGCCGGTACACCGAAGAGATCGCCGACAGGGCCGACATCGCCCGGGATCTTCCCCGCTACCGGGTGTACGAATACGGGGAAATGACGGGAGAATACCTGAACGTCGAGAAATTCTGGCGGGACGATCTCGTCAGCTTCCTCATCGGCTGCTCCTTCTCCTTTGAAGCGGAACTGCTCGAGGCGGGGATCCCCGTCCGCCAGATCGAAGAGGGCAGGAACGTCCCGATGTACATCACGAACATCCCCTGCCGTCCCGCGGGCGTCTTTCACGGGAACGTCGTCGTCAGCATGAGGCCCATGACCCCGGAACAGGCGATCCGCGCGAGCATCGTCACCTCCGCCATGCCCCGAGTCCACGGCAAACCCCTGCACCTCGGCGACCCCTCCGCCATCGGGATCAAGGATATCGGCAAGCCCGATTTCGGCGATTCCGTTACGATCCGGCGGGGGGAGATCCCCGTGTTCTGGCCCTGCGGCGTGACCCCCCAGGCGGTGCTGATGGCCGCGAAACCGCCCTTCGCCATCACCCACGCCCCTGGACACATGTTCATCACCGACGTCAAAAACTCCGCGCTGAAATACTGAAAGAGGAACGGTACTATGATTTTTGCTGATTTGAACTCCGATCTCGGCGAGAGCTTCGGAGCGTATAAGATCGGAGCGGACGACAAAATCATCCCCCTCGTGACTTCTGTCAACATCGCCTGCGGATACCATGCCGGCGACCCGCTCGTGATGCAGAAGTCCGTCGCCCTCGCGAAACAGTACGGCGTCTCCGTCGGCGCACATCCCGGATTCCCGGATCTTTTGGGATTCGGACGGCGGAACATGAACGCCTCCCCCGCGGAAGTCAAGGCCTATATCCAGTATCAGGTCGGCGCGCTCTCCGCGTTCTGCCGGGCGGCGGGGGTGAAGCTCCATCATGTGAAGCCCCACGGAGCCATGTACAATATGGCCGGAGCCGATTACAAGCTCGCCCGCGCCGTTGCCGAAGCCGTGGCGGAGATCGACGATTCGCTGGTGCTTCTGGCCCTCTCCGGCAGCGAAATGATCCGGGCGGCCAACGAGATCGGTCTGCCCTGCGCAAGCGAAGTTTTCGCGGACCGGCACTATGAGGAAGACGGATCCCTCCGCGCCCGCTCGAAGCCCGACTCCGTCATTCACGACGAGGAAGAGTGCATTTCCCGGGTCCTGCGCATGGTGACGGAAGGCAAAGTCACCGCCGTCACGGGAAAGGATATCGACCTGCGGGCGGATTCGATCTGCGTCCACGGCGACACCCCGGAAGCTCTCGCCTTCATCCGGCGCATCCGGGAAACCCTCGAAAAGAACGGCATCGGGATCGGAGCTTTCTGATCCTCTCCGTAACGGTCTTCCCAATTCTCCGGTCAGCGTTATCCTCTCAGGTAATCCAATTCTGTACAAAACATCAGAAGGAGGCAACACCCAATGGCAACGAAAACCAAGAAATCATTCCTCGAACGTCTGAAGGAAGTCGGACCCGGCGCGCTCGTGGCTGCCGCGTTCATCGGTCCCGGCACCGTGACTTCCTGCTCCACTTCCGGAGCGAGCTTCGGCTATACCCTGCTCTGGGCCATGCTGTTCTCCGTGATCTCGGTCATCGTCATGCAGACCATGGCGGCGAAGCTCGGGATCGTCAAGCAGATGGGCCTCGGCGAAGCGCTCCGCGAGATCTTCGTGAACAAAGTCGTGCGGATCCTGCTCGCAATCCTCGTCATTTCCGCCGTCTTCATCGGCAACGTCGCGTATGAGACCGGCAATATCTCCGGTTCCATCCTCGGCATCCAGGCGATCTCCTCCGCCCTCAACACCCAGACCTGGAAGATCATCCTCGCGCTCGTCATCGGAACGGTCGCGATCATCCTTCTCGCCAGCGGGAGCTACAAATCCATCGAAAAGGTGCTGACCGGCCTCGTCGTCATCATGGGCGTGATTTTCCTGATCTGCGCGATCTGCGCGAAACCCCAGTGGGGCGCCGTGCTCAAGGGCATGTTCGTCCCGAGCGTTCCCTCCGTGGACCGGGCGTGGATGACGGTCGCCGCCCTCATGGGTACGACGGTCGTTCCCTATAACATCTACCTGCACGCTTCCTCCGCCGCGAAGAAGTGGAAGAATCCCGAAACCGACCTCAAGACCTCCATGCTGGACTCCATCATCGCCATCGGCCTCGGCGGCGTGATCTCCATGGCGATCATCATCTGCGCGGCCGCCACGATCAACGCGACCGGCGGAACGATCTCCAGCGGCGCGGACATGGCGAAAGCCCTCACTCCTCTGCTCGGCAGCTGGGCGACCGTCATTTTCGGCATCGGCCTCTTCGCCGCGGGATTCACTTCCGCCATCACCGCTCCTCTCTCCGCCGCGTTCGCTTCCAGCGGGATCCTCGGCTGGGGCGAAGACATGAAGAAGTTCCGCTTCAAGGCATTCTGGCTTGTGGTCCTCCTGTTCGGTATGGTCGCGGTCTGCACTCTCGGCGCGTCCCCGACGGAGATCATCCTCTTCGCCCAGGCGGCAAACGCGTTCCTGCTTCCGATCACCGCAGTCCTGCTTCTGGTAGTGAGCAACAACAAGAACGTCATGGGCAAGTATAAGAACGGCGTCGTGCTCAATATCCTCGCCGTGATCGTGATCGCCGTGTTCGTCTTCATCGCCGCCCGCAACATGACCGCGTTCGTCACGAGCGTCAAGGCTCTGTTCTAAAGCAGTTCGATCCGTTCTGAACCGAAATATGATTTTTCATCAGGCTCTGAGGAGATCTCCCCGGGGCCTGTTTTCCTGTCTGCCCGAATTTCTTCCCGCTCCTTGACGCCGTCCCGGACTTATGATACAATGGAGGCGAAAATCAAGCCATCGGGAGGGACACGATGAACACCTCTTTCATGAAATGGAAGGACGAGGCATACGGGGAGCACGAAAGACAGAAGTTTGACCTCGCCGTGCCGAAGGACCGCGGCTGTCACGGACTGATCCTCTTCATCCACGGAGGCGCGTGGATCGCGGGGGACAAGGAGGGCTACCGGGACGACCTCGACCGCTGGGCCGTCAAAGGGTATGCCGCGGCGGCGATGAATTACCGCTACATCGCCCCGGACGCGCAGATGGACGCGGAAATGGAGGATATCAAAAACGCGCTCGCCGTGATCCGGGAAAAGGCGAAAGAAGCCGGAGCCGATCTCACCCGGGTCCTGCTCACGGGGACCTCGGCGGGCGGGCACCTCTCCCTGCTCTACGCCTATTCGATGGCGGAGACCTCGCCCATCCGGCCGGCCTGCGTCGTGGATTACTGCGGTCCCACCCTGCTCTCGGAACACGGGCTCCTCTATGAAACACCCGGGAAATACCCTCCGGCGGAACAGTGGACCGCGCTCTTCTCAAATCTAACGGGTAAAGCGGTGGTTCCGGGGAACGAAGCAGAATTCATGCCCCTGCTCGAAAAGTATTCCCCTGTGACCCATGTGACCGGGAACTCCGTCCCGACGATCATCTGCCACGGGCAGAAGGACGATCTTGTCCCCTTCACCCAGGCGAAGATCCTGCGGAACAGGCTCGAAGAATGCGGGGTCGAATACGTCTTCCTTCCGATGCCGGAGGCGGGGCACGGACTCGAACAGGCGGAGATCTACAGGGAATCCGCCGCGTTGTTTGAGATCTACGCGGAACGCTTTCTCAAAGAGGCAGAGGCATGAACCCGGGACCGATCCTGCTCATGGACGCGGCATACGGAAGTCATCCCCGGCAGAGATTCGATCTCGCGGTCCCGGCGGGATATGAAAAGCGCGGGCTGATCCTTTTCATCCACGGCGGATCCTGGACCGGCGGGGACAAGGAATACTACCGGAACGCTCTCGGCGAATGGGCGGGAAAAGGATATGCCGCCGCCGCAATGAATTACCGCTATCTCTCCCCAAAGACCCACATGGACGGTCTGCTCGGCGACATTTCCTCCGCTCTCGGCGCGATCAGAGATCTGGCATTCCATGAGGGCGTGAGGCTCGAAAAGGTCCTTCTGACCGGAGCGTCCGCGGGAGCGCACCTTTCTCTGCTCTACGCTTACTCGAGGATGGAATCCGCTCCGATCCGGCCTGCCTGCGTCGTGGAGTTCTGCGGCCCGGTGCTGCTGACGGACGAGAAGATCCTGTACGGGACCCCGGACGATCCTCCGCCCGCGGAAAAGTGGTTCCGGCTGTTTTCGGACATGACGGGGGTCCCCTTCCTGCCTGAGAACAAGGAGGAATTCATGCCCCTGCTCCGGCGGTATTCCCCATTGATCTACGTTTCCGAACGCGCTGTTCCGACCGTGATCTGCCACGGGATGAAGGACACGGGCGTCCCGTTCTCCCAGGCGAAGGCTCTGAGGGACAGGCTGGAAGGATGCGGCGTGGAATACGCTTTCCTCCCCATGCCCCAGGCCGGTCACTCCCTCACCGACCAGCCGGAGATCGTCCGGGAGGCGGAGGTCCTCATGGAATTCTACGCCCGCCGGTTTCTTGACGGAGAGGAAGACAAGCGGAACTGAGCGCAAAAAACAGACTGCCGTAGTCCTTTGCGGGATCGCGGCAGTCGTTTTCATTGTTCTGTTTTCTCATTCTCCCCGGATGAGCCGAGCGTCTTTCCGGCGGGATCCGTGGGGGGATCAGAGCTTCTGGAGGTCGTGTTCCTTTGTGAAGTTCACGAGTTCGTCGACCGTGGTGAACGCGAGGCCCGTGACGGTGTCCGCGCATCCGTAGTAGATGGCGATGCGTCCGGTATCGGCGTCGGCAAGAGCGGCGCAGGGGAAGGTCACGTTCGGGACGTCGCCCACGCACTCGTAGAGTTCCCAGGGCGCGAGGATGTAGTCGGAGGTGCGGTGCAGGACTTTCCAGGGCTCGTCAAGGTCGAGGAGCGCGCAGCCCATGCGGTACACAAAGCCGTTGCAGGTGGTGAGCACGCCGTGGTAGATCAGAAGCCAGCCTTCGTCCGTCTCGATGGGAGCGGGTCCGGGGCCGACCTTGGTGGACTGCCATGCGGATTCGTTGCCGCGGAAGGTGCCGAACACGAAGCGGTGTCTGCCCCAGAATTCCAGATCCTTAGACTGGCTGAGATAGATGTCGCCGAAGGGGGTGTGGCCGGTGTCGGACGGACGGGAGAGCATCATGTACATGCCGCCGACCTTGCGGGGGAAGAGGACGCCGTTGCGGTTATAGGGCAGGAAGGCGTTTTCGAGCTGATGGAAGGTCTTGAAATCCTCCGTCCACGCGACGCCGATGGTAGGGCCGTGATAGCCGTTGCACCATGTGACGTAGTACTTTCCCTCCATCGGGGTAATGCGAGCGTCGTAGCGGTACTGGTTGGGGGCGATCTCCGGGTCCGCGCCGACGAGGTTCAGGGACGTGTCCTCGATGTTCCAGTGAAGCCCGTCCGCCGAATGTCCGGCGAAGAGATCCATCGAAATGGAACGGCTGTCGCAGCGGAACACGCCGGCAAATTCGCCGTTGAAGGGAACCACCGCGCTGTTGAACACGCTGTTGGAACGCTTGTTTCCTCTGCGGTCGATGATGGGATATTTCGTATACCGCCACACGGGATCGGTGTAGCCCTGGGGCTTGTCCTCCCACGGGAGATTGGGGATCGATGCGCCGATGATCTTGGCCATGTTGCTCCTCCGAATTGGATTTTGTTGTGGTGTCGGGCAGTCCGCCCTTTCGTTCTTCTTCATTATACCGGGAGAGGCGCGGGAATACAAGGGGAAAATGTGAATTTCTCCCCGGTGTTTGTGAGGAAAATCGCGGGATCGGGCGTTTATTTCTTCTCTCTGCGGAGCAAAAGGACCGCCGCGGCAATGAGGAACGGCACCCCGGCGAGGATCCCCATCGGCGCGGGACCGAGCAGACGGGCGGATCCGGTGTCCGTCAGACAGACGCTCAGGGGAATCGTCGCCGCCGCGTTGATTGCACCGTGAAAGACCGACGGCGCCCAGATCGTCCCGCTCTTCTCGTACAGCCAGTCGTGCAGGATCCCCCATGCCGGCGTGATCAGGCAGAAAAGAACCATTCCGGTGAAGGGGAAGCCAAAATATCCGGCGGAGTTCCCGGCAGCCGCTCCGTACTCATACCCGATCAGCCAGATCAGCGGCCAGTGCCACGCGCCCCAGATCACGCCGCCGAGGATCCAGCCCTTCTGCCTGCCGAAGCGTGCCTTAAGCTGGGGATAGAGGAAGCCCCGCCATCCGATCTCCTCGCCGAGCGCGACGAAGACGTTGATGAGAGGCGCGTATGTCACAGCGGCGATCGCTCCGATCAGAGCATACATGGGGTAGGAAACGCCCTCTGCTTCCATCTGTTTCAGGACCTCCTCCCCCGCTCCCGCCACCAGATACTCCCCGCTCAGATCGAAGTGGGACGGGAAGAGGAGGAAATAGAGCAGGGCTCCTATGGCTGTGAAAGCGGCGGGGAGGAACCACGCGGCGAGGAAGGTTTTCAGATTCTTCCGGATCCCCGGTTTCCAGCCGATGCCTTTCAGGTCTCCCCCCGCAAGAAAGACGCCGAGGGCCGGCACGAACATCATCGCCGCCGTCACAAGCTGCCCGGCCGTCCTGTTCACATGGATCCAGAGATATGCCGCGCCGAACTGGACGAGATAAGCGAGCCCGAAAGTCCAGAGCAGATATTTGACGGTTTTTTCCTTGCTGAATTTCGAGTTCTTCACGGATCTACACCCCCGATGTCAGGTTGAACGCAGAAAGATCGTGCCGAGGGACCAGGGACGGAGGGAGGGCATGACGGCAATATAGTCCTCGCCGTCCCGGGTAACGTCCCGGGTAACGTCCCGGGTGATGGGAAGATCCCGCAGGATGGGCTGATATTGGGCGCAGAAGACTGCGGTCTTCTGTCCGGGCTCCAAAGCAGCACGGCGGAGGCGAAGGACCAGAGGACCGCTCTCCCCGACGGTGCAGTTGAGGACCGATACCGAAGTCAGACGCCCTTCCCGATCCTCCCGGGGAAGCAGTACGGCACGCGCGCCGGTTTCGAGGATGGCGGGGAGGCGGTCCCCCGAAATCATATCGGCGGCGCGGAGGATCTGATTTCTCCGGTCGAGGGAAATGACGCTGTTCCACGGGGAGTCCCCGAACACCGCCCAGCGCGCCCCCTTTGCCGTATGGACCAGGGCGGAGGCGATGCCGAAGGGATGGGGACCGTCCGGAAAGAGGGGCGGGGTCAGGCTGTTCGCGGTTTCGAAGATCCCGAGGATCTCCGTCGTCCCGTCGAGATCGCAGAGGGCGTGTCCCGAGGAGACGTGAAAGCTCTGATCCCAGGTCTTCCCTTTCGCTTTTCCGTTGACCGGGTGATCGGAATACCGCTCGTATAGCCGGAGGGTGGAGATCCGCTGAGCCTCAGCCCCCAGCATGGAGCCGAATCCCCGTTCCGCGAGCAGGATCAGCGATTCGCCGGAGGTGACGACCGGTTCGCCGAGGAGGACTTCGATCTCCCCGTCCGTCATGCAGTGGATGGCGTCGGGATTCAGGATGTATACGGGTTTGTACGCGCAGTCGAAGGAAAGGGGGATCCCGGTGCCCCGCAGTTCTTCCCCCGGGATCTCCGTGGGTTCACCGCACCAAGCAAAAGGTTCTTCCCAGCCTTCGAGCTTCCGTTTCCACATTTCGGCTCCGAGCGCTCGTTTCAGGCCTCCCTGACAGGTCCCCTCCGAGGCGCGGGCGAGCTGTTCCCAGTAGGAACGGTGGGCGGCGAAGGCGGCGAGCATGTCCCCGTGCCAGTTCATCTCCTCGTTCGCGTTCATCAGCATGGCGTAGGACATGGCGGTGGCTCCGGCGGCGAGATAGAGGGTCGTCTCGTAGCAGGTCCCGGCGACGGTCTTGCCGTACCGGACGTCGGGCAGGTTTTCGATCTCCGGACGGATCTCCGTCACGTACTTCGGCAGGCGGGCGTTCTGCCAGGAGATCGTGTCCATCTTCCAGAGCATATCGTTCGGATCGTGGTCGTTGTACGCGCCGCCGCCTGGACGGTATTTCGGAGGCTTGCCCGAGGCGTCCCGCATGGCGTCGAAGATGAATCCGAGATCCCCGCCCGCATATCCGCCGTTGCTCCCGTTCTGCAGTCCCATGAAGGTTTCGGGGCTGACTTCGGCGACGGCGCGGCAGAGATCGTATGTGAAACTGTACAGCCCGTCCCGCACGAATTTCACCCAGGCCTCCCGGATCCCGCTTTCCCCGGACCCGACTTCCGCGGCGAGATCTTCCCTGGATAAAGCAGTCCCGTTTATCCGGTTGAACTCCGCGACGCAGGACGGGCAGAAGCAGCCGAAATGCACGGGCGCGTGATTCACCGCTCTCAGGTCGTCGTCCACCCAGACCGTGTGGGGGCGGATCGCTTCGGCGTAGGCCCGGACCTCTTCGGCGACGTACTTCCGCATCACCGGATCGTTCCAGCAGAAGCAGTACCGCGCGACCGTGCCGTCCGGTCCCACCATATTCCGCACCGGCGAGCCGTCGTACACCAGTCCCGAGCAGTCCTGGGAGCTCATGTACTCCCCGTGCCCTATGGTGTTCGAGATTTGCAGGGATACCCTGAGCCCGGCATCCCGGAGGCGTTTTGCCGTTTCCGCAAGAGTTTCGGCAGTTTTCCGGTGAACGGAGAGGGGCGGGAATCCGTATTTCGTCGCGAGCCAGACTTCGTCGCAGGAGCCGGGATGTTCCCGCACGATGCGGATGAACTCCTCCATGAACCGGGAATCCAGCTGGGTGGTCGAACCGAGCCGCTGTGTCAGCATGGCAATTCTCCTTCTCTGGTGTTTCAGTCCTCCGGCAGCGGGAGGGGACCGGCGGTCGGACAGCGGACGAGTGTTGCGTTATCGAGGGGGCGGAAGCAGAATCCGCATCCCCGGCACCGGGACACGGCGTTCTCCGTATCGCGGATCTTCGAGGCGAAATCCGGCTCGCAGAGGAAGGGACGGCTGAGGGAAACCGCGCTCGCTCCGGCTTCGAGGGCCATGAGCATCCCTTCTGCGGAGCGGATCCCCCCGACTTCGATGAGCGGGACCTCCACGTCCTCTTTCAGGCGGCGGACGATTTCGAGAAAATACGGTTTTTCCGGCACGCCGAGGGGAGCGGAATGCCAGCCGGAAATCTCCACGGCGTCGAAAGCGTCCCCGGTCGAGCGGATGGCTTCGGCAAGATCCCGGTAATATTCCTCCGTGCCCCCCTCGTCGTCCCCGTTGATTTTGAGAAAGACGGGATAGTCGTTTCCGCAGGCCGCTTTGACCGCTTCAAGACATTCCGCCGTGATGCGGAAGCGGTTGAGCCCGGATCCCCCGTATCGGTCTGTGCGGTGGTTGAATTTCGGATAGAAGAACTGGGAGAGCAGATAGAGATGGGCGCAGTGGAGCATGACGCCGTCCATCCCCGCCCGCTTTGCTCTCAGAGCCGTTTCTCCGAAGGCGCGGACGACGGAGCGGATGTTTTCTTCCGTCATGTTGTCGGGAGTGAAGACGGGAAGTCCCCCGTTGTTCCCCTCCGCCTTCATCCCGCCGTGGCCGATCTGCATGACGACGGGGACGCCGTTCTTGCCCGCGCACCGCCGGATCCGTTCTCCGTCCGCGAAAAAACTGTCGTCCCAGAAGGCGTTCTGGCGGAGGTTCGCGCGGCCTTCGGGGGAGACGCAGGTGTGCGCGGTGAGGATCATCCCGAGGGGTTCCCCGCCCAGCCGGTCGAATACGGCGAATTCGCAGGCGGGAACATGCCCGTCCGGCTCCGACGCGAAAAGCTCCGTCGCCGAGCGCACGATCCGGCCGGGGAGCGTGATCCTTTTCAGTTCGAGGGGGGTAAACAGAATGCGTTTATCCATCATCCAGCCTCCAGTCATGCGGGATTTTCTCCCGGCAGCGATTCCGCCCTCAGTATACCATGAATCCGGGCGGATTGCAACGGCCTGAAACCGAAAAATCCGGGGGCCCGGAGGATTTGAGGGGCGGTCTTCTTCCCTCTTGACGTCCGGGGCGGAATGTGCTATGATGGATCCGTAAGAAATCTGACAGGAGGTGTCCGCCAATGTCATTCAGGCCGGTCGAAAAAATCGATCTTCACGTCCACACTTCGGAGTCGAAATGGTTTTCGGGCAGCGCGGAAGCCCGGTACGCGACCCCGGAGGAGCTTCTCGCCATCTATGAGACCATCGGCGTCGGACGGGGCGTCCTGCTTCCCGAGATCGCGGTCGAAGGGGGATTCGTGCTCTCCTCGAATTACGAGATCTGGCAGGTCGTTCAGAAATACCCGGACCGCTTTTCCTGGTTCTGCAACGTGGATCCGCGGCAGGGGACGAACTCGCCCGAGACGGATTTCAGGCCCTTCCTCCGCCAGTGCATGGCCTTCGGGGCGAAGGGGCTCGGGGAGATGTGCTATAACCTGCCCTTCACCGATCCGATGTGCCGGAATCTGTTCCGACAGCTCGGGGAACTCGGGCTCAGCGCGATCTTCCACATCGGGAATCCCGGCGGGGACTACGGGGTGGTGGATTCCCTCGGCCTGCCGGGACTTGAGAGGACCCTCGCCGACTTCCCGGATTTCTGCCTGATCGGACATTCGCAGAAATTCTGGGCGGAGATCAGCGGGGACGTGACGGAATCTGTCCGGGACGGATATCCGACGGGAAAGGTCGTGCCGGGCGGAAGGCTCCCGGAGCTTATGCGGACCTATCCGAATCTCCGGGCGGATCTCTCGGCCGGAAGCGGATACAACGCCCTCGCACGGGATCCCGAACACGCGTGGGAGTTCCTAGAAGAATTCAAGGATCGTCTCTACTTCGGCACGGATATCTGCGATCCGCGGAATATTACGAGCCCCATGCTGAAGCTCTCCGCCTTCCTCGACGACGCCTGCGCCAACGGAAGGATCTCCCGGGAGGCGTATTACAAGATCTCGCGGGGGAACGCCGAAAAGCTGCTCGGGCTGGAACCCGCGGGATTCGGGGACTGAACCTGTGTATCAAAAAGGACCGCCGTCCTCTCCATTTCGGGGAAAACGGCGGTTTTCTGCGCATGCGGATCAGCCCATCGCGGCAGTGACCCAGATCTCGTAGTTCTGCCCGTCGGCGGGGAATCGGTTTTCGACCTCCTGCTTCCGGGCTTCGTCGGAGTAGCAGGTGACGTCGTCGTAGTACCCGACGGTGAATTCCCAAGCGGAGGGCACCTCGTAGGTCATGTCGACATCTCCGCTGAAATGGCAGAGGAATTCGCGGGTATCGGAGAAATACGTTTTCAGCTCCTCGGCGAAGGGGACCTCATCCCCGGGCAAGACGGTGATCGCGCTCCCGTCGCCCATGAGGATGCTTTTGATTTCCAGAGTCTGCGCGCTGACGGTATAGGTGAGGATCTCCTCCCCGGTCTCGTCGTAGTCGTAGCGGTACCGGAAGACCACCGTTCCGTCGGCTTTCTGTTCCACGGATTCGATCTGTCCGAACAGCAGGGATTCGGTGAGATAGAGGTCGTTGTCGTAGTGCTCGCCCTTCGCGTTTTTGTCGACAAAGAGATAGTCTTCCTCGTCGTAGAGGGTGGAAAGCGGAGCGTAATAGAGGAATCCGCTCTCCGAACTGAATTCATAGCGCATCTTCCCGATGGAGCCGTAGCCCGTCCGGAAAGATTCTCCTTCCGACGCTTCAAGGCCGTAGTCCATCGCGCTGACCGTGGCCTCGGCGTGCCGCACAATGGTTCCGTCATGGCGGAAGAAGGAGGTGAGGACGGTACCGTAGGTCATGCTTTCCTCGACGTTCACGCTCCCGTATTTGTCCGTCAGATTGGTGATGCGGTTTGCCTCCACCATGTCGTCGAAGGAGAACGGAAGATCGGAAAGCGTCTCTCCCCCGCTGTCTTCTCCTGCGGGAAGATTGGCCGTATCGTACCCGTAGACGGTGACGTCCGCCGTGTCGTTCGGAAGGAAGACATTGTTTTCGATATTGCCGTATTCCGGGCAGATCAGGGTGATCCCCTCGTCAGGCAGGAACGTGAGATTCCACTTCGTCGGGAACTCAAATGTCTCCGTGCGTTCTCCGGCCGCTTCCGACGCGACTTCGACGGTGACGGTCCGGGTCTCGTCCCAGGCGGAAAGAAGATCCTCGCCCAGCTTCTCCCCGTCGTACTCGAGGCTGAAGGAGCCGATATAGGTCGTACCGTCGATGGTGTACTCCCACTCATAGGACTGGATGTCAAGCGTGTACTTGTTGAGCACCATCGTGTTCTTGCAGGGGACGGAGCCTTCCTCCGCCGATTCGAGGATCTCGTTCATCTCGACCGTGCAGAGATCGCCGTCCTCCGCGATGATTTTGATATCGCCGTCCAGCCTGGCGGGAAGATATTCGGCGATGTAGGTGTCGATCCAGTCTTCGGTGACAAGCTCTTCGGCCGTGACCCACTTCCCGGCAGTGACCGTGCCTTCGTCCTCGTCGTAAAAATCAAATCCGCGGTAACTGCCTGAGCGGGCTTCATAGGTCGTGCCGTCCTCGTATGTGCCGGAATTCATCGAAATCATGACCCGGTCCCCGTCGCGCAGCCAGAAGCTCTCGAGGTGCGGATAACCGTTCACGTCCTGACGGAAGGTCACGGAATTGTGCCAGCGCAAAAGATTCGAAATGAGGTTCTGCTCATACACGTTTTCCAGCGTGAAGTTCAATTCAAACGAGGGAGCGGGTCCCGGTCCGGGTTCTTCGGGTCCGTCGTTCCCGGTCTGGGGTTCGGTCTGGGGTCCGGTCTGAGGTCCGGGCGCCGGGTTGCTGATCGGACGGATGCGGAAACAGCCCGCGCAGACGAACATACAGAGAAGCAGGGCGAGGGATACGGAGAGCATCTTTCTTGCGTTTGCGTTCATGATTCCTCCTTTTCATGGCCCGAACGGCCTTCTGCGGCGTCTCCTCAGTCCGGGCGTCAGGTTTCCCGGCGGCTCAGGAGAATACGGATCACTTCAAAAACGTCTTTGTGGCGCACGTCCCGGGGTTCAAAGCGGATGAGGGAATAGATCACCTGCGTCACGGCTCCCGCCCCGAAGGTGCTGACGAGGGTCCCGATCCCGACGGGGCCGCCGAGCAGCCAGCCGCAGAGGAGCGCCAGTCCCCAAAGAAGGATCTCGACGATCCCGATGGGGACCTTCGGCATCCGCTTCCCCAGCCCGACGAGAAGGGAATCCCGGGGACCGCAGCACTGAGCGGCTTTCATGTAGATCATCATCTCGAAGGCCATGAAGACGAATCCGGCGAGCATCAGGACGATCCCGAGCCACAGGTTTTCGTTCAGCGGGAAGGGATTGAGATCGTTGCAGAGCTGGACGAGGTTGCCGGTCAGAACGGCGTCGATGATCGTGCCGAATCCGATCCGCTCCCGGAGCAGTAGGTCGATCCCGAGGATCAGAATGCTGCAGAAAGTCATGGACAGGCCGTAGTTGAGGGGCGTATGCAGGGAAAGTCCCATGCCGAGGCAGTCCCAGGGGGCGAGTCCGATATTGGCAAAGATCGTGAGATGCACTCCGAACGCGAACACCGAAAGTCCGGCGGCGATGCGGACCCACTCTGACAGGATCGCTTTTTTCAAGGAATTCCCTTTCCTCCTCCCGAACGTCTGGCAGCCTTCGGCAGATCCGGTTCCGCCTCCGGGAGTCCGCTTAGTATTATATCACACTTTCGTGTTGCGCGCAAGATGATTCCGGGAAAATCAGACTCCTGCCGCATATCCGGTCTGGTCATACAAAAAAATCTGTTTTTGGTGATAGCAATAAGGCCAAAAACAGAGTATCCTATCGGGGAAAAATAAGATGGCATTCAGGAGGATCACAAATGAATGAGTTGAAACGTATCGTCACCGTTCAGGATATTTCCTGCTTCGGCAAATGCTCCGCCACGGTCGCCCTGCCCGTCATTTCCGCGATGGGCGTGGAATGCGCCGTGATCCCGACGGCAGTTCTATCCACCCACACAGCAGGATTCCCGGGCTTCACCTTCCGGGATCTGACGGAGGACATCCCCGGGATCACCGCCCACTGGAAAAAGGTCGGGCTGACCTTCGACGGGCTTTACACCGGCTATCTCGGTTCTCCGGAACAGGCAGCGATGATCGGGGACTTCGTCGACGAGATCAGACCGGGAACTTTCTTTGCAGATCCCGCGATGGCGGACAACGGAAAGCTCTACGCCGGATTCGGGAATGAGATCGTCACGGCGATGAAGCGTCTCTGCGACCGGGCGGATCTGATCGTTCCGAACCTCACCGAGGCCTCCTTCATGCTCGGCGCGGAGTACAAAGAGCCCGGGACCTACGACGAGACCTATATCCGCTCCCTGCTCCGGGGACTGACCGAAAACGGGGCGAAGACCGCAGCGATCACCGGCGTGCGGTACGCGTCCGAGCCCGGAAAGCAGGGTATCGTCGCCTACACCCGCGAAACCGGGGAGTATACCGAGTATTTCCACGAAAACCTGCCCGTCTCCTTCCACGGGACCGGGGACCTCTACGCGGCGACCATGTTCGGGGCTATGATGCGCGGCAAATCCCTTGTCGATTCCATGCGGATCGCCGCGACGAACGTGCTCAACTCCATCCGCGCGACGATGGATGACCCGGATTACCGGTACAGCGTCAAGTTCGAGCTCTGCATCCCGGAGCTTTTGAAAATGCTGGAAGAATAATCTCATACTATTTCCGTTCTAAATGATGTCATCCAGAGATATCGCTGTTCTTTTCTCCTTTATCGAGGAGAAAAGAACCAAAAGAGGAACTCCTAGAAAG
>CACZNC010000029.1 GCA_902782445.1 uncultured Ruminococcus sp.
TATTTGAACGACGGCATATGATCCCTCCCTATCATCGTTTGGGATCATTATAGCACATCTATCTGAATTACGCAAGATTAAGTTTTAACAGAACACTAGAATCACTTCAAGCTATTGTCGGCGGAAAAATAGAGGCTGTATATCCCTTCGATGATCCCGTCGCATTGATCTGCAACGAGGAAGGAAAGAATCAGAATCTTGCTCCGAATCGTGGGGTTAGGGATAGGGAAGGGAAGATCGTAGATATCATCCATGGGACGTTTCTCATCTGCGGTATCGGTGAGGAAGCGTTTGTGTCCCTTCCGATGGAGTTGCAGGGGAAATATCTTGGGATGTACCATGATCCAGAATTGTTAATGCGAATGGAGGGGGAAATCATACTGGAAGGGATATCCGCGTTATGCAGTACACGCACGCAGCTCAGCTCTCAAACGTGAGTACGTATTCCCATGCCTCGGAATACCACTTGTCAAGGATGACTGGCTGACCGTCCTTTACTTTCTCAAGATTGATCTTGGTGAGACGGACTTCGAGATTGCCGGTCTCACGGTTCGCTAACAGATTGGGATTCGAGAGCTCCGTGTACGTTTCGTCCTCCCGGAGGGTGTCGATGACCGTCAACGAATTCTTGATGGGACAGCCGTATCTCTCGTCGATTTCACAGATTACGAGCGAAGGAGGAGATGGAGGCGGAAGAGTAGACGACCTCGCGGGTGTCGAAATGCCACGGCATTGGCGGGGAGAAGGTGCGTCCCCTGTCGTCTGACACGACGTACCACTTGAAGCCCGGCGTGGTAGGATCGGTACGCGTGTGCCACACGTCGACCTGAGTGTTAGAGCCTCGAAAGACGATAATCCAACGTCCGTCCGGCAGGATCAGGGTCTGCGGCTCCATGATGCAGCGCGAACTTTGCAGATCACTCAGCATGATGACGGTCGAGAAGATCATGTCGTAGTCGTTCTTCTCCGGATTCCAGTGCAGACGGACGACCACGAGCCCGTTGTGCAGGTCGGGGCAGGAGGGGAAGAATGCGTTCACTTCTACACCGGCCATCGCGCAGCAGAGCCGTACCGTCGGGAAGAGGTTGAACGCGAGATCCCCGTCGGGCAGCCGAACGAGATCGCCCGCCATGGCGCGGTTTTTGTCGAGGAACGCCGGGTTGCGGGGATCGGCGGGGTTATAATCCGCACCTCCTTCTTCCAGCTCGATCAAGCGGGTTTCGCCGCTGCCGTCCGGTCGCCGGATGGAAAAATAGGCGTGCGTGCGGATGTTGTCCTCGCCCTTGTCCCAATAGGCGAAATAACCGACATCGTGTCCGTTGAGATAATAGAAGGTCGAGCCGACGCCGACGTCACAGCCGGTCGCCGGATCGTGGAAGTACGGCGAACAGCCGCCGAGCAGTTCGTCCCCTTCCTTGCTTCCGGGGATCCTGCCGCGCCTTCCACCGTCATCGTCGTTGTAATCCGTGATCCATTCTCCCCACGTGCGGCCGTTGTCCGTGCTCACGCGGGTATAGGAGCCGCCGGCATAGTCCTCTTCGCAGGACAGAATCCTCGTCTCGATTAACCTTCCTTCACTGTCATACCGACGGAGAAATGTTTCCTCCGCCTTCGGATTGCAGGATCGCATGGTCCCGGTGATTCTTATCATAAGCCCTCCTGAGTTTCATATGTTAACATCTACTTCTGCCCGACATGGCGACAGCCCTTCTGCGTGTGCATACAGGACGATGTGACCAGGACTCGACGGACATCGAACCGCAACGGTAATGCGCCCTTCATACATCCTTCGCTCACTGGAAGAAAGCGGCATATGATCCGCATCATCGGAACCGGTCGCGGCGACTGTTCCGACCCCGTTTGTCCGGAAGGAAACGAGCGGTACGGCATCCGGAACTTCACGGCCTTCGCTGTCGAGGACGACGCAGGTGAAAAGCGCGATATCCTCGCCGTTTGCGTGTATGTCTTCAGCATTTTCAGGGATCAGTTTCAGCATCATTCCACGGCCGGTCGTTTCCCTGACTGCTGAATAGATGCGGATACCGTCGCGTGATCCGATGCATTCAATGGTTCCGGGAAGGTACTCCGCCGTCCATTCTGCGTGTCCGAACCGGTCGACGGTCTGCTTTCCCATGCTTTTTCCGTTCACGAAAAGCTCCGCCTCAGGGAGATTGGTATAAGCCACGATCCGGATAGGCTCTCCTTCATGTCCAGCGTGATTCCAGTGCGGCATCAGATGGAGCATCGGTTCGTCGACCCAAAATGAACGGTTCTGCCAGAAAGCGTCTTTTTTCTGGAGATAGAGATCAACAGCCCCGGACTGGGAACAGAGCATCGGCCAAACGCATTCTCCACGGTGCTCGAACGCGGTCCACTGAAAAGCCCCCATGACCCATTCCCGTTCCATAATGAACTTCCATGTTCGCTCACGGCCGCGGAACCATTCGTTGGTATCCCGGTCGTAGGCGGGACGGCGCATATCCTGTGAATCCGGCGCATACCATCCGCGCGTAGTGCCGGTCGCGCAGCATTCCGTGGACATGACGGGTTTTGCGGGATACTTTTCATGGACTGCGTCGTAGGAATCCAGCCCGTAGTTGATCCCGATCACGTCCATGTTTCCGTAGATCAAGGCGCGGTCCGGTCTGTCGCAGGCGGCTGTGACGAGACGGGTGGGATCGAGCCGGCGGACCCGGTGCAGCATGGCTTCGGCAATCCGCTGTCCTCTCGGATCTGTGAACAGAGGCTCCTCGTTCCCGATACACCAGAAGAATACAGAAGGACGGTTTCGATCTCGCTTGATTAGCATTTCGAGCTGCTTCATTCCCTCCTCGGAGGAAGTAAACCAGCGGACTTCGTCAAGAACAATGAATCCGGCTTCGTCGAGTGCGTCCATGAGGGCTTCGGACTGCGGATAATGACTGGTGCGGTATCCGTTCGCCCCCATCTCCCGCATCATTTTGACTTTATATCGGAACAGATTGTCCGGGACCGCCTTCCCTGTGAGCCCGCAATCGTAGTGACCACAGACGCCTTTGATCTTCACGGGGATCCTGTTGACGAACAGTCCCCGTTCCGGATCGCAGAGGATCTCACGGAAGCCGAAATGGTCCACGGTCTGATCTTCACCAATGCCGGACAGAACGGTAGTGCGGACGGCGTACAAGACTCCTTTTCCGACCTGCCAGAGGGCCGGATCATCGAGATACAGGCTGACGATCCCCGTGTTTGCGGAACGGGCGGCAACGGAAACCGAAGTCCGGGCGGAGCTGACGAGCTTTCCCGAAGGATCGAGAAGTTCGGTCAAAATCTGCGCACCGCCGTCATCGTCCCCGGAGTTGCAAACCGTGATTTCCACGTCCGTCCGCCAGAGCGTGTTGTAAACTCTGCGCGGGACGATGCGGACTCCCCAACGATCAATGTGGATCGGAATGGTTTTGAGCAGCCAGACATGCCGATAAATGCCTCCTCCCTCGTACCACCAGCCCTCGTGCCGGGAGAGATCCAGATGGACTGCGATCAGATTGTCCCCTCCGAATACCGCGAAATCCGTGATCTCCACCTCGAAGGAGGTATAGCCAGAGGAATTCCGATACAGGGGGCATCCGTTGATGAAGATTTCGGATTCTCCTGCAATGCCTTCGAAGTACAATGCGATCCGCTTTCCCCGGTCCTCTTCGGAGAGGGTGAAGTGGTGGCGGTACCATGCGTTTTCATAGCGCAGATAACCGAGGGCGCTGTTTTCCGCCGGATCAAATGTCCCTTCGATGACATAGTCGTGAGGCAGGTTCACCCGATCCCAACGATCGACCCCGAATTCCACACCGGGACGGTAGTCGTCGGTATGATCGTTGTATTCCACAGCAGCAGGACCCCAGCGTTCACGGATAGTTTTGGATGACGAATAGATCGGACCTTTGGAGGAAGGCCGTTTGATTTCGATTTCTCCACGGTGAAACAGCCAACCGCGATCCAACAGAATCGTTTCTCTTCCCATCATGCTTTGGTCCTCTTTTCCTTTTTCGGAGTACATGCGTGCGTCTACGCCCAGGTCGGAATGGTTGATCATACTTATCATACAGCAAAAATGCTTACATGTCAAGAAGGGAACAGATGGTTCTGACAGGGGAGCATCTATATACAACTGTTTTCTTGTCATACCTTGTAAATCCGTGGACTTTCGTGTATAATGAAAGGACTGTCGGGAACTTGAACGTAAAGAGGTCCGAGGTTTGTTCAGCCGCGGAATTCATTCATCCGATTAGGAGGCATCGACCATGACAAGTCTGAAAGAAAAGATCAAAGCGCGGAAGCACATCGTCGGGACACATATTTCTCTTGGGAATTTCGTACTGGCAGACGCTTATGCACAGATGGGGTATGATTACATCTGGATTGATACGGAACATACCGCCATCGATTATGAGGAGCTACTGCGGTGCGTGACGATCATCCGCGCAAGAGGAACAGCTGCTGTGGTGCGCGCACACGTGGAGGAACCAGGTCATGTCAAGCGAATTCTCGAAATGGGCGTAGATGGAGTCGTATTTCCTAATCTGGAAACGGCTGCTCAGGTGGATGAGGCCATCCGCTCCACATACTATCCGTTGCGTGGATTTCGCGGATTCGGACCGCTCGGGGCGGTGCGGTACGGCATTGACAGCGCGGACGATTATATCCGGCGTGAGGACGAACTCTGTCGCTTCGTGCAGATCGAACGGAAACAGGCGATCGACTCGCTTGACGATATCCTGAATGTGCCGGGAATTGACGCGTTTATCATCGGTCCCTGTGATTTGTCCGGCTCAATCGGAAAGTTGAATCAGATTTACGACGAAGAGAACATCGCGCTTGTGAAAGAGACTATCGCAAAGGTTGAAGCCGCAGGAGGGCTGGTTGGCATTTCAATAGGTGCGCTTAACAAGAAGGAACAGCGATACTGGATGGAACTCGGGTGCAGGATGATCTCCGCCGGTGCGGATTTCGACTTTGCGGTCCGTGGCGCACTCGAAAACAGTCGCCAGATGCGTGCGCTGAGGGACGAACTGGACAGATCGGACGGGGAGGATACATGCCGGTAAGCGTGTGTGGCTATTTCATGCCGTCCTCCAATAACGATGAAGCAAGGTGCTTCATCACTAAACAAATTTTTTATACTGAACCGGAGCAGTGGGAGTGTGGATCGTAGCCGACGGACTTTGTCGTAAAATAGACAGCTCCCCTATCCGAATGCAAACTTGAGAACTCTCCACACTTACCAAGGTGGGGCGCTCATGTTATCTGACCAAACAGTCAGCCCGTCAGGAGGGGGTATAAGAAGGAAATAATGCATGTACATATGACGAGAAATTGGGCCCGCCCGGGACGCAGAATCCGGATTCCTCTGCCGGGGTCTTGTATTTCCGTCCCAGATGTGGTAAAATTCCCCATATAGAGGGGATTTCATCGGCTGGCGGCTGGCGGAACGGAGAGGACAGGATATGGAAGAAAACCGCGCTCCGGGGAGCGCAAAACAGAAGAAAAGGCCGTATCTGCTGCGGCTGGAACAGAATATGCTCCCGCTCAGGCCGCGGTATCATGTGTACCGGGACGGCATGAATCCCCTGTATACGATCGAGGGCGATTTCGCGCGTCACACCTATTCGGTCTGCCGGGCGGGAGAGGAGATCCTCGTTCTGCGCAGGAAATACGCTAAATTCCTGCCTGAATACACCGTCGCAGAGGATGGGCGGGAGATCGCGCGGGTCAAAAAGGGGCTGTTCCGCAGTATGTCGGGCAGGGTTTACGACAAGACTCTGGAGATCCGCGTCGGCTTCGAGTCCTACGTTTTCGACATTTTCGTGGGCGGGCGGAAGCTCTGCCAGATCCAGCAGGGGAGCAACGGGGTATGTGACTGCGACACCATTCGAATGTACGACGGAACGATGGAGGAGATCGCCGTGGCGCTGGCGGTGATCTGTGACCAGGCATCCGACAAAGCCGACAGCGAGCGATACGGCAATTGACGGGGAGTGAGATCGGTTGCGGAGGAGGGAGTATTTTACCAATTACTGGCAGAAAAAGTTTCATTTCGGGTGCACCTTTTCGTCAAACCTTCACACTTTGCATACTGTTCCTGCCAAAAACTGGCAAAATAGTTTCAAAACGTATGCAAAGTGTAATTGTATCAAAATTTGCAAACTGACCGAGCTCAACCTCGGCCTTGTGACGAGCGTCGCGATGCGGTTCCGGGGAAGGGGAGCGGAAAACGAGGACCTCATCCAGATCGGATCCATCGGCCTGCTCAAAGCCATCCGCAGTTTCGATATCCGCAGTTTCGATCCGGGCAGGGGATTCTTCCTTGACTATTACCTTTCTGTCAAGGCGTAAACTTGGAAACCGCCGTGTACCGAACGGTACGCACGGTGGTGTGAGAGGTCGGGGCGGCTTTTATGTCAGCCCCTCCTACTCGATTGCCCGTGTTTGGCGACCATACCCGCCTTGCAGGGAGAGCATCCATCCTGAGAGGCGTGATCCTGATCGGAATCGGCATTGAGATTTTCATAACCGGTATCATTGGCGGCAGAAACCAAAATGATGCTCCCTCCATGAGTGACAGAGTTTTTCTTATACTGTCTCTCACAGAGGGAGCTTTTCAAATCTAAAACGTTGGGGGAGAGTATGGACTTGTATATGCAGGGAATCTATCCGGGGACACTGTTATTTTTCTTCATCCGAAGAACCGCTCAAAGAAATCGTACAGGTCGCCGAATCCGGAGAAGCTGTCGGATTTCGAAGGGGCTTCCTCTTCCGCAGGCGCTTTCGCTTCTGCCGCCTCTTCTTCAACGGTCTTTTCAAATACCGTAACTTCAACTGAAATCAACTTTCCTTCGCGGGAGACCTGGAAATTCAGCTTGTCGCCGATTTTTGCGTTTTCCACAATGGATTTCACATCGGAGACGGAGTTGATTTCATCACCGTTTACAGCTACGATGCGGTCGCCTACCTGAAGGACCTTGTCGTTCATGCCTTCTTCAAGAGCTGTGACATATACGCCTTCCTTTGCGAAACCGTTGTTGACTTCCTGCATGGAAACACCGATTGCCGGTTTGGTTGTCAGGTTCTTTCCTTCATCGGGATCAGACTTCTTTTCTTCGGGATCGGAGGAGGCAGCAGCCATAATTTCCGGTGTGCGTTCATAAACGGAGACCTTTACTTCCATCAACTTCCCATCACGGTAAAGCTGGAACGTCAGTTTGTCTCCTATGGATGCCGCGGACACCGCCGCCTTGATATCTTCCGAAGAGCCGATCTCATCACCATTGACAGCAATTATGCGGTCACCCTCCTTCAGCACCTTGTCGTTCATGCCTTCAACCAGGCTGCTGACATAGACGCCAGGTTTAACATTGGATGTTGTGCTGCCGAAGAAGAAGAAACTGCCTGCGTCATTGGTAACATCTTCAAAGGAAACGCCGATCATGGGCTTGCCGGAAACATATCCCTTCGTCATGAGTTCTTCGGAAACAGAAACTGCCTTATTGACAGGGATGGCGAAACCAAGCCCTTCAATCCCGGTACCGGAGGACTTCGCGTTGACGATGCCGACCAGCTCACCGCGCATATTGAACATACCGCCGCCGGAGTTGCCGGGGTTGACGGCCGCGTTGGTCTGGATCAGATGCATGGTTACGCCGCCGACTTGAATCTCCCGCTCCGTGGCGGAAACGATGCCGTTGGTCACGGTACCGCCAAGCTCACCGAGCGGATTGCCGACGATCACAAGTTCCTGTCCGACGACCAGTTTGTCACTGTCGCCGCATTTGACAGCCTTGAGGCCCTGCGCTTCGATCTTGACGATGGCGATATCCTCATCCGTATCGTAGGCTTTTACCTCAGCAGGATATTCCGTTCCATCGGGGAGACGCACCGTAATGGTGTCCGCTGCATTCTGCTGATTGTTGTCCAGAATAACGTGCGCGTTTGTGATGATATACCCGTCCTCCGTGAGGATCACGCCGGACCCTGCTCCGCCGGTGGTGTACTGGAACCAGATGTTTTCCGTCTTGTATTCGGTATTGATCTCTACGACGGAATCCTTTACGATCGCGGCGACCTGCGCATAGGTCATATCGCTGTCTGAGGAAGCCGTGGCTTTTGCAGTGGAGGCGGTATTTGTCGTATCCGCTGCCTTGTAGATAACGATGGGCGCGCCGGAAGAAACCTTCTGCGCAGTCTGTGTGTCAGAAGACTGAACCACGGGATCCTGAGCCGTTATCTGGTGCGCAAGGTATGTTCCGCCGAAACCGAAGGCTCCGGACAGGACGACGCAGATCGCGCAGGCCCAGGCAATGGTTTTCCTTGTAATGGGCTTCTTTTCCTTATTATTGTTGTGATGCTGGGGCTGATAAGAACCGGAAATATTGTACTGGTTGAATTCAGTGGGAATCCCAGCTTTCTCGTTCTGCATATCTTCGATCAACATAACGATTCCCTTTCTCCGGTGGGAGTCGATCCCGTCCGGTAATCCTTTTTTCATACAGTACACATGAGTTGTTCGCTGAAACAGGGGGCTGAAAAATGATCCCCCGCGGGGGGAAGAGAGGTTAATCACTCACCCGGCGGGGGAACCCGGCCTTATTCGATTACGATGGTTTTCTTCTCCGGCAGCTTCGGCGTTTCCTTCTTCGGGATCGTCAGCGTCAGCACGCCGTGCTCCATCTTTGCTTTGATGTCCTCTTCAGTGACGTTTTCGCCTACATAGAAGGATCTCTGCATCGCGCCGGAGTATCTCTCCTGACGAATCAGCTTGCCTTCCTTGTCGTTCTCGTCCTTGTCGACGCCCTTCGCCGCGCCTACGGTGAGGTATCCGTTCTCAAGGTCGATGGTCACGTCTTCTTTCTTGAAGCCCGGCAGGTCGATGGCGATCTCGTAATGATCGTCGTGCTCAGTCACGTCGGTCTTCATGACGTGGGCTGCGTTCTTTCCGTAGAGCTTTTTCTCGATGTTCCGGAAGTCTCTCTCGGTCGGGAATCCGAACCAGTCGTCAAAAAGGTTTTCTCCGAAAATGCTGTTGTCTCTCCAAATGCTCGGTAACATAGGTCAGACCTCCTTGCTTTCCCTTCCTGTTCCATCCTCTGATTGGGGGGATTCAGAACAGGCGGGTTTCTCCGCAAGGGAAGGAGGGTTTGAGGCTGCGGACCGTCCGCAATCCATGCGGGCCTCCGGGGAACCTCTCTCTGTTCCTTTGTTCGCCCGTATTATAGCACCGTTTGTTGGCACTGTCAAGAGGCGAGTGCTAAAAACTGCGTGAAAAGTATGTGAAAAAACCGTCACATAAGGAGCTCCCCCGCTGCTTGACATTCCTTCCCGCATTGTGGTATAATCCTTTCGGACAGGGTTTATGCCCACAGGTTCAGGTTCCGATCTTTTTTCTTTGCCTATGCGACAGCAGTCCTTGCCTGTCTTGTGCGGGGGCTTTTTCCATGGCAGGATTATCTTTTTCAGGAGAATGACTCATGAAGGTTTGCTTGCTGAACGACTCGTTCGCTCCGGTCATCGACGGCGTTGTCAATGTCGTGATGAATTACGCCGATCATTTGATCAGGGATCACGGCGCAGAAGTGATCGTGGGGACCCCCCAATATCCGGGGGCCGATTACAGCGCTTACCCGTACAAAGTTGTACCCTATCAGAGCTTCGATACGACCGCTTTTGCGAGCGGGTACAGGGCAGGAAATCCGTTTTCTTCGGAAGCGGCGGCAGAACTGGCGGCCTTTGCTCCCGATATCCTCCATTCCCACTGCCCGGCCACAGCGACAATCATGGCCCGTATTCTGCGGGAAGACACTGATGCCCCAATCGTTTTCACCTATCACACGAAATTTGACATCGATATCGAACGTGTCGTGAAAAGCAAACTGGCTGTGAAGGCGGGTATCCATGCCATGGTGAGCAATATTGAAGCCTGCGACGACGTTTGGGTAGTCAGCCGCGGGGCGGGTGAGAGCTTGAAGGCGCTGGGCTTTCAGGGCGAATACCGGGTCATGAACAACGGCGTGGATTTTGAAAAAGGCAAGGCGGATCCGGGAAAAGTCGCCGAGGTCGCAGAGGGGTATGATCTCCCCGAGGGCGTACCTGTCTTTTTGTTCGTCGGACGGATGATGACCTATAAAGGCCTGCCTCTGATCCTCGACGCCCTGAAACAGCTGTCGGACGCGGGGCAAGATTTCCGCATGGTGTTCGTCGGAAAAGGCCCCGACAAGGAGAGTATGGAGCAGAAGGCAGAGGAGCTCGGCCTGAAAAGCAGGTGCTTCTTCACCGGTCCGATCTATGACCGGGAAGCCCTGAGGGCGTGGAATACGCGCGCCGATTTATTCCTGTTCCCCTCCACTTTTGATACCAACGGACTGGTCGTGAGGGAAGCGGCGGCCTGCGGACTGGCCAGCGTCCTGATCGAGGGCTCCTGTGCTGCCGAGGGGATCACGGACGGTCGAAACGGATTTACCATTCAGGAGAGTCCGGAAGCTATGGCTGCCCTTCTTCAGACAGCGTGCTGGGACCTCAGCCATCTGCGTGAGGTGGGACAGAATGCCATGGATGAGATCGTTCTTTCATGGAAGGACAGCGTGTCGGAAGCGTATAAACGCTACGGAGAGATCCTTGAGGAGAAAAAGAGAGGTCTTCTGCAAAAAAAGAAGCTTCCCGCGGACTATTTCATGTCCGTTACGGCCCATACACTGGAGGAGCGGGAAAGACACAGACAGATACGCCGGGAGATCTTCCGTGATTTCAGGGAGACTGCCGTAGGGATGATGGAGAATATTCAGGACGCCGGGGAGAGTGTGGAGAGCTTCCTCGACCGGGTTGCAGAGAACATCCATGAAAAAATCGATTCCCATAAAAGAGGATGAACGGTATGGAACAGTTTGATTTCAGAAGCATGTCCCTGTATCAGATCTGGATCCGCAGTTTTTGCGACGGCAACGGCGACGGTATCGGGGACCTGTATGGTGTGTATGACAAGCTCGACTATATCAAATCACTTGGCGTGGACGGTATATGGTTTTCACCAATCTATCCGTCTCCAAACGCGGATTACGGTTACGATATTTCGGACTACAAGAATATCCACCCGGATTACGGTGATCTGGCTCAGTTCAGAAAGGTGCTGGACAAGGCTCACAGCCTCGGGCTCAAAGTCATTCTTGATCTCGTCATCAATCACACCTCCGACGAGCACCCGTGGTTTCTCGAAAGCAGGAAGGGGAAGGACAACCCGTACAGCGATTACTATATCTGGCGGGATCCGAAATGGAAACGAAGCAAAAAACGTCCGCCGAACAACTGGTTCAGTCAGTTTGAAGGACTCGCATGGGAGTATGGCGAGGAGCGGGAGCAGTATTATCTTCATTTGTTTGCGAAGAAACAGCCGGACCTGAACATGGACAATCCGAAAGTCCGGGAAGAGGTCAAAAGCATCATGCGCTTCTGGCTGGATATGGGCGTGGACGGATTCCGTGAAGACGTGATCACCTACATCTCAAAGCACCCCCGCCTGCCGGACGGTATCCCGTTTCTGCCCATCATCAACGGACTTCCGTATTACAAGGACGGCCCGAATCTTCTGGCTTACCTGCAGGAATTCCGGAAAGTCGCTCTCGACTATGGAGCGGTGCAGATCGGGGAAGCGCCGATGACCCCGGTGAAGACCGCCCTCCGGTATCTGACAGGAGAGGACCGGGTACTCGATATGATGATCCAGTTCGACACCATGATGGCTGACTGCTTCATGACTGAATACATTCATCACGGCTTTCGGCTGAGAAAACTTAAGCGCGCTTTTTCACGCTGGCAGAACAAGCTGGCTGGGAAGGCGTGGAACGCCCTCTATCTGGAAAACCACGACCATCCGCGGGTAATCAGTCGGTATGGGAGCGAGAAATACTGGCGGGAATCCGGAACCATGCTGGCGGCCTGCTATCTTCTTCAGCAGGGAACGCCCTTCATCTATCAGGGGCAGGAGATCGGCATGACGAATATCCGACTCCCTTCCATTGAACATTATCGCGATGTTTCCTCCATCAACAACTATCACAGCTTTCATAAGAGGGAGCCGGAGGAAAAACGGCTGCAGCGGATCCATTTGTCGTCAAGGGATTCTGCCCGCACGCCGATGCAGTGGAGTGGGGCGAAGAACGCAGGCTTTTCGGAGGCTGAGCCGTGGTTCATCGTGAATCCGAACTATCCGGAGGTCAACGTGGAACGTGAAGAGGAGGATCCGGACAGCATCCTGAATTTCTACCGGAAGTGCCTGGCCTTGCGCAAAAGCAGCCGGACCCTGCTTTCCGGCGCTTATCGGGAATATGCCCGATGGAACAGCCGATTCTATCTTTACGAGCGATTTACCTCGGAAGAGCGGTATCTGGTAGTCTGTTCGTTTTCGGATCGGGAGTGCGGGATCAAACTGCCGAAGCACTTTGATTCTGAAAAAGCGGAACTTGTTCTGTGCAATTATCCCGGGCCGGAAGCACATGCCGCTTTCCGACCGTATGAAGTACGGGTCTTTCGGCAGCGGTGAATATTCTACCGTTGCGCTTGGAAATCTGCTCGCTTATGGATGACACGTTCCTGCCCGGAAAGGAGAAATGGTCGCGGCGGACCGGATATCCGCTGATCATGATTCGAGGAGCGGCACATAATGCAAACGATGATCAGCCGGACATAGTCAACGGAATCGTTCTTGACTTTATAAAAAACAACGGATACAACAGAAGGACAAATTCCCCGTTATCGAGCCGAAAAAGGAAAGGACAAAAGTCATGAAATCAAAAGGCATCGACGGCGCAGCGCTTCGCATCATCGCAATGATCACCATGCTCGTCGATCATATCGGGTGGTTTTTTCTCAAAGATCACATCATGCTGACATGGATCGGAAGGATCGCATTTCCCATCTACGCGTTTCTGCTGGCGGAAGGATTTCTTGTCATATACCGTGACGGCGAGCGCCTGAAAAAACACGTGGCGAAGCTCATTATGCTGACGGTCATTTCGGAGCTTTGCTTTGATCGCGGGGAATCAGGAGACGGAAGACCGGGAGTATCGTCCGTTTGAGGTGATTTCCGACAATTACCCGAAGTATCTGATGACAATGGATTCCCTGCTGCAGAAAAGAAACGGGATCGATCATGTGAATCTTGCGGATTTCATGATGGAAGGGAAACACTTCGAATAAGAAGCTGTACAGAAAGTGAGGAACAATTCCATGGCAAAGGTTTTGCTGCTGAACGGCAGTTCGCACCCGAACGGATGCACGGCGACGGCGCTCGACGAGATGATAAGGACCTTTGAGGCGGAAGGCGTGGAAACCGAACTCATTCAGGTCGGCTCGAGGACTGTCAGGGGGTGCGCCGGCTGCGGTGGCTGTGCAAAGATCGGGCGGTGCGTGTTCGAGGATCTTGTGAACGAGGCCGCGCCGAAATTCGAAGAAGCGGACGGTCTGGTGATCGGAAGCCCTGTCTACTACGCATCGCCGAACGGGACGATCCTTTCCTTCCTCGACCGCCTGTTTTACAGCACCCCGTTTCCGAAGCACATGAAGGTCGGCGCGGCGGTGGTCAGCTGCCGCCGGGGAGGAAACAGCGCATCCTTCGACGCCCTGAACAAGTATTTCACCATCAGCGGGATGCCCGTCGCCTCCTCGACTTACTGGAACTCCGTCCACGGGTTCACGGCGGAGGATGTGAAGAAGGACGCGGAGGGGCTCCAGACGATGCGGAATCTGGCGCGGAATATGGCCTTCCTGATCCGGGCGATCGCTGACGCCAGGGAGAAGTACGGGCTGCCCGTCGTCGAGAGAGGTGCATTCACGAGTTTTCCGGACGGGAAATGAGGTTGACGCAATGAAGAATGTGCGTATCCCGCGGGTTTCCGTATGGCTGGGACTCCTCGCGCTGGCGATCCTTGTCACGGCGGCGGTGAAAAACTGCTCGGCGGTCAAACGGCTGAGCGGCGATTACCTCGCCCTTACCGAAACGGAATTTCAGGCGGGCGATTCCGCCGTGCTGATGTACGACGACGGGTTGTACGCGCAGATGGTGAGGGGGATCGACCTTGACGAAACCGTTGCGGACATGCGTTCGACGGTGGACTCCTTTGCCCGGGAAGCCCTGCCGGATCTGGCGGACCGCGCCTATGCCGCCGGGGTCCTGTACGTGATGGCCGCCTGTGCCGCAGGGGCGTTGTTGATCTGCGAGCAAAGCCGGGAGAATTCCCTCAAACAGGTCCTGCTCACGGTGTCCGCGGCTGCCGGCTCGTACCTGCTGTTTGCCGCGATATTGAAGGGTGCGGCGGCGGTATATCGGGTCCCGTTCCCGCTGCCCTCCCGCGAAGCCTCGAAAATGCTGGTGCCGAGCCTGCTTTCGGTCATGGGCGGGAGCTGCGCGCTGGGGCTCATGCTGCGGAAAATCAAATACAAAAAGACCGCCGCCGTTCTTGCGATCCCGCTGGTGTTTGTCCTGTTTCTTGTGGGAACCGGGATCGAGGCCGGTCTTTACAGTCCAAAAACTGTTTCCTCTTTCTCCTATGTGGTCGAGCTCGTCGGCGAAGAGAACATGGGCGGATACTATTACGACGAAGAGAAGAACGCCGTCGTCGGCAACGGACAGGAATTCCCGCCCGAGATTGTGCCCAACCCCGAACACACCGTAGGCGCGAAACGGGCGGCGGGTCTCGGCTTAACCGTGATAAACCCTTATTCGGGGAACGGTCTGGAACTTCTGCGGCAGGAGCTTTATGCCGGAATCCCCCTGTGGGCTGTTCTGCTTCATATTGTGAAAAGCGTATTCTGGATCGGACTGGCCGCGCTGGTGCCGGGAAAGAAAAAGGCCCGGTGAGCGGATCGCTTTTCCGGGCGGGACGGCGTATCATAATTCAGACTGACAAATCGGGATTTTGCGAGGTGAATGTATGTATCTATTTGAGAAGCCTCTTATCAGAGGAACACTGTTGAAAAGAAAAAGCCAATTCACAGCTTTGATAGATATAGACGGAGAAGAATTGATCGCTCACATACCGTCGACAAATCGCATCGGTGATGTGGAGAACAAGAATCTGCCGTGTCTTTTGTCCTATCATGATGATCCAAAGCGAAAACTGAAATACGATATTGTGGCTGTACTTCTTTCCGATGATGAAAACTGGATAGGAATCAATCAGATCCTTTCAAACAGACTGGTAGAGTTCTTTTTCAACGAGCACGAACTGGACGCGATCGTTTCGGATTTCGACAGCGTTCAACGCGAGGTGAATCTGGGCATTTCCAAGCTTGATTTCAAAGTTGGAGATACGTATTTGGAAGTAAAGACTCCTCTGACTACGATCAATGTAAAATACGGGAAGGACATAAAGACGCTTCCACCCAAGCCGTTTTCATCAACCGACAGGATGGTTAAGCACCTAAAGGAGCTTGCCGGATCGCTTAAGGATCATGAGAAGGCAGTTTTCCTGCAGGTGTATCAGTACCGCATAACAGAGAGGAAGGAACGGCTCCGATCAACTCACTATGAAGAGGTGTCACAAACCTTCAAGGATGCGGCAGAGGCAGGCGTTGAGTTTTGGGAAATCCAGATGGATTTCAGACCGGAAGGAGTAACTCTTTACAGCGTTACGAGAAGTTCAGACTTATAAATTCCCGTTTGTCGGAATGCCCTGGACGCCCGGAACCGGCTACAGGGTATTGCAGGGCTCCGGAAGAGTCAGCGGAACTGTTTTCCCGATTTGCGGTGGGCCTCTGCTGCAGATTATGGGGACGAAGCATTTCCCGGGTCCTGATATTTGGGAGGATTCCATTATTGCCCTGGAACACGGAAACGTTTACGGCAGCAAACTCGCCGGACTGCACGAACTTCGCGCATTTGCCGCGGCCGGAGTATTCGATAAGGCAAAAAGCTGTGATGACAGGCCCTCTGGATGATGACAGCGAGGAAACGCTGTTGGGGGTTATATGCAGGGAAGTACACAGACCGGATATGAAGATCTGTTCGGTTTTTCAGCATCAACCGCCGGGGAAGCTGTACTGAATTATCCGAAAATCCGTAATCTCGCGGGAAAAATAGGCTTCGCGGTCAATTATGACAGTGTCGGCGGCGGCGGATGGATCGAACTTCGGGAGAAAGACGAGAATGGCCGCCTGCTCGGTGAAATCAGGATCGGGCAATCGTCTCCGGCATTTCGCTGGAGAAACAGGAGAACCGCGGCGATCCGGTTTCAGGAGGCATTGCCCGACAGCCTGGATTTGTGTTTGAAGATAAAACCGGACAAGGGTGCGGAGATTCGGATCGACTGCTTCCACTTCTTCCCGGATGCGATATTGAATCCCTGAGAGTAGGTGGGAGAATCCAATGGGGAGATAACCTACCCCAGTATGAAACGCGCCGGATGTAGGGGATGTTCGAACGCCGTGAAAAACAAAGCGACCGTGAAAGATACATGGTTCAGAGATGGATGCCCACCAATATATTTACGTAGAGCAAGAAGGTGAGGGAATCCAGTTAACACCATTGGTGTTGAAATGATGTATCCTAATATCCTCACCCCTTTCAACAAGAATGAAAGACTCGCACGGGCCGGATACTGAAGTATTATTGACCTGTACGAGTCTTATGATTGTACCCGCCCTATTCGGATACACAGCAGTGCGAGGGCTCCGTTAGCGGCAAGATCGGAGACGCTTCAGGTTTTGCCGAAACAATTCTCCGGTTTCGTCCACTCGTAAATCTTCGGGAGACTTCCGAAAACCAGATCGGCATTGTCGTCGAGGAACGGTCTCCCTTCCCGACACGCAAGGATAAACGCGAGGAACTTCGCAAAATCCCCCGGTGTGTGAGCGTGAGGTCCGTACCGCACCGACGAGGCGATGCGGCGGGGAATACCGAGGGCAGAATAGAGTTCGCGGGCTGCCCGGAACGTATGGTAGCTCCCGCGCGGGTTGGCCCATACGTCGTCGACCGAGCCCGTTTCCAGCAGTCCGCGCGGCGCGACGGCGGCTTTCAGAAAATGGAAGTCGAAGGGGATCTCGCTCTCCCGGCCGATGTAGTCCTCCATGCCTCGTCCGACCCAATAGGAAATATCCCAGTTCACGCCGCGACCGAACATATTCCCGAGCGTCTCCGAATGATGGTCGTGGATCTGTCTCTCCGGATCCTCGATCTGCGTGTATCGCAGGCAGCCGCATCCGAACATGCCCGATCCGTTCGACTGGGTGAAAGCGATCCTCTCGTCAAGCGCGCCTGCCAGAAGCGTCGTCTTTCCGCCCCTCGAATGGCCGGCGATGCAGATACAGTCCGGGTCGACCTGCGGCATGGTGAGAAGAGCGTCGACACAGCGGCGGTAGCCCCATGCCCAGGCGGAAATCGCGCCGAAGTCGTATTCGGGGTAGACGGGGTAAAGACCTCTCGTCCTCATGTCCGGCGGTGCGGCATCCTCCGCAAGCATGGTACGGTTGAACTCCGCCACAATGAAGCCAGCCCCGAGGAACAACTGCTTCACGGTGTCAATACAGTTTCCCCACATGCGGTCTCCGGTCAGAAGCACGGGATGTTTTCCCTCCCCGAAGGGGTAGGTCAGCTGCATATCCCAGGAGACTGTTCGGGATGCATTTCCGGCTTCGATCAGGAAAGAGCCCCAGTTGAGAGGTGTGACCTTTAGCACCGCAGGATCCGGCGGCGTGCGGCCGAAGCAGAGATCGACCAACCTTTCGAGGAGGGCTTTCCGGTTCAGTCCCGCGTCCTTTTCATTCAGGAAGACGGTCGGAAGCGGACCGGCCAAGGTGTCATGCGCATCATTAGATCGTCTGAACGTCCAAATCCGCGAGTCAACAACCCCATACTGGACAATGCCCGATACCGTGGTTCAGCTTGTGGCGGCCGGAGAAACCGAGTACGATACGTTTTCCATGTCGGACAGCTGGTCTGTGAAATGTGCCTTAAAGGGAGCGTTCCTTCCGATGGCGGCTATTCCCTATGTTGATCTCAAACAGATTTACTGGGGGAACGGACTGTCAGATACTCTTTCCATAGGAGGCAGGTATTACTTCGCTGCCTGTTCTTACAATATGTACTCTCTCGACAGAACGGTCTGCCTCTGCTTCAATGACAGTGTAGCGGAAAACTACGGTATCGAGGTACCCTTTGAGGATGTATTCAACGGGACCTGGACCCTAGATAAGCTCGAAGCATACGGTGATATCGCAACCAGGGATGTGAACGGGGATGGGGTTATGGATGGGAATGACGCCTATACATACGGGGCATGTGACATCAGAGATGTCCCGGAGAAATTCCTGTATGCTTCGGAGGTTCACCTGATTGATAAAGACGACGAGGGTATGCCCTACGTGTCAATTTTCGGAAATGAAAAATTCGTAGATATCCTGGAACGGGCGCGGATGATGTTTTTCACCGAAAACTGCTTTGCCAATCTGGAACTGTTTATGGATGACCGGGAACTGGTCACCGTAGCAGAGTTTTACAATTTGGTTTCGTTCCGGGAAATGGAATCGGATTTCAGCATTCTGCCCCTCCCGAAATTTGATGAGGATCAGAAAGAATACTGCTCCCGCACCTGTAACGGGATCTTCTCCATGTCCCCGGTTACCGCGACCGAGCTGGAGAAAATCGGGGCAGTGGAAGAATCTCTCTGCTGCTGGGCTTACAAGAACCTTATCCCCGCCTATGTAGAATCCTCCATGCAGAACAGAACTGCGCGGAGCGAAAAATCTGCGGAAGCCATCCGGATCATTTATGACACCCGCGTGATCGACCTTGGCAAGCTGTACCTCCTCGACTTTTTCAATATCCCATGGTATAACGACCTGTATGCCGGAAACAGTGTTGTGACAAAACTGGCGTCTCAACAGAGGCTGATTGAGAAATCGATGAAGATATTCAACAAAAACTTTACAAACAATCCCTGAGCAGGGATGACTGAATCATCTGAGGAAAACACAAAGCGGTCCGAGACTGTCCTGAACAGCTCGCAGGAACGGAAACCGCGGAATCGTTTGAAGATTGACAGGCGTCCCCTTCCGCCGCTCCTGTTTGTCGAAATGACGCAGGGGTGAGGGAAGGGGATGGCTTTTTCTCTGTGGAGGGGGTGATTTCATCCTCATTTTTCGAATGAATGCGTAAGGATCACCTGCGAGATAAAATGGGCAGGTTTCTTGCTTTTTTCGGCCTGTTGGTATATAATGATTCCAGAAGAGAACGAGAGTCGATTTTCTCCTCATGAGGATCTGATTTTAACGACTGATCATAACGGAAACGGAGGCTGTTCATGGAACATCGCATTCTTCCGCGTTATCCCATCGGGAATCCGCGCCGGATCTGGCGACAGGACAATTTCGTCCTGTCCACATTTTCCGCGAGAGGGCGGAATATGCGCAGCGTGATCGAGAACTGCGCGGACGCGGGATTCAACCTTCTGGAAATGGGCTGGGCGTCCCACGAGCAGGCGGAGGAAGCGCTCCGGCTGTGCGAGGAGATCGGAATAGACCTGCTCTATCAGGATTTCTCCGTCTTCGGCGGGATGCAGGAGAGAAACCTCGGCCGCACGGTCACGCGGGAAACCGTCAGGCAGGTAGCGGATCATCTGCGCCCTTACCGCCATGCCGTCGGCGTCTACGTCTGGGACGAGCCCTATGTTGAGGATCAGTGCATCGAGGCCCGGAGACAGATGGATCTGTTCCAGCGGGAAAACCCGGCTCTTCTGCCCTTCACCGTGGCGATCCCCAGCTACAATATGCTGTACCGCTGGGACAACGGACAGTTCGAGGACTATCTGCGGTGGTACGTGAAGGATATCGATCCCCCGGTGCTCTCCCTCGACTACTATCCCATCGTCCCGGGGTGGCTCTACAACGACGAGGATCAGCTGGACGCCTGCCTGATGTGGTGCGACCTCGGACTCATGAGGAAACTGGGGCGGGAGGCTGGAATCCCACTCTGGTTCTACTATCAGGGTGTGAATCTGCATAACTACCCCCACTTCGAGTTCCCCATGGTGGAGTGCATGATGAACGCGGCCGTTCTTTACGGAGTCAAAGGACTGCAGCAGTTCACGGCAGTCGGAAACGTCATCGACGAGAACGGGGACAAGGGACCGTTCTTCGAGGAGACTAAAGCTGTACACGCGAAATTCCGCAAACTCGGCAACACACTCATGGCCCTGGAAAACCGTTATGTCTTCCACAGCGGAGAGATTGCGGAAAAATGTCCTCTATACACGCCCTTCTCGGACAATATCGCGGACAGCGCTGTTTTAGCCGATGTTCCCCTCGAGCCGCGGGTCTCCCTCGGTGAATTCACGGACGCGTACGGAAACACCTATCTCTATGTGCTCAACCGGGATATCGACGGACCATACAACAGGGGCGGCGTCCCGGAATCGGAGGCGGAGGGGGCGGTCACTGCCGTGCGTACCGTGACAATACCCCTCAGGGAGAAGTTCCGCATCTATCAGGTCCGAAGCGACAACGGACGGCAGACGGATCCATGGGAAGACCATGCCATCCGGGTACCTCTTGCTCCCGGATGCGCGGATTTGTTCCGCGTTCAGAATCTTGCGGAGCCGGCTTTCACACTGGAATATCGGATTGAGAAATGATCCAGGACGGGGAAAACATGGCCGCAGATATAGAGGATCCCGCATGGGCCTCCCTGTCCTATGCGGAGAAGAACCGGGAACTTTTCGAACGCCGGAAGCGCCTGCTTGGGATGTTTCTTGAACGGCGAGCTATTTCGAAGGAGCAGTATGAAAAGAGTCTTCACGATTTAACTGAGAATATGGGACGAAAAACAGACAGATGAATACCGTTCGGATGTTCCAGTAATTTGAGCTTTGCAGGAGAAACCGATGAACAGACCATCCTTGAAATACCTTCTTCCGGGTATTGCCGGAGCGGTTTTTCTGATGACAGCTATAGCGATTGTCATTTCATCATGGGTTTCAGGTCTTCATGTATATGACTTAAGCCTCTCCTTCTCCAGGTATGCGGGGCTCAGGCAATCGACCGCAGTTCTGTATTTCCTTTCTGCCGTTATTATGCTTGTGCTTCTTTCTGTATATATTGCGAAAACAAAAATGCCTGGAATCAAGAAGGCAATATACATTCTTATTTTCCTTTCTGTTCTCGGAACGGCACTTTTCCCCTGCAACCGGGAACGAAGTGTTCTTTCCTCAGATATTCACGACATTTTTGCGATGTCACTTATGTTTACAACTGCGCTATCTTTTGTACTGACAGCTATACTATCGAAGAGTAAGATGCAAAGGTTTTCAGGGACAGCGTTTGCCATCTATGCGGCAGGGTTTATCGCTGCGCTTTTCGGAAAGAACAGGGTAATGGATCAAACATTCTTCGTCTGGGAAGTCGTCTTCATTTACCTGTTGATCCTCGAACTCTATTTGGAGAAATACGGCGAAACAAAGTCAAATAAAAAGCCGATATGATTTCATCTGTCTATATGATTGCGTTCCTGTATAGGAAAAAGCAACAGCAGCCGAACAGATTTCATGAAGCACGGTTGACATACACGATTCTTTTCATAATAACAAGAGATGAGGCAGCAGTGAGATGAAAAACTTTATTACACTCAATCCCGGATGCGAAACCTGGGAAGAAAACCGGGCGTGGCAGGGCTGTCCGACCATTGCCCGAACACGGGGCGGAAGACTGTTCGCCGGGTGGTATACCGGCGGGATGTTCGAGCCCTGCATAGATAATTTCAATGTCCTCGTCAAAAGCGACGACGGCGGGAAAACCTGGTCACATCCGATCCTTGCGGTCTATACCGACCGGGAGAAGAGAATCCGGAACATTGATATCCAGCTCTGGATCGATGAACGGGGGCAGCTCTGGATCATGTGGACGCATTCGCCCTATCCAGAGGACGCGAAACCGGCCACCATCCGCACCCCCTTCCACCTGAATTATCATTCCGATTTCACGGGAGTGGAGATGCTTTTGTGCCGGAATCCCGATGCCGATGAACTCATTTTCGAGGAGCCCCGCATGATCACGAAGGGCTTTCTGCGCTGCAAGCCGATCATCCTCCGGGACGGGCGCTATCTCTTCCCGGCTTACGACTGGGATGTACCCGACCGGTATATGCTCCGTTTTTCTTCCGACAGCGGGAAAACCTTCGTCGATAAACCGGCGGCAAAGAAGCCGGATAACCGCGTATTTGACGAGACAATGGTTTTTGAAACCGAGGAGGGATATCTCCGTCTTCTGGCGCGCACCGTCCGAGGTTATTATGCGACGTCCCTTTCCTCCGACGGCGGCGAAACATGGAGCGAAACGGAAGAATTTGAAAAAGCGCCGTCAACCCGGTTTTTTATCGCAAGACTGCAAAGCGGACGCCTTGTCTATGTCAGGAATATCTCGGATACCGAAAGAACCGGCATGAAGGTGATGCTTTCGGAGGATGACGGAAAAACCTGGGCGGGAAGCCTGACGCTTGACACGCGCCCCGGCGTCTCCTACCCCGACCTTGCCGAAGGGGAAAAAGGAAGGCTCTATATCATTCACGACCGCGAAAGGGACAACCGCGCTCATCTGAACAGGGATACCTGGCATTCTGAGGCAGCCAAAGAGATTCTGCTTTCCTCCGTGACCGAGGAGGAGATCCTCAGAGGCAGGATCGGCAAAGATTCGTTTATCGCGAGCGTGATCAGCAAAGCCCGGATCGACTATGCGGAGATATGAGAAATAAGGAAAAGGCGAAAAAAGCGTCGACGATGCGCGTCGGAAGGGACAAGAGGAAAGCGACATGAACGAACGCATGGACCCGAAAAAACTTCACATTGCAATGTGCTATTTTCCGCAGCAGTTCTGGGACGAAGAGCATCTGAAACAGGCTGTTGACTGCGGGATCGATCTGTTTATTTATCTCATCGGCGCTCCGAGATCTTTTCTGGATCTGATGCAGAAATACGGGATCGGAGCGATCGAGCACGGTGCCGTCCCGGGACATCGCGGCAGCGGCTGGGAAGGGCAGTTCTCAGAGACGAATCCGCTTTCCATTTACGAACAGGCGGCCGGCAGATTCGAAGATCACCCGGCGATCTGGGGGATCAACGAATGCGACGAACCGTCCGCGCTCGATCTGCCGCATCACGGCGTCGTCATTGATGCCATCAATCGTGCCTTCCCGCATCAGTTCCCGTTCATCAATCTGTTTCCGAGCTATGCCTCCGTTGCGGAAAACACCGAGGATCAGGCGAAAAGCCAGCTCGGAACCCGTTCATACGAGGAATATCTGCGGCGTTACACGGAATGCATCGGCCTTGACTACATCTGCTTCGACGATTATATGTACGCGCACGAGGACAACCCGCGCGCAGGGCAGTTCTTCGATAATCTCCGGCTCGTCGCAGAAGCCTGCCGGAGAACGGGACGGCGCATGTGGTGCCTTTTGCAGTGCGGTGAGATCTGCGATCTGCCGGCGGACATCACGGTGAACAAGCTCCGCTATCAGGTCAACGGCGCCATGGCGTTCGGCGCGGAGATGATCGGCTGGTGGGAAGGGTCGCAGATCATCGGTGCGGACGGCGAGCCGAACGAACAGTTCACCCGCCTGAAGACGGTGCACCTTGAGACGCTTGCGGTCGCGGACGACTACATGCGCTACCGCAACGTGAATACGGTTCTGGTCGGCTTCCCGGACGGCGATCCGATCCCGGAGGGCAGCCATATGGAATCACTCCCCGCGCTGAACACCGGTGTTTTCTTCCATGTTTACTCGGAAAACGGCAAGGCCTTGTGCATCGGGCAGATGACGGCACGGGACGGCAGCGGCAGGCAGGCGTTGTGGATCATGAACGCGAGTGATTATTCCGGCACGGACGAGGAACCGGCGCGTGTGACGATGAATGTGCGGCACCGCATGGTCCGTGTACGCGGGGCGGTTGATATGCTTACCGACGGAGGTACAGTTTCCTTTTCTCTGCCGGTCTGCTGTGCGGCGCTCGTTGAAGCGGACGGTTGATTCCTCACACGTGATTGCGATCTGCAAAGGATCTTGTGGCGGGATAAAGAACACTATCGATTTTGCTCGGAAGCATGACCATGAGATCATCATGTAAGATCTACTTCTCATACTCCAAAATACGAAGAGGAAAAATGCAAATGACCCGCAGACATATTGTTTTCAAAGGCTCCGTTCAGGGCGTCGGTTTCCGTTGGAGAGCCGAACACGCCGCCGGACGCTTCGGCTGTACGGGCTGGTGCCGCAACGAGTGGGACGGCTCCGTGGTGATGGAGATACAGGGGACGGAGCCACAGATCGATCAGGTGATCCTTGCACTTGAACACGGCACCTTTATTCAGATCGAAAGCATGGAAGTGAAGGATGTTCCGCTTGAGGAACGCGAATACGGATTCAGGACGGAATAAAGTATGCTCTACAAACACACGCACCGTCCGGGCTTTCTGCTCGGCTTTGTTGATTTCTTTACGGCTGGTCTTTTCTTCCTTTTGTATATGCCTTTCGGCGGCTTGCAGGACGAGCTGGAAGACATCCTCGGTCATAGGGTCATGCCGTACTGGAAGGCATATCTCCTCGGTATCCCGACTCTATTTATTTTCACCCTTATATGGATGGCGCGAATAGCTGAGGAGTTGAAGGGAAAAGCAGCGGAACTCCAGATTGAAGGCCCTCACACCTCGTGGCGTCATATGGTCGGATGGAACACACTGGGGATTCTGCTGTTCGGTCCGGCTGTTGCAACGTAACGGTTTTTCAGAACGCTGAACGCAATCGAAAACGAGCTGAACCAAAGGGTTTGCGGATCCGCCCCGGAAAAAAGAATTTGAAAAGAAAAACCTGGAACATGATCCGATGTTCCCCCGGAAGCATCAGATGAGAACGTATATGCTCCACGGTCATATTCATAAAGATATCTGTACAGACTTCTGGGCGTTGCTCCGTAAAAAAGACAGATTTCTGAACGCTGGAGTTGACCTCAGCGGCTTTGAACATGGCAAAATCGAAGAAATGATCAGAAAAAACGGGATGCTCAAGGAGAATCAAGCAGGAAGAATAAAAGGCAGCCTCTGCAATGATTTCAAGGTTTTTTGTTCTTCCGGGGGGAAAAATGGAATGCCCTCCGGATCAGCCGCCGAGCTCCTCGAAGGTCTTGTTCATCCTGTCGATCGACTTTCTGAGAGGTTTCAGCCGCTTTTCCATAAAGGAGATCACTTCTCCCGGCTGTGTTTTGTTGAGCAGGAATATGAAGTCGGTAAACGTGGACATCGAACAGCTGCACGCATACCCGATATCGACATACTGCACGTCGCGGATGATCCGGAACATATCCGCGTCGTCGGGGGCGTCCGAGAGCTTGCTGCCGAGAACGACTTCCCAGACGAGCGGGACGACTGTATTGTAATTGTAACAGCTCATGGCGCTGACGAGAGTTCCCGTTATATCGGCGTTTTTCGAGGTGAGAGGGATCCCCCAGTAGAGGTCGTAGCCCGCGCCCGAATAATCCTGCTGATTCTCGTCGTATTTCGGGAAGGGGAGGACGCCGTAGGTTATATCAGAAGATCGGACCTTTGTGGAGAGAACTCTTCCTTCGAGGAAGCAGAACAGGCTGTGCCCCCGGACGAACGTGTCCGCGCCTCCTTCGTTGCTGGCGCCGAGCTTGCTGTTCCCGTTTTCCATCAGTTTGGCGTATTTCTCCATCACGCTGATGATCCGGTCGTTGTCGGCCACGAAATCGAGCCAGCCCTCCGCGTCTTTCCCGATGGTCGTTCCGCCGAGGTTGCACTGGACGCAGAGCTCGGAATAGTACTGCGTGAGGAAGCCGTACTGATCGTCCTCGGTCATCCTGCCGTTTCCGTTGGACTTTCCTTATCTTCCCGCCTGCGCATCCATTCCGCCGTATTCCAGCAGAAGGCTTCGGGCCATGCGACAAGCCATTCGTTGTATACTCCGGGAGCCCGTTCGTCTCCCCAGTGGCAGTGGAAATACGCCTCGTTCTGCGCGCCTGCCTGGCGCTGTCTTCCGTGGATGACCTTACCCTCCGCAGGCGCAATGTTCTGGATGGCGTTTGCCCAGAGCAGATCCGCCCGGAGGTGCCAGTGCCGGTCTCCCGTGATCTCCCCGAGCCGCTTCACATAAGGCACCATCAGGGCTCCCCAGAGGTCGATGTGGTGGTGCTGGGCGGAGACGGTCGTGCCTCCCAGCGTCCGGTAGCCGTACTGCCCGAAATCGCTGTCCGGGCTGTTCACCGTGTCGTGATGGAACATCCAGGAGCAGAAATACCACCCCGCCATCTTCGCGCACAGCAGCCATTCTTCGGTCCCGTCGATGTCGTACAGATCCATCGCGCCGGCAAGCAGGGAGCCGGAGGTCTCCTTGTCGATGCAGCAGGTATCCAACGCGCCGGCCGTACACTTGAAATATGCCAGATCCCGGTCCTGGTAAAAACGGCAGGCACGCCGGGCGGCTTCCATATAGCGCGTTTCTCCCGTCACGCCGTACAGCGCGGTCAGGCCGGGGATGAGGTAGGCTCCGATGGTTCCCGACGGATCGGCGCATTCTCCCGTTTCCGTGTTCCAGGCCTTGCCGAATCCCCATTCCTCCGACCAGTGAGAACATAAGAAATCCGCGATCCCGCGCGAGGCTTTCAGCCAGTCGGGATGTTCTTCCCCGCGGTCATGGAGGAATTTCCATGCTTTGGCGAGCTCGCATACCGCGAACCCGAGGTTGCAGGTGTCCTCGACAGGACTTCCGCCGGTCACGATCCGGTCGTAGTGCGTGCGGATCAGTCCGGTCGGCGCGACTGCCTCGTGACTGTACGCGTCGAGAACCTCCCTGCCAATGGTTGCGAGCCCTGCGTCCCCGATCTCCGTACCGCGTTCGATCATCAGTCTGGCATATATGCCGTTCTGTCCGCACCAGCCGAATTCGCTGCCCCATGCCTGAGAGAATCCGTTATTCTCGTTTGGGGAGCATCCGATGCAGAACAGGCGCCGTCCGCCCACATCCCGCAGGAGCGTTTTTGCGAAGGAGCAGCAGAGCGCGGGGATCTCCTCCGGCGTATAGCGGGGCGGAAAGGGCCCGGCGAGCAGATCCAACGCCGCATCCTCCGCGTTCGCCGTCCCGTAGTTCGGAAGGACGGGCCTTCCCCAAAGCAGAAACACCGACGCGGTGAAGGTCCCTCCCGCCGGGATCGTCACGAAATCCTCGTGCGGCTCGCCGTACCGGTCCCGCCCGACGTATGTCTTCGGCTCCTCGATCTCCGGCCAGAGGATCCGGTGGAGCATCGTCCCGTCCGGCAGCCGTTCCATAGAGCAGGAGGACAGGTGCGAGGCATCGTCTTCCACGGACGCAAAAAGAGCGAAAAACGTCGATTCGTTTTCACTGACGGTGCAGGAGGGGATGGCAGTCCGCCGGTCGTCGAATACCCAGGGCTCGCCTTCACAGGCAAATCCTTTGGGCTCGTTGCCGTGTCCCCATTCGTTGCCGTTGTAGCTGATGCCGGGGATCACCCAGTGGGTCGGGACAAAAGTCGTCCGAACCCGGATTTCCGGCTGACAGACAAGGGGAGTGCCGGAGAGAGTGCTCCACCGGCAGACGAGCTTTTCTGCCCCCTCCCTGACGGGTACCGCTTCGATCTCCAGACGAACCGTGCCGTTCGAGAAGGTATTCTCCCTCTCCCCGATGAGTTCATGCGTTTCGTTCCCGTACCGGCATACGGGATTCATAAATTCATAGTTCATATTGTCTCAGAATAATAATTTACAGGATGCTGTCCTGCGTCTCCCGGCTGTTTTTACGAGGATTTCCGTATGTATCTATTTGATTGCCTCGCCGATAAATGGAAACAATGCGATGATAAGGGTATTGCACCCCGACAAGTTCAACCGCATTATACCATAGCGAGCGGGGGAATGTCAATAAGGCGCACCGACAAGCAGAAAAATGATACAATCCGCACGGCATTGGCAATGATAACCGGAGGGGGGAGTTTCGATAGAGGAGGGTAAGTTGTGCCAGAAATTGGTGATCGCAACGGAGTACACATTGTCAGGTGTTTTTTTATCTTCAATGCTCCAAAGTACAAAAAAGAATCCGAAACGGACGGCATACCGGTCTAACCTTTCCTTGCGTATCAAGGAGGCGCCGAATCCGTTCGATCGGATCCCGTGGATAAAGAATCGGTTACACATTACTGCCGCAGTTCCGGGAATGACTCCCTCATCCGACGCCGATCCTTTCTCTTTGGAACCAACGATTCTGTAAAAAAGCCCGGGTTCCAATTACCCGACCGATTCAGTTTATATCGCTGGTTCTCTCCCGCCGGCGGTGTTTAAGATACAGTCGTATCCGACCACACAGTGCCAGTCGCGGGCAAGCAGGGGTCCGATTTGCCTAGCAGTGTTCATCCCGTTTTCGGGAGCTTAACTGATGGCAACTCGGCTCACCTACCTCCAACATTCTATCATGCCCCGGCTTATTTGTCAAGGCTGTATTTGACGGTGTAACAGAAATGCAATATTTGAAGTTTCTATTCAACTTCTTTCGTGAAAAAACGCGCCTTTGAGCCCCGACGGTATTGTCAAGCGTATTCCCATTCACCGCCCGGGGTGGTCAAGCTGGAAAAACTCACACTGCCGGTATGGAAAAATCTGTCCGATTGATATGCCCGGTCTGTTTACTTTTCGGTCCCGATGATGTATAATCGTCTCCGGGAACGCAAAGGGGGCGGGCGTATGAAGTTGATGCTGGCTGAAAACATCTGCCCTCATTCCGCATCCATGACAACAGAATTTGAAGAAGGAGAACCACACATGGAAGACGAGAAGAAAACCGTCGTGAAAAAGACTGTAAAATCCGGCGTCACCTTTGGCAGCGCCCTGGCCATGGTGATCAGCTATACCGCATGGCATTCCATCGGCTGGGCCATTTTCCACGGACTGCTCAGCTGGGCCTACGTGGTGTACTACATCATCCGCTACTGACGAGCTATGCGGGAGGGATATCCGATGACGAAGAAAGAAATCAAGGCGCTGCGGCGTCCGTTCATCAGGGAACTGTTTCGGAACAACAAATTCAATCTGGCCATGACCGTGATCGCTGCCCTGTTCGCCGCCGCTTCGGAACTGGTGTTCTCCTGGCTCATCAAGGAAGTCGCCGACCTGATCTCCGGAGAATGCCCCTACGGTTTCGGCACGCTCCTGATCGTCACGGGAGGCGCGTTTGCGCTGTACGGACTGGGATGGATCTTCGACAGGACATTCCTCTCCGAGTTCCGCGCGAAGGCCATGAGGCAGTACCGGGAATACGTCTTTGACCGGCTGATGGAAAAAGGCATCCAGGCCTTCTCCGGCGAAAACAGCTCCCTCTATATCTCCGCGCTTTCGAACGACGCGAACACGATCGAGACGGAGTTTATCGGGCGGCTGCAGAGCACGATACAGGTCGGCATCGCGTTTGTGGGCGCGCTGGGCCTCATGCTCTGGTGCAGCCCGCTCCTGACGCTGATCGCCGTCGGTTTCTCCCTGCTTCCCATCGCCGTCTCCGTAGTCCTCGGGAACAAGGCGGCAGCGGCGGAAAAGAACCTTTCCGATCAGAAAGAGAGCTATACCGGGATGCTGAAAGACGCGCTCACGGGCTTTTCTGTGATCAAGAGCTTCAAGGCGGAGGAAAGCATCTCGAGACTGCACGATCACAGCAGCGGGAACGTAGCGGAGGCCGCGAAAAAACGCACGAAGGTGAACGTGCTGGTCAGCTATTCCTCCGGCCTTGCGGGAGCGATCCTGCAGTTCGGCGTGTTCTTTGTGGCCGCCGCGCTGGCACTCTCCGGCAGGGGGATCACAGCAGGCACCGCCATCGTGTTCGTTCAGCTTTTGAACTACGTGCTGGGGCCCATTCAGGCGTTCCCGACCTTCTTCGCCGGCATGATGGCTTCCTTCGGCCTGATCGACAAGCTGGCCCTGGCCCTCGACAAAAACATCCCCGACGAGGGCGGGCAGATCGCGCCGAAGCTCACCGGGGGAATCTCCGTAAAGGATCTTGCATTTGCCTACGAGGAAGGAAAGCCCGTGCTGCGGGATGTGGACATGGAGCTCTGCGCCGGCGGCTGCTACGCGCTGGTGGGAGGATCCGGCAGCGGAAAATCGACGATTCTGAATCTTCTGATGGCGTCCTCGAAAAACTATCGGGGCGAGATCCTCTATGACGGACGAGAGCTCAGAACCGTTTCCCCGGACTCGCTCTACGACCTTGTGTCCATGATCCAGCAGAACGTGTTTGTCTTCAACAGCACCATCCGCGACAACATCACCATGTTCTCCGAATTCCCGGAAGAGGAGATCGACCGCGCCGTGCGGCTGTCCGGGCTGAAAAAGCTCATCGACGAAAAGGGAAAGGATTATCTCTGCGGCGAGAACGGTTCCGGGCTCTCCGGCGGCGAGCGGCAGCGGATCTCCATCGCAAGAGCGCTGCTCCGCAAGACCCCGGTCCTCTTTGTGGACGAGGCGACGGCGTCCCTGGATGCGGAGACCTCCTTCGAGGTGCTGGACGCGATCCTGAAGCTGGATGGCTACACCCGCGTCATCGTCACCCACGATCTGGACGAGAATCTCCTCCGCCGCTGCACAGGGCTTTTCGCGCTGAAAAACGGCGCTGTTTCGGAACAGGGGACTTTCGACGATCTCATGACGCGGAAGGGGTACTTCTACTCGCTCTTTACGGTCTCTCAGGAAGATGGGAAATAAAGCCCGGATCCCCCTGTCCGCAGTTTATTCTTCGGTATGCCATAACTCCGTGATAACGGCCTCGTCCCCCAGCCCGAAGGGACAGGCATCCGAAGGATCGTTCGCGCTGTAATAGCGGCGGAAGATGTGGGCGTTTCCTTCGCCGTCGACCGTGTACCGCAGGAACTCGTCTTCGGACACAGCATCCAGCCAGTCCGTGTCCGGGTCCTTCCAGACGGTCTCATATTCCTCCGTCAGACAGCGGCGGGAGGGCATTTCCAGGTGTCCGCCCTGGGACCGCGTGAAGCCGTACGCGGATCGGATAATCTTTGCCCTTTCCTCCCGGGAATGGAGCATGAGCCAGTCGATCTCGTCGTATCCCCATGCGTAATGGCTGTCGAGGGTCGGCACAGGCGCGTCGGGGCGGCGGCCGAAGTTGTCAAACTCCACGAGAAAGGGAAGGGATTCCGCTTCCCAGCCGGACGGGGTGACGCCTCCCTTTGAGCGTCCCCAGATGCTGTCGAGGTATCCGGCTTCCAGAATGCAGTCCATCGGCCGTTCGGGTATCTCTTTCAGCCGCAGAGGCCACGCGTTGTAGTCGAACAGGGAGACGCCGCCGACCGTGATCCCGTGGGTGTGCGCGTCGCAGAGCACGAAGTGACGCCGCGCCCGCTTTTTTGCATAGGCTCTGACCCGGTCGAGCGTCTCTTTCCAGTACAGGAAGTTTTCGTCCTTTGCCCCGATCAGGTGGACCTGACCGAAATGGAGCGCTTCAAATCCGTCGTCGATATAGCATCGAGCCCGGTAATAGATATACATCCGGGTCTCCAGCTGCCGGATGTCCTCCACGGATCCGCCGTTTTTCCCCCAGTGGTTGACGAAGGTCCCGTCCGGGTAGAGCATGGCATCGTAGGAGAAATGCCGCTCTTCGGCATCGAGCCCGAATTCCTCGAACACCCATGCGGGAACGGGAAGACTGTCGATGTACGGTTTCCATATACATTCGAAGATACATCCCTGCAGAATCATCTCCGGGTCCGCGCGGTGGATGATCTCCGCCCGTTCGCGGGAGACCCTGCGGTGTTCTTCCTCGTCGGTGGAGCGCCAGATCAGGCCGCACCGCCCGATAAACTTCGCCCCTTCGGAGAGGAGCATTCTGAGGTCGTCCTCAAAGGTCCGGCTCGGCGCGAGATTGTCGTAGGTCAGACCCGTGTGCGTCACGGCGCGGGACAGGTAGTTTTCCAAGACCTCCCGGGACATCGAGCCGTCAAAGGTATAGTTTTTCATCTTGTTTTCTCCGTTGAAATCGAAGTAACGGCCAAAAAGGGATGGGGACAGTTCAGGGCTGAAAACAGTATAGCATTTTCCCGGGGGAGTGTCAAGAGATACTGAGCTCCGGCCCGTCGTCCTCTGTCCTCTGTCATGACGGAGGATTTTTTCAAACAGGTGGGTGTTGACTTTCCCGCCCCTCTGCGGTATACTGGATCCGGATCATACCGGGCGGTCAGTAATAACCCAGCAGGAGACCGGAACCGTCATGATCTTTCCGGTCGTCATAAAAAGCAGGATCCTTTGATCGGACTCCGGATACACCATCGGCATTTGAGCGGGAGGTGAAGTATAAAGATGGTTACAGAGTATGAGAAGAGCTGCCGTTACGGCTTTTTTGTCCACTACGTCGCGTGCGGCGCCGTTTACAAAGACGGAACCAGACCGGCGGATATTCAGGAGGCGGCCGACCGCTTTGACGTGCCCGGATTCGTGCGGGATATCGCCGCCATGAAGGTGGATTATCTGATCTTCACGGCGTGGCATTTCCGGATGATGCCGCTTTATCCCAGCGCGGTGACGGAAGCGGTCCGGCCGGAGACGATGCTTTCGATATCCAGGTCGCCGCGGACTATATTTCCTACGGAATGGCGGCGCAGGGAATGTTCATCGACATGTTTACGGTCGATCAGTTCAATTTTGACAAACCCTTTATTAGAAAGGGAGCAAACTGGCGCAGAAGATGCTGGACAGGTTGGTAGCATCCTATGAAAAACTGAAAGACGGAGAATGACGCGGCAGGGCCGAACAACAGCCGGTCCGGTGAGCCGGTTCGGGTATTCGGTTTTGCTTTCGGGGGTCTCTGTGCCATAGTGATTTCGCCGGCTGAAATACCGCGAGGTGAGCGGGCTGATTCCGGACAGAAATGAGGAAAACGGGAGTTTGAAATGGAGTTTTACGCCGCAGGGAAGTCCTCTCCGGTCCGTGTGCCGGAAGGATTCGGAAACGAAAGGATCGGGGTCAATTCCCGGTATCTGACGAAGGACGGGAAGCCGTGGATCCCCGTGATGGGAGAATGCCATTACAGCCGGATCCCCCGGGACAAATGGAAAGAGACGCTCCGGAAGATGAAGGATGGCGGCATCGAAGTCGCCGCAAGCTACGTCTTCTGGATCCACCACGAAGAAGAAAAGGGGAAGTTCGACTTTCACGGGAACCGGGATATCCGCCGGTTCATCGAACTGTGCCATGAACTGGGTCTGGAATTCTGCCTGCGAATCGGTCCGTGGGCACACGGGGAATGCAGAAACGGCGGGTTCCCGGACTGGCTTTGCCGGGAGTGCGGCGACAGCCTGCGCTCAACGAAGGAGCCGTATTTCGGATACGCGAAGCGGTATATCGAAGCCGTTGCCGATCAAGTGCGCGGCCTCGATCTCTTCGGGATCCAGATCGAGAACGAAATGACGCACCGGCCGGAGTATCTCGAAGCGCTCCGCCGGGTCGTCGTGTCCGCCGGGCTCACCGCTCCCCTGTTCACCGCGACGGGATGGGGGAACGCGAAGCTCCCGGACACGCTGATCCCCATGTACGGCGGATATCCGGAGGCTCCCTGGGCCGGGCATGTGCACGAGCTGGAGCCGAACGCCAACTACTTCTTCTCCTATGTGCGGGAGGACGGCAACATCGGATCGGATCTTTTGTCCGTCGCGGAAGGGACCCGGCGGAACGAGGCTCCGGAAAACGTGTTCCCCTTCCTGTCCTGCGAGCTCGGCGGGGGAAATCAGTCCACCTACCACCGCCGCCCGCGCATTACGTCGAAGGATATCGAAGCGCTGGCCGTCTGCAAGCTCGGGAGCGGACTGAATCTGTTGGGCTACTATATGTACGCGGGCGGGCTGAACCCTGTCGGGAAGACCACGATGCAGGAGAGCAAGGCCACCGGCTATCCCAACGACTGCCCGGTCCTCTCCTACGATTTTCAGGCTCCCGTCGGCGATATGGGACAGCTGCGCGAGAGTTGGTTCCGGCTGGCGCAGATCCATCGCTTCCTCCGCGACTTCGGCGAAGACCTCGCTCCGATGGCCGCCGTCATGCCGGAGGAGATGCCGTCCTCGCTGTCGGATGAAACGACGCTCCGATGCGCGCTCCGTACAAACGGGGAAGGTGGATTTCTGTTCGTCAACAACCACATCCGGCTGAAAGAACTGCCCGCACACAGATCGGTTCCCTTCGCGTTCCGCTTTGAGAAGGACTCCGTCGCTTTCGAAATGGATGTCCCCTCGGACAGCAGCTTTTTCATTCCGGTCAACCTGACCTTCGCCGGGCAGAAGATCCGCTATGCCTTCGCCCAGCCGGTCAGCCGGAGCGGAAACACGCTGACGCTCGAGAAGATCCCCGGCCTCGATCCGGTCGTATCGCTCGGAGACGGAAGGACGGTGCTTCTGAACGAGGGGGACAATCGGATTGCGGACTTGAATATCGTGCTTCTTCCCCGGGAGCCCTATCAACCGACCTCGCTCACCCCCGTAGCCGTTGAAAAAGTCCCCGCGTCCTGCTCCCCCGAAGTGCTGATGGGACACCTTCCCGTTAAAGACCGCACCGTCGAATACGCGGTCCGCTGGACGGAGGGCGACCGCTGGCTGGTGATCCGGGTAAAGGGGAATGTCGCGGGGTTCTATGCGGACGGCGCCCTTGTCAGCGACGCCTATCTCGACGGTCTGCCGTGGGTGATCGACCTGCGGCATTTGAAGGCGCGGGAAGGAATACTCAAGATCCAGCCGCTGACGGAGGAGGATCGGGGCAGGATGTATCTCGAAATCCCCTTCGAGCCCGGGATCTTTGCGCCGGAGGCATTCGTTTCCGGAGAGGATATTCTGAAGATCTGATTCTGTCCGGGGAAGGTGCCAGCATACCCCGTCTGCCGATCTTTTGCACATTTTCCCCTCTGTCAGCCCGGCCGCGGGGGAGTAAAACACCTTTCTGCCTCCCCGTCCGGAATATGTATGATAAATCAAACTTTATCAAAATCCGAGTCTTTGATCTATGAACAATAAACTCACTCCGAAAGAACTTGAAATTATGGAGGCCATCTGGAGCGCCCACGCCTCCCTGAACCGTCTCCTCTTCAAAAGGGACATTCTCCGGTTTGACGGCGGCCTGAGCCCGAGCACGCTCACCAATGCGCTGAACACTCTGGAATACAAGAAATACATCCGTTTCGAACAACCGCAGGGCATGTCGAGGGGGTATCTGCCCCTGATGAGCAGGGAAGAGTACGAGAGGCAGAGGGCAGTTCCCCCGGCTGTGATACCGCTCGGAAAAGAAAACGAAGAAAAGATCCTGCCCTCCTCGGAGTTTGCCGTCCTGAGCGCGCTCTGGGATGCGGAGGAAGCCTGCGGCCGCCCTGTCTGCTCGAAAGAACTCCTTCGTGGGACGGATCTGGCGGGACGGTGGGAACTGACCACGATTTTGACCTTTCTCCTCCGTCTTGAAAACAAAGGGTTTGTGACGTATGAGAGGGTGGGACGGTATAAATGTTTTTCAGCCGCGGTCTCCCGCAGGGAATATCAGAAAAAAGCCCTGAAAGTCTTTCTTGACCGGGTGATGCTCGGAAACCGGGTCGCTCTTGCCCGTCTTCTCATCGACGAAATGTCCGGGGAGGAGCTCTCAGCGGCCAAATACATATTGACGGACGGGACCTGACAATAACATGGGACCGCGCCCGACGGGGGATCCCGCCGCCTACTTCCGATCCCACCGTCATGAACGCGGTTCGGGATGCACAGCCGAACGGACCGCCCTTCTCATTCCATGCCGGAGGGGGAAGCGGCAAGCTGTTTCACCGCCTCCGAGATCTTCTTCACCGTGTCCGAGGCGATCATGCTCACCGCGCCGGATTCAGCCTCTGCCAGCTCGCCCGCGCGTCCGTTGACCCACGCGGCAGACGCCGCCGCTTCGAGGGGATCGGAGCACACTGCCGCCACCGCCGAAAGGATGCCGGACAGCACGTCCCCGCTCCCCGCCGTCGCCATGCCGGGGCAGCCCCTGTCGACAAGGAAGGTCCGTTCGCCGTTCGTCACGACCGTCGTCGGTCCTTTGAGCAGAACGGTCGCTCCCGTCTCACGGGCGTATTCCTCCGCGAACGGAATGGGAGAGGACAGGATCTCGCCGATGCTCTTCCCGGTCAGCCGCGCGAATTCCATGGTGTGGGGCGTGAGGATGACATGTCCGGGCGAGGCGCGGAGCAGATTTTTTCCTTCTTCTCCAAGACGTGCGAGCGCGTTCAGGCCGTCCGCGTCGACGATCAGCGCGCCGGGGAAATGCGTGAGAAGCCAGGAAACGATCTTCTCCGTCTCCTCTCCGCCGCCCGCTCCCATGCCGAAGGCCGCCGATTTCACGCCCCGCGTCAGTTCCGCGAGGGAATCCTCGTCGAACCGAAGCCCGCCCTCCGTCTCCGGCATCGGGAAGAGCGTCGCTTCGAGGATCTCGGGAGCGAGGATCGGCGAAAGACCCGCCGGCGCCGCGAGCTTCACGACGCCCGCTCCGGCCCGCATGGCGGCGTTTGCCATGGCCGCGAGACGGATCGCGCCGCTGTACCGTGAAGAGCCGCCGATGAGGGCGATATAGCCGTAGGTCGATTTGTTCGAGAAATGCTTTCGCGGGGGAAACGCCCGGGCCGCGTCCGACGCCTCGAACAGCGCGTACCGGCCTGCCTCCCCGGCCGGGACGATGCCGATGTCGACGACGCGTTTTTCCCGCATCACGTCCATCGCGCGGCCGAGGAAATGACCGGGCTGGTAAAATCCGACGCTGACCGTCAGATCGGATGCGACGGCGTCCGCTCCCATGCCGCTGTCCCCGCCGAGACCGGAATTGATGTCCGCGGAGACGACGAACGCGCCTTTTTCGTGACAGGCGTTGATTGCAAGGATCGCCTGCCGTTCGGTCCCCTGCGCCTCGCCGCGGAACCCCGTGCCGAAGATGCAGTCCGCGATCGAGGCGTAACCGGAGAGATCCGGGTGTTCGGTGAAGTCATATACCCCGATGCCCGCCGTCCCGCAGAGTCCGAGATAATACGCCCCGTCCTCCGAGACGCGCGGCGATACGCGGTACACGGCGCAGCCGATCCCGGCCTCTTTCAGAAGCAGGGCCAGAGCATACCCGTCCCCGGCGTTGTTCCCGCTCCCGCATACGACGGCCACGGGCTCTTTCCATGACGCGGCGTGAAAAATCCCCTCGGCGGCGCGGCGCATGAGCTCCCGGGAGGGGATGCCCCCTTCGATGGCCGCGCGGTCGGATTCCCGCATGAGGGCGACGGACAGAACAGGCAGCATACAGACCTCCAGACACCTGTTGTTCATTGCGGCGACATGAGCGCGGCTGTGAACACAGGGGTATTTTTTTTATGTCATACGTCGGGCGTTCTGCCGGATCAGGCACCGGCTTGCTTGTGAACCTGTGCGAATTCCGATGCCGGCATCCCCTGTGTTCGGACGGACCCGAAAGGGAACCAGGTCGCGGATTTCCGGTCAGTCCATAAACTATTTGATGATATTCTCGTAGGTTTTCGTCATCATCTTGATATTCTTCTGGAGGTTCGAAGCGTAGGTACCGGGGTCTTTGAACAGGTTTGCGAGCTGCCAGGTCCAGCCGTTCCATCCGCAGTACAGATAACCGAAGTCCATGACGCGGCCGTCCATGACGATCTGCATCATCTCCCCGGATTCCTCGTCCCGGGCCACCTTTGTCTGCAGGGAGACGTCGACGTAGGCGGGTACCACGGTATTCGTGGAATACGCGCTCATGGCTTCGATCTTCACAGTCTCGTCGGGAGAATTCTGAACGGTGGATTCGCCGCATCCCGGGAGGGACCCCGCCATGAGCAGAACCGTCAGAGCGAGGGACAGGGATTTCATATTCATGCGTTTCATGCTGAGCTCCTGTTCATTCAAAAGATTTCGGCTTTGCTGTCAAATATTCTGCGGAGGCGTTTTTTCCGATGGAACCGAGAGTAGTATAGCAAATTCCGCAGGGGCTGTCAAGGGGGCGGGAAGGCTCTGAAAGTCAGCGGCTTTCCTTTGCCGGACATGTCCGCGGGCCCCTCCGTGCCGTACTGATATCCCTCCGGATCTCCGAACGGTTTCGTCGGTTTTTCGGTATTTCCGCTCGCAGGTTTCATGTTCCCGGCGGCAGCCGAAGCGAAGTCCTCCTGTATGATTATACACCGGACCGGACCGAAATGCAAGTCCCCGGTTGACAGGCCGGGCATTTTCGGGTATAATCAGATCGGAGGACACAGCGGGCTGGGATCATCTGCGCGGATGCCCGGCACGGCGGCTGTTCTGCCTCCCGACACGACGCCGACGGAGAAAAATAAACATGACAGAAGAGGAGATCATCATGAAAAATCTCGTTTCAGGCCTGTTATGTGCGGCCCTTATACTGACCGCCCTCCTCACCGGATGCGGCGAGACGACTGTCCAGAATCCGGATCCGGGCACGGCGGAGGTTTCGGAGATCGATCCCGGAGTCCTCCCCGCCGAGGAGGAGACGGAAGAGCCTTCCTACGACCCGGGGATCGGAAGCGCCGACTACAAGGGACGGGACTTTATGATCATGGATCGCACCCCTGACAGCAGCGGGTGGTGGATCAGCATGGACGTCTATTCCGAAGAACTGAACGGAGAACCGCTCAACGACGCGGTTTTCAACCGGAATGAGACAGTCAACCAGTACTTCAATATCAAGATACAGCCGCACAGGATCCCCGACGGCAATTTCCTGCAGACGCTCCGGAATTCGGCGGCGGCAAACGATCATGTCATGGACCTCGCCATGCTGACGCTCGGGACGTCGATCTCCTCCGCGAAGAGCGGCCTGCTCTTTGATCTGAACGAATTCGACGTCTTTCACCCGGACGCGCCCTACTATACGCACAGCATTCTCCGCGACACTTCGATCCTGAACCGGAATTATCTTGCCGTCGGAGACATGACGCTCGTGGCAAACGAGGGAACATGGTCCATGATGTACAACAAGCAGGTCGCGGAAAACTACGGCGTGGAAGGGCTTTACGATCTTGTGCGGAGCGGTGAGTGGACGGTGGACCGTTTCTATTCGCTGGTCAAGGATATCGGAACGGACGACGGAAACGGGAAACCGGACCTGAACGACTTCTTCGGGATCCTCACGACGGGGGACGCCTATCATGCGTTCGTGTACGCGCTGGACTACAAGGTCCTCGACAAGGACGAGAACGACGCCCCTGTCTTCCGCGGCTTCACCGAACGGCTGCAGGAGGCGGCGGAGAAGATCGACAGGATCCTGAACGACGACCGCATCACCTGCCACGGTCAGCTCGGCGGAGACTGGTCGGTCTTCCAGCAGATGTTCGAAGGGAATCAGTCTCTGTTCTATTCGGAAGTCCTGCAGTGCGTGACCCGCCTGCGCAACATGGATGTGGACTTCGGTCTTCTGCCCCTCCCGAAATTCGACGAATTGCAGGAGGCCTATCACACGGACGTGCATTCCTGGGCGTCGGACGCTCTGACGATCCCCACCGTGGCGGAAGACCCGGAGATGTCGGCCAACGTATTTGAGTACCTGTCCTTCGCGTCGATGAGCACCCTCAAGCCGGCTTACTACGACAAAGTCCTCACCTACAAGGCCATGCGCGACGAGGATTCCGTGGAAATGCTCGACTATCTCCTGGACGGCCGCGTCGTGGATCTCGGTTATCTCGACGACACCGGGACCGTTTACAGCGGACTGCATACGCAGCTTGCCAGCGGAAATACGGATCTGGCTTCGTTCTTCGAGAAACGAGAGAGATCCGCGGAAAAGCAGCTGGCAAAACTCCTGGCCGCGTTCGAGGGATGAATCCTTTGTCACGGTAGTCTTCCCGCAGAAAAAACCATAGGCTCACCATCCCCGGTGGGCCTTTCTTCTGCCTGCTCCGATCCTGTCGCACGGATGCCGTTTTCCCGTGATTTTATACTATATTCCTTCTATAAAGCTGTCTTCATGGGTTTTGATCGCTCTCCGTAGAATGCGAACGACGGGGTGGGAATACCATTTATCCAAACATGACTT